>CAZUEM010000011.1:0-44312 GCA_964619155.1 uncultured bacterium
GGCCGCCCGGCGCCGCGGCCGCCCAGGAGCGCCACGGCCGCGGCTCCCACGGCGAGCAGCGCCACGACGGCGGCCGCCGCGAACGCGACCGGGCGCCAGCGGCGCGTCAGGCGGCGGCGCGCCATCTTCGCCACCGTGCCCTCGGGATCCTCCACGTAGCGCGGCAGGAGGTCCTCGCTCGAGCGCATGCCGATCCGGCTCGCGACCTCGCGCAGCGCCTCCTCGACCTCGCGCATGTCGCGCGGCCGCTGCGACGCCTTCTTCGCCATCATGCGCTGCACGAGGCGCACCAGGTCGCGCGGCGCCTCGGGGCAGAGCTTGTCGAGCGGCGCCGGCTCCTCGTTCTTGATCTTCATGCAGACGGTGGCGATCGTGCCCTCGAACGGGATCCGGTTCGAGAGCAGCTGGTACGCGACGACGCCGAGCGCGTAGACGTCGAACGCGATCGTCGCCTCCTCGCCGTCCACCTGCTCGGGCGACATGTAGGCGTAGGTGCCCATCAGCGTGCCGGGCGTGCTGCGGCCGTCGCTGTCCATGTCGCGGGCGAGGCCGAAGTCGAGCACCTTCACCTGGCCCGTCTTCGTCAGCATGACGTTCCCGGGCTTGACGTCGCGGTGGATGATCGAGCGGTCGTGGGCGTGCTGGAGCCCGGCGGCGAAGCGCTGCAGCACGAGCACCGCGATCTCGACCGGCAGCCGCCCGTGCTCCTTGAGCCAGGTGCTGAGGTCCCAGCCCTCGACGTACTCCATCTCGATGAAGAACGCCTCGCCCATCGGCCCGGTCTGGCGCACGCGCACGATGTTCGCGTGGTCCATCTTGGCGAGCTGCGAGGCCTCGGCGGCGAAGCGCTCGACGAAGCTCTCGTGCTTCGCGAGGTGGTCCTTGAGGATCTTGATGACCACGCGCTTCTCGAGCGCCTTGTGCGTCGCGAGGTAGACGAGCCCCTGCCCGCCCTCGCCGCTGATCAGCTTCTCGAGGACGTACGGGCCGAAATCGCGGGACTCCGGGGAAGCCATGCCGCCGCCCGGGTCCTCAGCGCCCGTTCCCGAACCGGTATTCCGCCCGCGCCGTCGCGCCCGCCGTGACCGACACCTCGGCCGGACCCTGGCCGGCCGCGCCCTTCGCCCGCACGACGATCCGGTGCGGCCCGGGCACGAGGCCGCGGACCGTGCAGGGCGCGGGCTCGGGATACTGGGCGCCGTCCACCTGCACCTGCGCCCGCGAGGCGCCCGCGAGGCTGATCTCGATGCTGCCGAGCCCGCCCGCGTGCGGCAACTCGGCGACGAGCGAGTAGCTCGCGCCCGGCTCGATGCGCACGGGCACGTCCACCGCGCCGCCGTTGATGCCCTCGACGCGGATCACGTGCTCGCCGGCGGCGAGCGACTTCGAGATGAAGCCGACGTCGAACGCCTCGGGCTCGCCGTTGACGAAGAACGTGCTGGGCTGGAAGGGACGCGTGGTCAGCCGCACCGTGCCGGGCTTGCCGGCGGTCGCGGCCACGGCCGGCTTCGGCGCGGGCGTCACCACAGCGGGCGGCGTCGCCGCGGGCGTGGGCGTGCTCGCGGCCGGCGGCGCTTCCTCGGGCGCGGCGGCCGCCTGCTCCTCGGCCGGGGGCGGCGTCCCGCCGGTCGCGGGCCCGCCGGACGGCGCCCCGGTGTCCGGGGCCGTCGCCGTCGGGACCTCGCCGGGCCGGGTCGCCCCGCCGCCGTCGCCCGCGGGCTGCTTGAGCTGGCCGAGCAGCAGCCAGCCCACGACCGCCACGAGCGCGGTCATCGCGATCGCCGCGCCGACCAGCAGCCCCATCTTGGGCGGCAGCTTGCGCGCGGGCTCCTCGCCGTGCGCCTTCGCCGGGGCCGGGCCCGCGGCCGCCGCCGGCGCGCCGCCCGCCACGCGCACCACGACGGCCGTGATGTTGTCGGGGCCGCCGCGCTCGTTGGCGAGGTCGATGAGGCTCGCGCACGCCTCGGCGGGCGGCTGCTCGCCGGCGATCATGCCGATCTCGTAGTCGGTCACCTGCCCGTGCAGGCCGTCGCTGCACACGACCAGCGCGTCGCCGGGCTTGAGCTGGTCCACCGCGCGCTCGGCGTCCACCTGCACGTGATCGAGCGCGCCGACGCTGCGGGTGACCACGTTGCGCCGGTGGTCGTGCTTGGCCTCGGCCTCGGTCAGGTGGCCCTTCTCGACCAGCTCGGCGACCAGCGAGTGGTCCTTGGTCAGCCGGTGGATCTTGCCGTTCCGCACCAGGTACGCGCGGCTGTCGCCGACGTGCCCGATCCAGACCTCGCGCCCGCGCACGAGCAGGGCGGTGCAGGTCGTGCCCATGCCGCGCTGGTCGGCGTTCGCGCTCGCCTGCGCGTGGACCTTGTCGTTGGCGGCCTCGACGGCCGCGCGCAGCGCCCCCGAGGGGTCGGCCGGGTCGGCGGCGCGGACACGCTCGACCACGGTGTCCACGGCCAGCCGGCTCGCGACCTCGCCGGCGCTCGCGCCGCCCATGCCGTCGCACACCACCATCAGCATGCCGTGCTTCGCGCGTACGGCGGCGTCCTCGCTGATCCACAGCGCGTGCGAGTCTTCGTTGCCGGAGCGCTTGCGACCCACGTCGGTCGCGCTGGCGATGAGCAGTCCTTCGGTCTCGATCTGGTTCGTTACCGGATGGTCCACGGGTACCGGCTCGGTTCGGGTTCCGTCAGGTCCCCGGCTCGGGGGACGGCCAGCGCATCGGACAGGCGTGACAAACTGCCACCGGAAACGGCGTTCGCCAAACGAATTCCTCGCGCGCCGCGGCTCAGCGCCGCGCTCGCGCGGTCCGCCGGGCGGCGGCGGACGGCTTCGGCGGCGCAGCATACACGAGCGCCCCGCCGTCGCACGCGGCCCACGCCCTGCGGGCGAGCGCGGTGAGCGCGAGGTCGCGGCCGCGCGCGTCGGCCCAGCGCAGCGCGCTCCCCGCGCGGGGCGTCTCGCGCGGCTCGGCGCGCCACAACTCGACCTCGATCGCGCGATGGGTGATGACGTGGCGCACGCGCACGCCGGTGTCGGCGAGCGCCGCCCGCACTCCCAGCCCGGCGAGCCTTCGCGAGAGGGCGTTCGCCGCGGGCTCGCCCTTCGCGAGATCCACGCCCGGCGGCTCCCACAGCCGGTCGAGCAGCGCGCCCTCGCGGCGCGCGACCAGCAGCCGGCCGCGGCGCACGACGATCGCGACCGCGCGCCGCACCCGCTCCGGCGCGCGGCGCGCCGCGGGCGGCGGGAACGCCTCGGGCCTGCCGAGCGCGAACGCGCGGCAGCCGCGGCGCACGGGGCAGGCGGCGCAGCGCGGCGCGCGCGGCGTGCAGACGGTGGCGCCCAGTTCCATCAGCGCCTGGTTCCAGTCGCCGGGGCTCCTCGCGGGCGCGCCCGGAGGTTCGAGCAGCGCGGCCGCCATCGCCCACAGCGCCTTCGCGTCGGCGGGGCGCTTGATCTGAAGTGGCCGCGCGGTCCAGCGCGCGAGCACGCGCGCGACGTTGCCGTCGAGCACGGGCAGCGGCGCGCCGAAGGCGATGCTCGCCACCGCGCCCGCGGTGTAACGGCCGACCCCGGGCAGCGCGGCGAAGGCGGCCGGGTCGGAGGGCACGCGCCCGCCGTGCTCGCGGACCACGGTGCGCGCGGCCTCGTGCAGGAAGCGCGCGCGGCGGTAGTAGCCGAGGCCCGCCCACGCGGCGAGCACCTCGTCGGCGCGCGCGGCGGCGAGCGCGTCGGGGCCGGGAAAGCGCGCCACGAACCGCTCGTAATAGGGCGTGGCGGTCGCGACCTGGGTCTGCTGCAGCATCACCTCGGAGACCCACACGCGCCACGGGTCGCGCGTGCGCCGCCACGGCAGGTCGCGCGCGTGGCGGCGGAACCACGCGAGGAGCGCCGCGCGCAGTCGCGGGTCGAGCGGCGCCGGAGGTCGCACGGGAGCGCGGTCGCTCAGCGCTTGAGGTCGGCGACGTCCTTCAGGTTCGGCGTCTTGACCTGCGTGCCGGTCCAGGCGCACTGCATCACGACGCCGCAGCGCGGGCACTCCATCTTCGCGCTCGAGCCTTCCTCGGCGGTCGGCATCCAGCGCTCCATCTTGGTCTGGCAGCCCGGCGTGTAGCAGAGGTAAATGCACAGCGGCATCGCGTCGCTCCTTCACGGGGCTCCGGTCACTCGTCCGCGTCCTCGAACACCAGCGCGTGAAGCGTGACGCCGGGCTCGCCCGGCGAGAGCTTGAGGACCCGCTCGCCCCGACCCTGTTCGATCCAGTAGAGCCCCGGCGCGGCGAACTCGACGTACGCCGCTCCCTCCTGTCCGGCCGCGACGTCCGCGCCGCGCCGTTCCGGCGGCGGCCAGCGGTCGTCGAGCAGGATCCACAACCTCGCTCGCGCGCCGGGCGGCGGGCTCACGACCACGCCGGCGCGGGCCGCACTATAACGAATGGCCGCGAAGTTCGCCGCCCCGCCGCGGGTGGCCTCGAGCCCGTCCGCCCGCACGCGCCAGCCGCCGACCGGGAAGGCGGCCCAGCGCCGCCCCTGCTCCTGGTAGCGGAACTCGGCGGTGAAGACGCCCTCGAAGCCGGCGGGCAGGCCCTTCAGGGGCCCGTCGGTCGCGTGGCCCGCGCCGAGCCGCACCGTGCGCACCGCGGGCAGGGCCGGGACGGCGAGCGCCGGCGGCGCCGCGCCGCGCGCCCGCTCCGCCCACGCGCGCAACGCCGCCTCGGCGGGCGCGAGGTCGGCGACGGCGTCGGCGGCGACCCGGCCCGTCTCGTCCGCGACGACGACGCGCGGCCCCTCGGTCGCGCCGCCGAAGCGCGCGGCGATCGCGCCCGAGGGGTCGCTCGCGACCGGGAACGCGAGCCGCTCGCGCCGCACGATGCTCCCGGCCACCGCCGTGTCGGCCGCGTACGCGTACTCGGGCACGTGCACCGCGATCACGCGCGCGCCGAGCGGGGCGTACGCCGCGTGCCAGGCCGAGAGCGTGGCGAGCGCCGCGGCGGCGCGCGGGTCGGCGTCGCTCCAGAGCAGCACGACGGCCGCGCGGCCGCGCAGCGAGTCGTCGGGCACCGCGCCGTTCCACCACGCCGCGGCGCCTTCGAGCGAGCCGAGCCGCGTCTCGGGGCGGGCGCTCCCGCCGGCCGCGGGCAGCAGGCGCGGCGCGAGCCGCCACGCCAGCAGCCCCGCTCCGAGCAAGGCGGCGGTGGCGGCGAGGATCACGAGGGCGCGGCGCATGGCGCGCCAGTATAGGCGCGCGCGGGACTCAGAGCCCGCGGCCGAGCCACCTCAGCACGTTGATCGCGAACTGCCGGTCGTCGGAGCCCGGCGCGTTCATGCCCACCTTGAAGCGCCCGCCGGGGCCCGCGAGCTGCGCGGTCAGCATCGCCGCCTCGCCCATCACCACCACGCGGCCCCTGCCCCGTTCGAACGCCAGCCCCTGCGCGCGGCCCGCGGCGGGACGGCGCGCGTCCGCGGGAATCGAATCGAGCGACTGCCACTGCCCGAACGTGACCATGGCGTCGAACGCCTCGTCGCTGAGCGCGAGCAGTTTCGCCGCGCCGGCCGGGCCGTCGAGCGACTGGCCGGTGTAGGTGACGACGCGGCGGACCGGCGGGTCGCCCGCGCGCCCGCGCGCGATGGCATGAGAGGTGTCGAGCCCCGCGCCCGGCTCGTAGGCGATCGTCGTCGGGTTGCCCGCGGCCGACCGCGCGGGGTCGAGCGTGTAGGCGCGGCGCATGTCCACGCCGAGCGCGCGGCCGAGCGAGGCGGCCGCCGAGCCCATGGGCGCGTGGTCGGCGACCAGCAGCAGCGCGCCGCCGCGCTCGATCCAGCGCACCAGTTCTGCCACTTCGGCGTCCGTGAATGCCGGCTGCTCCGCCGCCGGGTCGCCCATGTCGGGCGCGCCGAGCGCGTTCGCGATGAGGAGCAGGTCGCAGGCCGCCAGCGACGCGCGCGTGAAGCGCGCCGTGCCCGCGGCGACGCGGAAGCCGTCGGCGCGCGCGAGGTCGCCGAAGGGCCGATAGCGGCCGTCCAGCGTGTGGAAGTTGTGGTGGGACTCGTCGAGCACGAGCCGCGGGCCCCGGCCCTGCGGCCACGCGGGGCGCTCGATGCGGGTGTCGAACGTGGAGTCGGGCACCTGCTGGGCGGTCGCGTGGCCGGCCGCGGCGAGAAGCGCGAGCGTGAGCGCGGCGGCGGCCGCTCGGGCACGGGCGGGCGGGCGAACCGGGCGGCGGGAGTTCATGTGCGCGACGTTGCGCGGCGCGCCCGCGTCGCGTCGAAGGGATTCGGACGAGCGCCGCCGGGCGTGACCCGTGCGATGCGCGGTCACGCGGATGCGCCGCCGGGCCGCGGGCGTGGCGCGCGGCGCGATTCGCGGGGGCGCCGCCGGGGCCGGGGCGCACGCGATGGCCTCAGCGTCGGTTGGCGGCATCCTGCCACCTCCCTCCTCGCTGCGCGCTTCCTGCGCCATCCATGGCTGCGGAAGCGCTCCGCACTGAGGCCATCGCGCGCACCCCGGCCCCGGCTCGCGTCCCGAGTCGCGCGTCACGCAGGCGCCGCGGTGACCGGCGCGATCGTTCGTGCGCTCGGCGGCGAGAGCGAGCGGAGGGCTTGCCGCACGCGCTGCTCGAGCGGCGCGTCGGCGAGGCATTCGCATGTTGCCGCGGCCTTGCGCGCCTCGGCCAGGCTCACGCCCAGCGTGCGCAGCCACGGGATCACTTCTTCCGCCCGGGCGCGGGCTTCGGCGTTCGCGGCCAGCTCGCGCGCGTGCGCTTCCTTGCGGGCGCGCTCGGCTTCGCGGGCCTGCGCGGCTGCTTGTTTGGCGGCTTCCCGCTCCTGGGCCTGCCGGCGCTTCGCCTCCATGAACCCGGCCCCGAACGCCCGCTCGGCCGCGTGCCGGTTGTGCGTCCGGCAGCGCAGGCGGAGGTTGGCCGCCGTGGACTCGCCGCCCTTCGCGACGGGCTGGATGTGGTCGAGTTCGAGCCGCCAGCGCGACTCGCAGCGGCGCCCGTTGGCCCCCGTGAACGTGCAGCGCCCGCCGTCGCGCTCGAACACCGCCCGCCGCACCGCGCGCGGGATGCGCCGCGGGTCCGGGTTCCCGCTCGTGATGTCCTCGGCCGCGGCCTTCGCCCGCGGCTGCGCGGTCACCGCGAACTTGCGCCGCTCGAGTTCGCGGATCGCCGCCTGGAACACGCGCCCCAGCACCTGCACCAGGTTGCCGTCCGGCACGACATGGCTCAGCAGCGCCTTCAGGTACTCGAGGTCGTCCTGCTCGGCCCGCCCGAGCATCGCGTGCAGCGGGTAGCCCGGCGCGGCGCACGCCGCGGCCGGCGCCGCGAGGCTGTCGAGCGCCGGCGGCGCCGGCGCTTCCTCCTGACCATCACCGGACACCACTAGCGCTGGCGCTAGTGGTGTGCAGGAGTTGTCCGGTCCCGCGACGGACTCGCAGGCACTTGCGGCGCTCGCCGCCGCGCGCGCGGCGAGCAGGTCCTGCACCTCGCGCTTCGTCCGCCCCGCCGCGAGCGCGACGAGTTCGTCGGCGTTCTCGCGCGTGAGGGCCGGACCGAGCAGCGTGACGGCGGTCAGGTTCAGACGTCCGTCGGCGACGGCGTCGAAGAGCGCCGGGAACTGCCGCGCGACCCGGGCGGCGCCGATGCGGCGGTAGGCGGCGAACTCGCACAGCCCCCACTCGCCGGTGCAGAAGGCGGCCATCGAGTCATAGCCCTCGTCGGCGTACAGGTGGCGAGCGTCGATCTCGGCGATGTGGGCGAGCAGGACCGCGGTGGAGGCGGACTCGTTCCGGG
This sequence comes from uncultured bacterium, assembly GCA_964619155.1. Lineage (GTDB taxonomy): Bacteria > Eisenbacteria > RBG-16-71-46 > RBG-16-71-46 > RBG-16-71-46 > CAIXRL01. The sequence goes on from CAZUEM010000011.1 coordinate 7,790, forward strand.
CGCTGGCGGCGCCCGCGCGCAGCAGGGCGTCGTTGCCCAGGTGGGACAGCGAGTAACGGGACACGGGAACTCCGCGACGGGGGCGGGTGTCGCGGGGGCGTGCACGTTGTAGCACGCGCGATTCCGGCGGCCGCTGCCGCGCGCCGGCCGCGTGAATCGCGGCGACGCGAAGTTTCGCGAGAAGGCGCCGCGCGATCGCGTGCACGCGCGCGCCGCATGCTATCCGGCGCGATGCGCAAACTGGTCGTGGCCTGCGCGCACTTCGCTCCGCAAAGGCGTCAAGTCCGCTCTTCGCAAAGCTCGCGGGCCGCTCACGCGAGTCCTCCGGGGTGAGCACCATGTGTCGCCGCCCGGCGATCGCATGCGATCGCTTCCGGCCGGGCCGCGCCGGCCCGCGCGACCGGTCGCACGATCGCGGCCCGCCGCCGCTCGCGAGAAAGGCAGCGCGACTCTCCCGCTCGCCGGCTGACGTCGGCGATCCAGGGCCGGCGCCGCCCCGCGCGACGCCCCGCCCCGCTAAACCCCGAGCCGCTCGCGCACGCGCCGGTAGGTCTCGAGCGTGGGCTCGTCGAAGCAGGCGCAGGTCACCTGCGTCACGTGCCCCGCCCACTGCAGCGCGCCCGCCAGCTCGGTGAGCGCGATGCCCGTGGCTCGCTCGAGCGGGAAGCCGTAGACGCCCGTGCTGATCGCCGGGAACGCGACGCGCGCCAGCCGGTGCCGCTCCGCGAGCGCCATCGCCGAGCGGTAGCACGAGCCCAGCATGCGGTCCTCGTGCCGGCCGCCGCCCATCCACACCGGGCCCACCGCGTGCAGGACGCAGCGCGCCTTGAGCCCGAACCCGGGCGTCATGCGCGCCTCGCCCGTCGGGCACGGGGACACGTCGCGGCACGCTTCGGCCAGGTCCGGGCCCGCGGCGCGGTGGATCGCGCCGCACACACCGCCGCCGGGCATCAGCGCGACGTTCGCGGCGTTGACGATCGCGTCCACGTCGAGCGTCGTGATGTCGGCCTGCACGATGAGCAGCCGTTCGCCGAGCGCCATGCGCGCCTCCGAATCCCAACCCCTGCCCCGTGGCCGGGAGCGCGAACGCTACAGCAGCCGCGCCGCGCGCAGCCAGCGCGAACGCCGCGCCCGTCGCCCGGGCGTTGCCCCGCGCGCGGGGCCGCGCGTACCCTGCCGGCGTGCTGCCGCTCCATCCTCCGACCCGCGCCCCGCTCGTGGACACCCACGGGCGCACGGTGCGCGACCTGCGCATCTCGGTCACCGACCGCTGCAACCTGAGGTGCGTCTACTGCATGCCCGCCGAGGGCATGCCGTGGCTGCGGCGCGACGACCTGCTCACCTACGAGGAGCTCGCGCGGCTCGCGCGCGTGTGCGTCGAGTGCGGCGTCTCGGGCATTCGCCTGACGGGCGGCGAGCCCACGGTCCGCGAGGACCTGCCGGTGCTGGTGCGCATGCTGGCCGGGATCGCCCCGGACCTCGACCTGAGCCTGACCACCAACGCGCTCAAGCTGCCGAAGCTGGCCGGCGAGCTGCGCGACGCGGGCCTGCGGCGCGTCAACGTCAGCCTCGACACGCTCTCGCGCGAGCGCTTCCACCGCCTCGCCCGACGCGACCGGCTCGACGAGACGCTCGCCGGGCTCGAGGCCGCGAAGCGCGCGGGGTTCGCGCCGATCAAGATCAACGCGGTGCTCGTGCGCGGCCACAACGAGGACGAGGCGGTGCCGCTCGCCCGCTGGGCGCGCGGGCAGGGGTTCGAGCTGCGCTTCATCGAGTGGATGCCGCTCGATTTCGGCCGCACCTGGGACCGCTCGCAGCTGGTGACCGCCGACGAGATCCTCGCGCAGGTCGCCGCCGAGTACCCGCTCGAACCCGAACCGGGAGCGGACCCGAGCGCGCCTTCGACGATGTACCGCTACCTCGACGGCGGCGGCCGCCTCGGCGTCATCGCGTCGGTGACGCGCCCGTTCTGCGGCCACTGTGACCGCATCCGCCTGACGGCCGACGGCCAGATCCGCACCTGCCTGTTCGCGCACGACGAGTACGACCTGCGCGGCCTGATGCGCTCCGGCGCGGACGACGACGCGCTCGAGCAGAGGCTGCGCGAGGCCGTGCTGCGCAAGAAGCCGGGCCACCTCATCAGCCGCCCGGGCTTCGTCCAGCCGGCCCGCGGCATGAGCGCCATCGGCGGCTGAGCGCGCGCCGCCGCGCTGCCCGCTGCAAGTCCCTCAGGGTGAGCCGCCTCCGTTCGGTCAGGCCGATTCGGCGGACACTCACCTCGGGCTTCCTGCCCTCGGTTCGTTAGGCGCTCGGGACTCTCCGCCGCTCCCTGGCTCTCGAGCCCCTCGCGACTCCGCCGAATCGGCCTGACCGAACTCCGGCTTCGTCCCCGCTCGTGCGGTGCGGCTGCGCGCGGCGCGCCACCCGCCCTACTCGCCCTCGGCCTCCGCGCCGTAGATCTTCTCGCAGAGCCGCGAAAGCTCGAGCGCCTCGGCCTCGGTGAGCCGGTTCGAGAACGCCTTCTCCACCGCGCGCACCTTCGGGTGCATGAGCTGCAGCAGGTGCCGGCCGCGCGGCGTGATGCGCGCCACCGACTGGCGGCCGTCCTTCGCGGACTTCATGCGCTGCACCAGCCCGCGCTTGACCAGCCGGTCGATGAGCCGCGTCAGGTCCGGCGCGCGGTCGAGCATGCGGCGCGTGAGGTCCGCGCGGCAGTAGCCATCCGGGTAGGCGCCGTTGAGAATGCGGAGCACGTTGTACTGCGTCAGCGTCAGGTCGGCGCCGTCGAAGACCTCCTCGTAGAGGCCGCGAATGAACGACGACGTCACCCAGACGTTGAGGATGGCTTCCTGGAACGGTCCGTCGAACCGGTCGGAGAGCAGGCGCTTGTGGAGGGACTGGCCCATGCGGTCGCGAATCTAGTCCCGCGGCGCGCCCGGACTCAAACGCCCTCCGGGCGGGGCCCGAGGAACATGACCTCCTCCTCGAGTTCGACGCCGAACTTCGCCCGCACGCGGGCCTTCAGCTCCGCGGCCAGCGCCAGCATCTCGCGCGCGCTCGCCCGGCCCGCGTTGACGAGGATGTTGGCGTGCTTCGCGTACACCGCCGCGTCGCCGACGCGCAGCCCGCGCACGCCGCAGGCGTCGAGCAGCGCGCCCGCGGGGATGCGGTGGGTGCCCGGCGAGTGCGGCAGGCCCGGCACCTGGAAGCCCGGCGGCAGGTTCTTGAAGTACGAGCCGGCCGTCGGCTCCTCGCGCCACCGCGGGTGCTTCACCCGGCGGATCTCGAGCTTCTCCTCGATCTCGCGCCCGATCGCCGCCGGGTCGCCCGGCTCGAGCTGGAGCAGCACCGAGAGCAGCGCGCGCGGCTCGCGCTTGAGGCGCGAGTCGCGGTAGCCGAACCGGAACCACGGCGCCGGCAGCGTCTCGACGCGGCCGCCGTCGAGCGTCGTCACCGTGCATTCGACGACGCGCGCGCCGATGTCCTGCCCGTAGCAGCCCGCGTTGCCGTACACCGCGCCGCCCACCGAGCCGGGGATGCCCGCGGCGTACGCGAGCCCCGCGAGCCCGCGCGCCTGGCAGCGGCGGATGAACTCGAGATAGTCCGCGCCGCCCTCGACCAGCGCCGCCGCTCCGTCGAACTGGACCCCGTCGCAGGCGTTGTGCACCACCAGCCCGCGGAAGCCCTCGTCGGAGACCAGCAGGTTGCTGCCGCCGCCGAGCAGGAACACCGGCAGCCCGAGCGCGTGCGCCGCGGCGAGCGCGGCGACGAGCGTGTCCGGCGTCGTCGCGGACACGAACCAGTCGGCCGGTCCGCCGATGCGGAACGTCGTGTGGTGGCGGAGCGGTTCGTCGGTGAGGAGGGCGTCGCCGACCGCCTCGCGGAGGCGGCTCTCGACGGACGCGCGTGCGAGTGCCATCGGCGGCAATGTGCGCGCGGCTCCGGCGCGGGTCAACCGCGCGGCGCCGCCCTCGGCTTGAGCGCCAGCATGCGCTCCTCGAGCAGGTGCCACGAGGGGATCGCCAGCGCCAGCGTCACGGGCAGCGTGATCGCCATGATCGCCGCCGCCGGAGCGCCCGGCAGCCAGGCCGCCACGCACTGACCGATGGGGAACGCGTAGACGTAGGTGCCGTACGAGTAGTCGCCGGCGCGGTTGTACGCCCGCAGCGGCCCGCTCGGCGCGTACGCCAGCCAGATGACGAGGTAGACGAGCGCCGCCGCGTACACGGCCATGAGCGGGCGCGGCAGCAGGAAGTCGGCGACCAGCAGCGCCGCCGCGAGCGCCGCGAAGCGGCCCGAGAGCACGATGCGGTCGCTCAGCACCAGCAGCGCCGCGCCGCCGAAGAACAGCGACGTGAGCCGCAGGCCCTGCGAGACGTGGAACAGGTACGGGAAGTCGAACGCCTCGTAGACCGTGAAGCCCGCGGTCGCCACCGCGCCGATCGCGAGCAGCGCCCGCCGCAGCGCGCGCTCGGAGAGAAGCGGCCGGGCCGCGAACGCGAGCGCGCCGAGCGCGGTCAGCGCGACGTACATGCTCAACTCCCAGGGCAGCGACCACAGCGAGCCGTTCACCGCGCCGCGCACCGGCACGTCGAGGAACACGCCGGGCAGCGTGTAGGCGATGCCGAACGGCCACGGCACGCTGTTCATGGCGACGAACGTCCAGGTCTCGGGGTGCGCGAGGTAGCGCCCGAGCGGCAGCGCGGTCTGCAGCGGGCCGACGACGAACGCGCAGAACAGCGCCCCGACCACGAGCACCGGGAAGAGCCGCAGCGCCCGGGCGACCGCGAACGAGCGGAGGTCGCGGCGCGCGAGCAGGCTGCCGGTGACGAGGAAACCGCTGATCACGAAGAACACGTCCACCGCGAGGTGGCCGAGCGAGAACCCGACGAGGCGCTCGAGCGGGTCGGAGGCGACGCCCGACATGGGGAACGCGTGGCTGACGATGACGCTCGCCGCGGCCAGGAACCGCAGCAGGTTGTAGTTGTTGTCCCGGCGGTCGCCGAGCCGGCGGGAGAGCACGTCTGCCATGGGGGCCTCGAACGGCCGGCGCGCGCGGCGGGCGGCCCGCCGCGGCCGCGGGGACGGCCGGAGCGCGAGGAGTAGCAGGTCGGGCGGCGCGGGGCCAGCGGTGCGGGGCTCGTTCGGCGTGCTAGCTTCCGGCCACGGCGGGCGGCGTCCCGCCGGCGAGGAGACCGGCATGACCATCGAGATCAAGTACTGCGTGCAGTGAAACTACCTTCCCCGGGCCTCCAGTCTGGCGGCCGTGATCCGGAAGGAACGGGGCGTCGAGGCGACGCTCGTGCGCGGCGGCGGCGGTGAGTTCGAGGTGACGGTGGACGGCAAGCTGGTGTTCAGCAAGCGCGCCGAGGGCCGCTTCCCCGACCCCGAGGAGGTGCTGGCGCACATCCCGGCCTAGCTGGTGGGAGTTCGGCGAGGCGCCGGACGGGCGGACCGTGCTCACTGGCCCGGCCCCTGAGGCCTCTCAGGCTTTCGCCTTCTCCAGCCGCAGCGTGAACACGCGCTCGCCGGTCCTTTCGAAGACGAGCGTGTCGCCGGGTTCGAGGCCGCGCTCGCGGCACCACTTCATGAGGCCGGGCTTCGCGGGCGAGCGCGGGCGGAAGATCCAGGCGCCGTACTGGATGTCGGTCTCGAACGACCAGCCGAGGTCGGTCTCGACCGTGATCGGCTTCACCTCGTAGGGCCGCGGCGCGTCCGCGGGACCGCGCGGGCCGATCGCGTCGGGCGGGAAGAACTCGAGCACGTCCCACAGCGGCACGTTGCGCTGCGTGAACGTCCACACGTCCTCGGGACCGCGCACGGGGATGCGCGCGGCCGCGGCCGGGGCGTTCACGGCCGCGGCGGCGCCGCGTCGCCCGGCGTGCCCAGCTCGCGGCGGAAGAAGTCGGCGAGCCGGCCGTACGCCTGCCGCACCTGCGCGGGCTCGATGACGCTGTGCGTCTGCCCCGGCAGGGGCAGCATGGACCACGGGCGGCCGGCGCGGTTCAGCGCGTCGGCGAGCTTGAGGCTGTTGAAGTAGTAGACGTTGTCGTCGGCGGTGCCGTGGATGACGAGCAGCGGGCGCGACGTCCGCGCGGCGTCGGTCAGCCCCGAGCTGCGCGCGTAGGCCAGCGAGTCGGACTGCGGCAGCCCGAGATAGCGCTCGGTGTAGAAGGTGTCGTAGTCGCGCCAGTCCACGACCGGCGCGCCGGCGACCGCGGCGCGGTAGGTCTCGGGCGCGCGCTGGACGGCGAGGACGGCGAAGTAGCCGCCGAACGACCAGCCCGTCACGCCGATCCGCTCCGGGTCCATCTCGGGGTGGCGCGCGCACAGCTCGCGCAGCCCGCGCACGTGGTCCGCGAGCGCCGGGCCGATCAGGTCGCCGCGGATCGCGCGCTCCCACGACCGGCCGCGCTTCGGGGTGCCCCGCCCGTCGATCGTGACGACGATGAAGCCCTGGTCCGCGAGCCACTGCTGCAGCACGTAGCCCTGCGCCCGGCGCTGCACCTGCACGGAGTGCGGGCCGCCGTAGGCCCAGTCCACCACGGGGTAGCGCCGGCGCGGGTCGAAGTCGCGCGGGCGCACGACGTACGCCCGCAGCGAATCGGGGCCGAGCACCTCGATCTCGACGCGGGGCTCGGGCACGGGCTCCTCCGCGACCGAGCGGATCGCGCCGAGCGTGCGGTCCTTCGCGTCCTCGACGGTCCAGCGCGCCGGCCCGCGCTCGGGCTTGCGCGCGAGGACCCGCACGCTCGCGTCCTCGCGCGGCTCCATGGCGTGCACGCCGCTCTCGCGCGTGAGCCGCTCGGGCGCGCGCCGCGCCCGCAGCCACACGCGCCAGACGTGCAGCTCCGCCGGATCGCCGGTGCCCTCGAGGTACGCCACGCCCCGCGCCTCGTCCACGCCGCGCAACTCGTGCACGCGCAGCCCCGCCGGGGTGAGGCGGCCCTGGTCCTCGCCGTTCGCGCCGCGGCGCTCGAGCCACGGGCCCGAGTCGTCCCGCTCGGCGATCCACAGGAACGCGCGCCCGCCCTCGATCCAGCGCGGCACGGTCGGCTCGAGGTTCAGCCACACCGGGTCGCGCTCGACGAGCAGGGTTCGCGTCGCGCCGCGCTCCGGGTCGCAGGCCAGCACCGCCAGCTCGGTCTGCTCGCGGTTCATGACCACGACCGTGAGCGGCCCCGACGCGGGCCACACCGCCTTGCACACGTACGGGTACTTCGCGCGATCCCATTCGAGCCACACCGGCGCGCCGCCCGCCGCGGGGATCACCGCCAGCGTCACCTCGGCGTTCGCGCGGCCCGCGCGCGGGTAGGCGAACTCGACCGGCGGGCTCTCGGGCCGGTAGGGGTCCTGAATGCGCATGCGCTCGACGCCGGTCTCGTCGGTGCGCTGGACGAGCAGGAAGTCCGAGCCCGGGCTCCACCAGTGGCCCTCGAAGCGCTTCATCTCCTCCTGCGCGACGAACTCCGGCGCGCCCCAGTGGACGAGCGCCTCGCCGGGCGGCGTGAGCCGGCGCTCGTCGAGGCTCGCGAGGTCCACGACGTGGAGCGCGCCGTCGCGCACGAACGAGACCCGCTCGCCGTCGGGCGAGAAGCGCGCCTCGGTGGCCGCGGGCTTCCCGGGCGAGAGTTCGCGCACCTGGCCCGACCCGCGCTCGTGGAGGAACAGGCGCCCCGAGAGCGGCACCAGCACCCGGCGGCCGTCCGCCGAGAGCGAGAACGCCGCGATGCCGCGGGCCGAGAGGCGCAACCGCTCGCGGCGCGCCTTCTCCTCGACGCTCAGCGTCTCCTCGGCGCCGCGCAGGAGCCGGTCGGCCGTGAGCAGCACGCTCTCGCGGCCGGTCACGAGGTCGAGCCGCCAGAGCTGGTTCACGCGGTCGCGCGGGCCCGAGCGCAGGAACAGCACCTCGCCGCCGTCGGGCGTCACCACCGCGGCGCGCGGCTGGCCGGAGCGGAAGCGGTCGGTGGCCGCGTAGCGCCCGAGCAGGTCGTCGTCCGCGGCGCGCGCGGGCGCCGCGGCGGCCGCGAGCGCGAGCCACGCGCACGCGGCCGCCGCGAGCAGGTGCACCACTCCCCCGCGCGGCCTCATCCGAGCGGCGCGCCCGTGGCGCGCGAGACGCGCGGACGGGGCTCCTTCACGACCTCGCGGAGCAGCGAGTAGTACTCGCCGCCGAGGCGGCCGACGGGCTTGAGCTTGAGCGGGTCCACGCGGCCCTCGCTCAGCACCTCGTCGGCGACGCGCGCGAGCAGCACCTCGCCCACCACCAGGATGCTGTTGCCGAGCGCGATCTCGCGGTGCACGCGGCACTCGAGCTGGATGGGCGACTCGGCGACGCACGGCGCGGCGACGCGCTCCGAGGGTGCGGGCGTCAGCCCGGCGACCTCGAACTCGCTGGTGCCGCGCGGCCACTCGCCCGCGGTCTTCGCCATCGCCGGCAGCATGGGCTCGGCCACCAGGTTCACGACGAACTCGCCGGTCTCGCGGATGTTGCGCAGCGTGTCCTTCTCGTCGCCGGGCCGGTCCACGATGGCGATGCCGACGAGCGGCGGCACGCTCGAGAGGGCGTTGAAGTACGAGAACGGCGCCAGGTTCGTGCCGCCGCCGGCGGCGCGCGTCGAGACGAACGCGATCGGGCGGGGCACGACGGCGCTGATCAGGAAGCGGTACATCTCGGGGCCGGGCACGACGGCCGGGTCGAGAAGCATCGGGGGCGCTCCAGCGGTGAGGGCCTGCGGAGGGGCTCGAATCGCGGCGCACAGCCTGCCGCTCCCCGGCGGGGCACGCAAGGCGCGAAACCGCGGCGGCTCGTCTAGTATCCGGCGCGGTCCCGCGGCCGGCGCCGCGGTGCGGTCTTTCGTCCGGTCCTACCTAGAAGAGGGAGTGCGAGCCGTGGAATTCCGGAAGCTGGGGGTGGTGGGAGGCGGGCTCATGGGTCGCTCCCTCGCCCAGAAGGTGGCCTCGAGCGGCATCGACGTCGCCGTGCTCGAGGTGTCGAAGGAGCGCGCCGACGAGGCCCGCGCCGCGCTGGTCGCGAACCTCGACCAGGAGCTGGCCAAGTGGGGCATCACCGCCTCCGAGAAGAAGGCCACGCTGTCGCGGATCGCGATCACGACCGACCCGGCCGGCCTCGCCGGCTGCGACCTGGTCGTCGAGGCGGTGCCCGAGGACCTCGCGCTCAAGCAGGCGGTCATGCTGCGGCTCGACGCGATCCTCGATCCCGCCGTGGTGTTCATCACCAGCACGTCCACGCTCAGCGTGACCGAGATCGCGGCCGCCTCCGGCCGCCCCGACCGCGTCGTCGGCATGCACTTCATGCACCCGGTGACGCTCAGCCCCATCGCCGAGGCGGTGCGCGGCTCCGAGACCTCGAACGAGACCTACGCGCGCGCGGTCGAGCTGGCGACGGCGCTCGGCAAGACCGTCATCGAGGTGTTCGAGTACCCGGGCTACGTCGTCACCCGCGCGATCCTGCCGTTCCTCAACGAGGCCATGCACATCGTCATGGAGGGCGTCGCCTCGGCCGAGGACGTGGATACCGCGCTGCGGCTCGGCTACGACTTCAAGATCGGCCCGCTCGAGTACGTGGACCGCATCGGCCTCGACACCGTGCTCGGCTGGATGGAGCACCTGTTCCACGAACTCGGCGACTTCAAGTACCGCCCCTGCCCGCTGCTGCGCAAGATGGTCCGGGCCGGCCACCTCGGCCGCAAGGCCGGGCGCGGCTTCTTCCAGTGGGACGGCCACGAGCGCGTGCGCGCGCCGAAGGAGGCCGCGCGATGAAGGTGCTCGTCCTCAACTGCGGTTCGTCGTCGGTCAAGTACCAGCTCATCGAGACCTCGCTCGAGGCCATCGAGGCGAACGCCGACCACATGCTGGCGCGCGGCTCGGTCGAGCGCATCGGCACGGCCAGCGCCGTGCACACCTTCGTCGCGCCCGGGCGCGAGAAGCACACCGACTCCAAGGAGATCCTCGAACACCGCGACGCGCTCACCGACATCCTGCGGGTGCTGACGCACCCCGAGCTCGGCGTCATCGCCGATCCCTCCGAGGTGGACGCGGTCGGGCACCGCATGGTGCACGGCGGCGAGCACTTCACGCAGTCGGCCCTGGCCACGCCCGAGGCCATCCGCGCCGTGCAGGACTGCGTGCCGCTCGCGCCGCTGCACAACCCGCCCAACCTGCGCGGCTACGAGGCCGCGAAACGCATCCTGCCCGACGTGCCGCACGCGCTCGTGTTCGACACCGCCTACCACCAGACCATGCCGCGGGAGGCCTACCTCTACGGCCTGCCGTACGTGCTCTACACGCGCCACGGGATCCGCCGCTACGGGTTCCACGGCACGTCGCACCGGTTCGTCGGCTGGCGCTCGCGCGTGCTGCTCGGCCGCCCGCGCGAGGAGACCCGGCTCGTCACCTGCCACCTCGGCAACGGCTCGAGCGTGTGCGCGATCGATCACGGCCGTTCGGTGGACACCTCGCTCGGCTTCACGCCGCTCGAGGGCCTCATCATGGGCACGCGCTCGGGCGACCTCGACCCGGGCGTCATCTTCCACGTCATGCACGCCGAGGACCTGTCCGAGCACCAGATGACCACCATGCTCAACAAGCACTCGGGCCTGTACGGCATCTCCGGGGTCTCGAACGACATGCGCGAGCTGCTCGAGGCCGAGGCGAAGGGGCACGAGCGCGCGAAGCTGGCGATCGACATGTTCTGCTACCGGCTGCGCAAGTACATCGCGGCGTTCGCCGGCGCGATGGGCGGGGTGGACGCGGTGATCTTCACCGGCGGCATCGGCGAGAACGCGCCGGCGGTGCGCGAGCGCGCGCTGGCCGGGCTCGGGTTCATGGGCCTGCGGCTCGACCCGGAGAAGAACGCCGCCGCGGCCGGCCGCGAGGCCGACGTCTCGGCGGAGGGCGCGTCCGTGCGCACGCTCGTCATCCCGACGAACGAGGAATTGATCATCGCCCGGGACACCGTCCGGCTGGTCGCCGGCGCCGAGCAGGACTGACGCGCCGGTCCGCCGCGCCGGTAGCCGAAGGTGGCATTGCCACGCGCGGGAAAGCCGTTCATTCTGGGGACGTGCAAGGAGGCGCCCGGGCCGCGGGTTCCGGGGCGCGTGACGAACGCCCGATTCGATTGAGGAGACGACGATGAAGAAGATCCGCAATGCGCTGCTCGTCCTGGGCGCTGTTTCGCTGCTCGGCGCCTGCCAGACCGCGCCGAAGACGGACCTCGCGGCCGAGAAGGCGAAGGCGGACTCGCTCCGCGTCGCCGCCGCCATCGAAGCGGGCGCCCCGGTGTACCTCCAGAACTGCGCCATGTGCCACGGCGACGGCGGCAACGGCGACGGCGAGGTCGCGGCCGGCATCGCCACCCACGGCGTGAAGGTCGCGCGGCTGAACGACCTCGACCGCATGAGCAAGCTGACGCGTGAGGAGATCGAGAAGGTCGTCCGCACCGGCGGCGCCCACACCAACCGCTCCGAGTACATGCCCGCGTGGGCCGATTCGCTGAGCGAGGAGCAGATCGCGAACGTCGTCGAGTTCATCACCTCGCTCGCGAGCACGAACCCGGCGATCCCGCTCGCCACGCTCTCGCATTACCTGCAGGCGCCGCCCGGCGTGGCCGCCGAGGGCCGCTCGCTGTTCATGCACCACTGCGCCGCCTGCCACGGCAACGGGGGCAAGGGCGACGGCCCGTTCGCCTCGCGGCTGAAGGCGATGGCGAACCACGCCGTCGTCCGCGACCTGACCGACGCCGGCTACATGTCCGGGATCAAGGACGAGAAGCTCTACGCGACGATTTCGCTCGGCGGCGGCCACTTCAAGAAGGCCGTGCAGATGCCGGCATGGAACCTGACCATGACGCCCGCGCAGATGAAGAACCTGGTGGCGTACGTGCGCACGCTCTCCGAGGCGCCCGCGAAGTAGCCCGCTCTCCCCGCCGCACGCCACGAGGGCCCGGCGCCGCGCAGGCGCCGGGCCCTTCGCGTGCGCGGCGAACCGCCCGCCCGGCGGCCGCCCCGCGCTATGCTGCCCGCGCCCCGAACCGTCCGTCCCCGCCGGGAGGGCCCCATGGCCGTCTGGTCCCATTCGCGCATCGAGTCGTTCCGCAGGTGTCCCCGGAAGTACTTCTACAGGTACGTCGCGCGCGTGAAACTGCCGGAGGAGCCGGAGAGCATCGAGCAGTTCCTGGGCGCGCGCGCCCACGACGCGCTGGAGCGGCTGTACGTCGAGGTGCAGCGCGGCCGCGTGCCGTCCGAAGCGGACCTCCTGGGCTGGTTCCGCGAGGCGTGGGACGCCCGGTGGCACGACGCGGTCGTCTCCCCCGGCGACGAACGGCCGCCGGGCGAGCAGCGCGCCGAGGCCGAGCGCTGGCTCGCCGATTACCACGCGCGGCACGCGCCGTTCGGGGACGCGCGCATCGTGGGTCTCGAGCAGCGCATCACCTTCCCGCTCGACGACGGCGGGAGCGTGAAGATGCAGGGCTACATCGACCGGCTCGACATCGCCGGCGACGGCACGTGGCGGATCCACGACTACAAGACCAACCGCCGGCTGCCGACCCAGCAGGACAAGGACGCCGACCCGCAGCTCGCCTACTACGAGATCGGCGTGCGGCGCATGTGGCCGGCCGCCGAACGCGTCGAACTCGCGTGGCACTTCCTCAAGTTCGGCGTCTCGATCACGAGCCGCCGGACGCCGGAGCAGCTCGAAGCCCTGCGCGGCGAGGCGCTCGCCGTGATCGCCGACGCCGAGGGGCGCGGAAAGGCCGAGGCGGCGTATCCCGTGAACGAGTCGCGGCTCTGCGACTGGTGCGAGTTCCAGCAGGTCTGCCCGGTGCGCAAGCACCTCTTCAAGGTCGCGGAGCTGCCGCCCGGCCGGTTCGCGAAGGAGCCCGGGGTGAAGCTCGTGGACGCGTGGACCCGGCTCGAAGCGAGGCGGCAGGAGCTCAAGGAGGCCCTCGAGGCGGCCGAGTCCGAGATCGAGGAGATCCGCGAGGCGCTCGTGACCTTCGCGCGCCGGGAGGGCGTCGAGGTCGTGGCCGGCGGCGAACGGGAGGCCACGGTCCGCCGGACCGAATCGGTCGTGTTCCCGCGCAAGACGGTCGAGACCGACGAGGCCGCCGCGCTCGAGGCGCAGCTGCGGGCCTCGAAGTGGTGGGGCGAGGCCAGCGCCCTCGACCGGGCCGCGCTCCGGCGGCTGTGGGATCGCCGCACCGAGCTGGACGCGGACCTCCGCGCCCTGCTCGAGGAGTTCGCGCGGATCGAGGAGCAGTTGGACGTGCGGCTGCGCAAGCGCCGGGACTGACGCTCCGGCCGGTCCGCGCGCTTGGCGCGCCGCGCGGCGCTCCCCTATCCTGCCGCGCCATGACGACACGCCCCCGGAGCAGGACCGCGCGCCGCGCCTCGAGCGCCGTGCGCGTCGCGATCACGCAGATGGCCTGCGGGCCCGACCCGAGGAAGAACCTGGCCCGCCAGGCCGCGCTGCTCGAGCGCGCGGCGAAGGACGGGGCGAGGATCCTGTGCACGCAGGAGCTGTTCGCGAGCCAGTACTTCTGCCAGAGCGAGGACCACGCCTGCTTCGGGCTCGCGGAGACCATTCCAGGCCCGAGCACCGACGTGTTCTCGAAGCTCGCGAAGAAGCACCGCGCCGTGATCGTCGCGAGCCTGTTCGAGCGCCGTGCCGCGGGGCTCTACCACAACACCGCGGCGGTGATCGACGCGGACGGCTCGCTGCTCGGGATCTACCGGAAGATGCACATCCCGGACGACCCGCTCTACTACGAGAAGTTCTACTTCACGCCCGGGGACACCGGCTTCCGTGCCTGGAAGACGAAGCACGCCACGATCGGCGTGCTCGTCTGCTGGGACCAGTGGTTTCCCGAGGGCGCGCGGCTCACCGCGATGCAGGGCGCCGAGATCCTCTTCTACCCCACCGCCATCGGCTGGCACCCGGGCGAGAAGAAGAAGTACGGCAAGGCCCAGCACGAGTCGTGGGAGCTGATCCAGCGCTCGCACGCGGTCGCGAACGGCTGCTTCGTCTGCTCGCCGAACCGCGTCGGGCTCGAGAAGGTCGCGGGGCCGGACGGCAAGCCCGTGCACCCCGACGGCATCGAGTTCTGGGGCCAGTCGTTCATGGCCGCGCCGAACGGACAGGTGATCGCGAAGGCGTCCGTGGACCGCGAGGAGGTGCTCGCCGCCGACCTCGACCTCTCGCGCGTCGAGGCGTTCCGCACCCACTGGCCGTTCCTGCGCGACCGCCGCATCGACGCCTACGGCGACCTGACGAAGCGGTTCACGGACCGGCGCTGACGCGCCGCGGCCGGCACGCCCCATGACCGCGACCTCCCGCACGCGACCGCCGCGCCCGCTCGCCGGCACCCCGGCGGAGCACGGCTACGCGTTCCCCGCCGAGTGGGAGCGCCAGCAGGCCGTGTGGCTGTCGTGGCCGCGCCCGGAGGGCATCTCGTTCCCCGGCCGCTGGCACACGGTGCCCGCGGTGCTCGCCGCGATCGTGCGCGAGATCGCCGCGCGCGAGCGCGTCCGGATCAACGTGCCGAACGCGAACTGGGAGCGGATCGTGCGCGGGCAGTTGCGCGCGTTCGGCGTCGCCGCGAGGCGGGTCGAGTTCTTCCACGTGCCCACGAACGAGTGCTGGTGCCGCGACCACGGCCCGGCGTTCGTCGTGAAGCGCGGCGCGCGCGGGGCGAAGCGGCTCGCGGTCGTGGACTTCGGCTACAACGCCTGGGGAGGCAAGTACCCGCCGTACGGCGACGACGACGAGGTGCCCTCGCGCCTCGCGGGCCTGCTCGGCCTGCCGCTCTTCCGCACGCCGGTCGTCATGGAGGGCGGGGCCGTGGACTTCAACGGCGCGGGCTGCGTGCTCACGACCGAGAGCGTGCTGCTGAACGAGAACCGCAACCCCGGCATGTCGAAGCGCGAGGTCGAGGAGTTCCTGAAGGCCTGGTACGGGCAGAGCCGGGTGCTCTGGCTGGGCGAGGGCATCGAGGGCGACGACACCGACGGGCACGTGGACGACCTCGCGCGCTTCGTGGACGAGCGCACCATCGTCACCGCCGTCGAGGACGACCCGCGCGACCCCAACCACGCCGTGCTGCGCGAGAACCTGCGGCGGCTCGCGAAGCTGCGCGACCCGGCCGGCCGGCCGTTCGAGATCGTCACGATCCCGATGCCGAGGCGGATCGAGCGCGAGGGCCAGCGCCTGCCGGCCACCTACCTCAACTTCCTGTTCGTGAACGGCGCGGTGCTGGTGCCCACGTTCCGCGACCGCCGCAGCGAGCGGGTCGCGCTCGCGACGCTGGCGAAGGCGCTGCCGCGGCACGAAGTGGTCGGCGTGGACTGCCACGAGCTCATCTGGGGCCTCGGCGCGATCCACTGCCTGACGCAGCAGCAACCCGCCATCTAGGGGGCCGCGCCGCCCCGGCGGCCGCAGCCCTTGCGAATCCCGGTCCCGGATTTCGCATTTGCTGGAACCGCCCCGGACGCCACGCGGGTAATCTCGGTGACGAGCCGCCGCACGCCTCCGGAACCGAACCCCCTGCCGGCGCGCTCCGCGTCCACGGGTGACCATGGCCGGTGTCACCCTCGTGTCGCCGTGCCGCCGGATGCGGTTCCCGGGAGGACCCGATGAGCGCCCCCTTCGGTGCGAAGTCGCCTGGCCAGGCCCAGGCGGTCCGTCTCCTGATCCTGCTGATCCTCGTCCTCGTCCTGCAGATCCCGTCGCTCTTCATGTCCTCGCTCGTCTCGGAGCGCCGTCAGCGGCGGGACGCCGCCGCGGCCGAGATCGCCTCGAAGTGGGGCGCGCAGCAGACGCTCACCGGCCCGGCGCTCGTCGTGCCGTGGAAGAAGCGCCGGACCGTCAGCGACGGCCAGGGCCGTCCCGTCGAGCGCGTCAGCGAACGTCGGCTGGTGCTGCTGCCCGAGTCGCTTCGCGTCACGGCGAAGCTCGAGACGGAAACGCGCCGGCGCGGCATCTACGGCGTGCCCGTGTACCGGCTGGACGCGCGGATCGAGGGCCGTTTCGCGAGGCCCGACTTCGCCAAGCTGCAGGTGCTCCCCGAGGATGTGGACTGGTCGCGCGCGGTGCTTTCGCTCGGCATCAGCGACGCGCGGGCGATCCAGGAGCAGGTCGTGCTCGACTGGAACGGCCGCGCCATCGAGTTCCAGCCCGGCGCCGGCGACGCGCCCGAACTCGGCGGAGGCATCCATGCCGAGCTGGGGCTCGCGGGCGAGCCGTGGGGGCAGCCGTTCACGGCGCCGCTGCGGCTGAACGGCACCCGCGGCGTCTACTTCACGCCCTTCGGCAGGCAAACCACGGTCGAGCTCTCCGGGGCCTGGCCCGATCCGAGCTTCCAGGGCCAGTGGCTCCCGGCCGAGCGCTCGGTGACGGCCTCGGGGTTCCGCGCGGCGTGGAGCATCCCGGCGCTCGGGCGCAACTTCCCGCAGGCGTGGACCGACCTGCCCCGCGCGGCCGCGGCGGTCCCGTCCGCCGCGGACGACGCCGGCCGGGTCGCGGCGGAGCCGCCGCCGGGCGCGGCCCTCGAGCCGGGACCGGCGATCGCCCGCTCGGCGTTCGGCCTCGATCTCGTGCCCGCGATCGACAGCTACCGGCTGTGCGACCGCACGCTGAAGTACGCGCTGCTCTTCGTCGTGCTCACCTTCACGGCGTTCTGGCTGCTCGAGGTGCTCGGCGGCCGGCCGCTCCACCCCATCCAGTACCTGATGATCGGCGCCGCGCTGGTGATGTTCCTGCTGCTCGAGTTGGCGCTCTCCGAGCACGTCGGCTTCGGCGTCGCGTACGCGATCGCGAGCGCGCTCGTGGTCGGGCTGATCGTGCACTACGCCGCGAGCGTGCTCGCCAGCCGGGCGCGGGCGTTGGGGGTGGGCGGCGGGCTCGCGCTGCTCTACGCCTTCCACTACGTCGTGCTGCGCAACGAGGACTACGCGCTGCTGCTCGGCTCGCTGCTCTTCTTCGGCGCCCTCGCCGCGGTCATGTCGGCGACACGTCGCGTGGACTGGTACGCGGGCGAACGCCCGGGCCCCGGGGTCTGAGGCACGCCGGCACGCCGCCTCCGGCGACGAAGCGCCCCGCGCCGTTCGTCCGGCGCGGGGCGTTCGCTCGCGGTGCGGCCGCGGACCCGGCTCAGCCGCCCTTCGCCGGCGACTCCTCCTTCGGCTTCGCCGCCGCCGCGCGCGCGGCGCTCGTCTGCCGCATCGCCCGGGCGAGGTTCTGGTCGAAGAGGTGGATGGCCGGCAGTTCGTCCTGGATCAGGTACTCGAACTCGCCCCGGAACTCCTCCAGCGACATGTGCGCCGTGGCCGCGAAGCGCGCCAGCTCGTGCTCGTCCTCGAAGTCGTCGCGGCGCAGGCGGATCATGTAGCGGCGCGCGATCGCGTAACGCGTCGAGTGGATGTCCACCATGCGCGTCCGCGCCCGGCCGGTGACCGGGTCGAGCAGGTCCTTGAAGGGGATCGGCACGAACTGCCCCGACTGCATCGAGACCAGCACCGAGTTGCCGCCCTCGAGCAGGTACTTCGCGGCGCAGTAGCCGAGGTCGCGCGTGTATTCCATGTCCTGCGGCACCGGGTCGGCGCAGCGCAGCTCGTAGCCGATGTTCTTTTCGACGATGGTGGTCGCCAGCCCGAACTCCTTGAGCCGGCGCTGCACCGCGCGCTTGAGCATCTCGCCGATGTTGACCTCGGCGATCCGCACGTGGCCGTGCGCGTCGCGCTCGACCTCCTCGAAGCCCTCGAAGTCCGCCGGGTCGATGCTGAGCACCACGCCCTCGGCGATCACCGCGACGCCGTCGCGGCGGCCGTACGCGAAGCGCTTGATGATCGCGCACACCAGCGTGTCCACGAGCGTCTTGAGGTGGATCGGCTGCGTCGTGAACTCTTCCGGCACCAGGGTCAGCGTGGCTCCGGCCGCCTTGCCGATGCCGAGCGCGAGGTGCCCGGCCTTGCGGCCCATCGCGATGATGAAGTACCAGCGCGACGTGGTCTTCGCGTCCACCATGATGTTCTTGACGATCTCGACGCCGTGGTGGCGGGCCGTCTGGTAGCCGAACGTGTCCACGTGCGACGGCAGGTCGAGGTCGTTGTCGATGGACTTGGGCACGTGCACGACGTGGATGCGTCCGGCGGCCTTTTCCTCGAGCTTCATCGCCGAGAAGGCCGTGTCGTCGCCGCCGATCGTGACCAGGTCGGTGACGCCGAGCCGCAGCAGCGAGATCACGGCGTTCTCGAGCAGCTGCGGGTCCTTCGTCGGGTTCGCGCGCGAGATGCCGATGTGCGAACCGCCGCGGAAGTGGATGCGCGAGACCGCCTCGATCGTCAGCGGCCGCACGTGGTCGATGTTGCCCTGCATGATCCAGTCGA
The DNA here is from genome assembly GCA_964619155.1 of uncultured bacterium. Lineage (GTDB taxonomy): Bacteria > Eisenbacteria > RBG-16-71-46 > RBG-16-71-46 > RBG-16-71-46 > CAIXRL01. The sequence continues at coordinate 26,194 of CAZUEM010000011.1, forward strand.
AACCGTCCTCGATGCCGACCACGTCCACGCCCTCCAGCGCGGCGCGGATCGTGACGGCGGCGATGACGCTGTTGATGCCGGGCGCGGGGCCGCCCCCGACCAGGATTCCGAGTTTCTTTCGGTACGTCATAGGCTCCTCCCCCCGTGCGGGCGGGGCGATGGTTCGGGGTTCAGGCGCGCGCCGAGGCGGTGCGCGCGAGGCGCGCGAACGCCTCGGAGAGGCCGCCGTGCAGCGCGGCCACGTCGGCGGGCTTCCACTGCGCGCGGTCGGCGCGGACGAACGTGGTCTTGTCCACGCGGTTGTCGAAGCGCGCGACCGGCAGGAAGAAGGACCTGCCGCGCGTCTCGACCTTCACCGAGTCCGGGCGGCCGGAGGTCGTGATCAGGTGCTCCATGTCGTCACAGCCGTAGTCGCCGAGCATCACGGCCATCGGCACGCCGTGGTGCAGGATCGAGCCGGGGTCGTTCGGGTCGGTGCGCTCGTGATTCTTGCGGCGCGACTCCTCGGGGGTCACCCACACGTAGAGGATCGAGGCCCGCGACAGGATCGCGTCGCTGAACGTGGCCAGCGAATACTGGTAGCCGAGCGGCTTCGGCAGCGGCGGCGTCGCGCCGTCCGGGCCGCCGCGGGCGGCCTCGATCACGATCGTGCGGCCCTCGAGCGAGTCCGGGATGCCGGCGTTCTTGTCGCGCAGCAGGTCCGCGGCCTCCTTCTCGAGCGCGGCCGCCAGCTCGGCGCGCAGCGCGACCGGCAGGGCGCCGAACGCCGGCTCGGCGCCCACCTTCGCGCGCGCCGCGTCGTAGCGGTCGAGCAGCCACGAGCCCGCCGAGGCGGGCGCCGGGCGATGGCGCCTCACGAGGTCGTCGAAGTCCTCGTTGAGCAGCTCGATCAGCATGCCCCAGTCGAGCGGCTGCTTCATCGGCAGGTCGTCGGAGTCGAAGAACACGCCGTCGTGCCCGCGCTTGCGCAGCTCCTGGCTGACGCGCCGCATCATGTGCACGTACGGGTAGTCGTCGAGCTGCACCGTGGGCCCGAGGTGCATCTCGTTCTCGCACTGGGCGGGCGTCAGGCTCGCGAGGTAGCGCCGGACTTCGGACTTGCCCGAAGCGGGCAGGGCGAGGAGGAGGACGACGTCGAGTACCGAGGCCATGGGTCACTCTCTTTCGCGGAAGAAACGTGGCCGGTGGGAGGGAAACGGAAAACCGCGCGGGTACTCTAGCGCACCCGCGCGGTTCGCGCCGTCCGCGGACCGGACGGGTGTTACGTCCCGTTTCAGCGGCGCCCGCCGGGCCGCGGGCCGCCCGGGCCGTCCGCGCGCCGCATCGCGCGGCGCGCCGCGGCCATCGGCTCGGCCTCGCCGCGGTGACAGGTCATGCAGTTGACGCTCGGCTTCTCCTCCGGGCCGAAGTCGATCCGGGACATGTACTGCTCGTTGATCGCGCCGTTCATCTTCATCATCTGCCGCGCGATCTCCTTCGTCCTCTTGTCCTCGTCGGCCCATTGGCCGGGCACGTGACAGTGCCGGCAGCCGACCCCGAGCGCCCGCGAGAACGCGTTCATGCGCGCGAGGAGCCGCTCGGCGGGGACGCCCTTCATGACGTCGATCTTCTCGAAGACGCTCTCGGACGCCGCTCCCCGGCGGTCACCGAGCCGCTCGAGGACGGCCTGGATCATGCTGTCGCGCTCCGCCGCGAAGCTGTCCACCGCGGCGCCGGCCGGAGGGCTGCCGGGACCTCCGGGCGGCGGCCCCTGCGCGCCGGCGCGGCGCGCCGGCGAGGCGAGGGCGAAGGTGAGCACGAGCGCGACGGCGGCGAGGGCGGCGGGTGCGGTACCGCGCATGGGGCCTCCACGGGTTCGGGATGGACGCGAACGGGAAGCGCGCAGGTTGGCGGAACCACCCGGGGATGGCCAGCACGAAGTGCGGCGGCCGCTTGACCCCCCGCGCGCCGCTTTGGAAGACTGCCGCGCGCCGTTCCACCCGCCGCGCGTCCCGCGCGGCCGCACGCACCCCGAGCCCCGGGAACCCCATGAGCCACGACAAGCCCGCCCCGCTTCCCGTCGACGAACTGTTCGACGTCACCATCATCGGCGCCGGGCCGGTCGGCCTCTTCGCCGCGTTCTACGCCGGCATGCGGGGCATGAAGACGAAGCTCGTGGACAGCCTCGCCGAGGTGGGCGGCCAGCTCGCCGCGCTCTACCCCGACAAGTACATCTTCGACATGGCCGGCTTCCCGAAGGTGGTGGCGCGCGATCTCGTGCGCGACCTCGCCGAGCAGGCGAACCAGTTCTCGCCGACGATCTGCCTCGAGGAGAAGGTGACGACGCTCACCCCCGTGGACGGCGGCTTCGAGCTCGGCACCGAGAAGGACCGCGTCCACCGGACGAAGACGGTCATCCTCACCGCGGGCGTCGGGGCGTTCGCGCCCAAGAAGCTCGACAAGCCCGAGTACGCGCGCTTCGAGGGGAAGGGCCTGCACTACGTCATCCCCAACCTCGAGATCTTCCGCGGCCGCCGCATCCTCGTGGTCGGCGGCGGCGACTCGGCCGTGGACTGGGCGCTTCACCTCGAGGAGATCGCGAAGGAGGTCACGCTCATCCACCGCCGCGACGCGTTCCGCGCGCACGAGGACAGCGTGAAGAAACTGCACGCCTCGGGGGCGAAGGTCGTGCTCTTCCACGAGCTGAAGGACCTGCTCGAGGGCCCGGACGGCCGCATCGCCGGGGCCGTCATCTTCGACAACCGCTCGAAGGAAGAGACCACGCTCGAGGTGGACGACGTGGTCGTGAACTTCGGCTTCCTCGCCAACCTCGGGCCCATCCGCACGTGGGGCCTGACGCTCGAGAAGATCTCGCTGGTCGTGAACCAGCAGATGGAGACGAACATCCCCGGCGTCATGGCGGCCGGCGACATCACGACCTACCCGGGCAAGCTCAAGCTGATCGTCACGGGCGTCGGCGAGGCCACGATGGCCGTGTGCACCGCCAAGATGCGCTGCGACCCGAAGGCCAGCTACTTCCCCGGCCACTCGAGCGGCAACGCGGCGTTCGAGGGGGCGTCGCACTAGCGGCGCCGGAGCAAACTTCCCGGGCGACGGCTTCGGCCCTGTTGCGCCACTCGCCCTATGCCTTCTCCTCCCAGATCTTCACCAGTTCGAGGCAGGTCTCGACGGAACGCTCGAGGTCCTGGGCGGTGATCCACTCGAGGCGCGAGTGGAAATTGTGCTGGCCCGTGAAGAGGTTCGGCGTCGGCAGGCCCATCTCGGAGAGAATCGAGCCGTCGGTGCCGCCGCGGATCGCGGTCGCGACCGGCTCGAGGCCGGCGCGGCGGATCGCCTCCTTCGCGTTCGCCACCACGTCGGGGAAGCGCTCGAGCACCTCGCGCATGTTGCGGTACTGCGCCTTCACCTCGCAGGTCGCGCTCGAGCCCGGCCAGTCGGCGACGGTCGCGAGCGCGAGCTTCTCGAGGAACGCCTCCTTCTCGGCGAGCCCTGCCGTGACGAAGTCGCGGACGATGAACTTGACCACGGTGCGGTCCACCGAGGCCTCGACCGTGTTCGGGTGCACGAAGCCCTCGCGGCCCGACGTCGTCTCCGGCGCGAGGCCGTCCTTGGGCAGCCGGTTCACGAAGTCCGCGGCGACCTTGATGGCGTTGACCATCCTGCCGGTCGCGAAGCCGGGGTGGGTGTTGAAGCCCTGGAACGTCACCGTCATGGCGTCGGCCGAGAACGTCTCGGACTCGTACGTCCCGGCCGCCGCGCCGTCGAGCGTGTAGGCGCAGTAGGCGCCGAAGCGCTTCACGTCGAACTTGCGGACGCCGCGCCCGATCTCCTCGTCGGGCGTGAAGGACACGCGGATCGCGCCGTGCGGGATCCCCGGGTGCTCCTTCAGGTGCTGCAGCAGCGCCATGATCACGGCCACGCCCGACTTGTCGTCGGCGCCGAGCAGCGTCGTGCCCGACGCGGTGACCACGTCCTCGCCGAGCTTGGCGGCGAGGTCGGGATTCTCGGCGGCGCGGATCACGGCGGACGGGTCGTCGGGCAGCGCGAGGTCGCCGCCGGAGTAGTTCCGGTGGACGATCGGCTTCACGTTCGCGCCGCTCATCTCGGGCGAGGTGTCCACGTGGGCGAGCAGGCCGACCACCGGCACGTTCGCCTTCTTCGAGTTCGCCGGCAGCGTCGCCATGACGATGCCGAACTCGTCGCGCACCGCGTCGGCGAGTCCCAGCTCCTTCAGCTCGCCGGCGAGGGCGTCGAGCAGCACGAGCTGCTTCGCGGTGCTCGGCACGCTGGCCGAGTCGGGGTCGGACTGGGTGTCGAAGGTCACGTAGCGCAGGAAGCGCTCCAGCGCGGAGGTCTTCAGCAGGGTCTTCATGGCGGTCTCTCGCAGGTTGGGCGCCGGTCCGGCGCGGGGCGAAGCGACGCGAAAGGCTAGTGCGCGCGTGCGGCGCGCGTCCAGCGCGGCCCGCCGCGCGCCCAGCCCCGCGCCCCGCGTCCGTCGCGAGCCCCGCCGCGTTCGCCGCGCTTCCCGAGCAACCCGCAGTGGCGGCCCCGGGCGGCGCGGGACTATGCTGCCGCGTCGTCTTTCCACCCCGATCCCGTTCGGAGGGACACCCGAATGTCGAACGCGCCGGCCGCAAACGCCGATCAGGGCACCTGGCTCGGGCACCCGCGAGGGCTGTTCGTGCTGTTCCTGACCGAGATGTGGGAGCGCATGAGCTATTACGGCATGCGCTCGTTGCTCGCCCTGTACATGATCAACTTCCTGTTCGTCATGCCCGAGGTGGGCAAGGACGTGCTGGGCTTCAACTTCGTCAGCGGCGTCTACCAGAACCTGTTCGACCGGGCCTGGGAGCCGCAGCCGCTCCAGTCGTGGATCTACGGCCTGTACACGGGCCTCGTGTACCTGACGCCGCTGTTCGGCGGCCTGATGGCCGACCGTCTCATCGGCCGGCGCTGGTCGGTCATCATCGGCGGCCTGCTCATGGCCATCGGCCAGTTCATGCTGATGTCGCCGAAGCTGTTCTTCCCCGGCCTCGTGATGCTCATCCTCGGCAACGGCTGCTTCAAGCCGAACATCTCGACGCAGGTGGGCGGCCTCTACGCGACCGGCGACCGCCGGCGGGACAGCGCGTTCGCGATCTTCTACGTCGGCATCAACATCGGCGCGTTCCTCGCCCCGCTCATCAGCGGCACGCTGGGACAGCGCGTGGGCTGGCACTGGGGCTACGCCTCGGCCGGCATCGGCATGCTGCTCGGCCTGATCTTCTATCTCATGAACCAGAAGTACCTGCCGGTCGAGCCCGCGCCCACGCAGTCGAAGTCGGCGCCGGTCGTCGGTCTCGCCGCCTACCTGATCGGCGTGCCGATCGGCATCTTCGCGCTCATGCTCCTGCTCCAGCTGCCCGTGTGGATCCCGATCGCGCTGGCGAGCGCCGCGGTGCTCTCGGGCATCGTCTGGATCGCGCGCCTGCCCGGCGACGAGAAGCCGCGCGTGATCGCGATCGTGGTCGCGTGCGTGATCGTGGCCGCGTTCTGGGCCGTGTACGAGCAGCAGGGCAACACCATGCAGGTCTGGGCCGACCAGAACACGCGCTGGCCGACGATCATGGGCTTCACGCTGCCCTCGACGTGGTACCAGGCCTTCAACCCGTTCATGATCTGGTTCTTCACGCCGGCGCTCATGTGGATCTGGGCGCAGCAGGCGAAGAGGAAGCAGGAGCCCACCAGCCTCACCAAGATGGCCATGGGCTCGGTCATGCTCGGCCTCGGCTTCGTGGTCATGATCGTGGCGTCGAACGGCATGGCGTCCGACGCCCAGCGCAGCATCCTGTGGCTCGTCGGCTCGACCGCGGTGTTCACGCTCGGCGAGCTCTACCTCTCGCCCATCGGCCTGTCGTTCGTGACCAAGGTCTCCCCCGCCCGCATCGTCTCGATGATGATGGGCGTGTGGTTCCTCGCGAACTTCATCGGCAACTACATGACCGGTTACCTCGGCACGTTCTACACGCGCATGGAGAAGAACCAGTTCTTCCTCATGCTGACCGGCATCGCGATCGCGGCCGGCGTGGTGCTGTTCGTCATGAGCCGCCCGATGGAGAAGGTCGTCGCGGCGCACGACAGCCACCAGGCCTGACGGCCGCGAATCGCGAAGGCCCGGGCGGCGGTTCCGCCCGGGCCTTTCGCGTGCTTGGCCGGCGGGTCACGGCGTGCCGCCCCCGGCCTCAGAGGTGCGTGAAGTCGTCGGGCCCCGGCCGGTCCTTCTCCTGCGACTCGGGAAACTGCCGTTCGATGAGACGGCGCGCCACGGGCCCTCCGCCGATGCCGATCGCGATCGCCACCCCCAGCATGATCGCGCCGAACGCGATCGCGAACGCCGTCAGCATGATGGTCTTGGCGACCCCGATCTGCTCGAGCGCCATGGCGACGGTGAGTGCGACGATCAGCCAGCGCACCGCGCCGCTCAGCAGCCGCGCCGACGGCAGGCTGGAGTTGACCGCCGCCAACAGCGTGGCCCGCCAGGCGAAGTTCGCCGCGACCATGCCGACCACGAGGATGACGATCCCGACGCCCAGGCGCGGCATGAACGCCACGAAGTCGCCGGCGAGCGAATCCATGCCCGAGAAGCCGAGCGCCCCGAGCCCCGACAGCAGGAACGCCGCCCACACCAGCCAGAAGACCAGCGAGGCCACGAGGTCCGACGCCGCCGGCAGCGCCACCTTCTTGAGCATCGCCGTCGCCCCGGTGCGGTCGGCGAGCAGATCGAACCTCACCCACCGGAGCACGTGCCGGAGCACCAAGGCCAGCACCCAGGCGATCAGCCAGCCCACGACGACCAGGCTCAGCATCGCGAGCAGGTGCGGCAGGAACAGCTCGACGCCGGACAGGAACTCCCGCCACGCCGCGGCCAGCACGTCTGCGATCGATCTCGTCATCGTTCACCTCCCGTCTGGGGCGTTCCAGCGCTCGACCAGGTACGGTCGGAGCGCCTCGTATGCGTGTTCGAGTGCGGCCAGTCTCCCGCGGTGGGCCGCCTCGTCCGCCGACGCGATCTCCGCGAAGAACGACGCCGTGCGTCCGAGGTAGAGCGGAACGAGCGCCTGCGTCAGGTGCTCATGGCTCATCACCGCGTGGTGCGCGGAGGCCGCGGCCTCGTAGACCGCGGTCACCCACAACGCGTCGGGAACGTGCGGCACCGCGTCCTCCGCAGCGGCCGCCGACTGCAGCCTCGCGAGCGTGTCCGGCGCGAGGATCTCGCGCAGCAGTGGGGCGAGGTCGCGCACGCCGGCGCGGAAGCGCTCCACGAGCGGCTCGGTGGCGATCGCGGGATCGGGACCGTCGGGGTCGCGGGGCTGCCCGGCCACGGGCACGTCCACCATGCCGTCGCGTGCCGTCCACACGGGGCCGTGCAGGTCGAGGCAGGCGAAGGCCGTGCCCACGACCTGCTGGAACAACTCGGGCAGGCTCGCGCGCGGGACGTTCGGCCCGAACCGGCACGGCCCGAGGTGCACCTCGGCGAGGCGCAGGTCCCCGGCCAGCGCGCTCGCGACGAGCCACACGTCGAACGAGGAGCGCGTCAGGTCCCCCTCCCACATCCGGTGGCCCACGAGCCGCGTCGCGTGGCGCCCCGAGCAGGCGAAGTCGCCGACCAGGTTCGAGCGCAGCCGCCGCCCGAACGCCGTGCCCAGCAGCGGCCGCACGACCTGGTTGAGCAGCGGGCCGTCGAAGCGGCTCCGGGGGTGCACCGGCAGCACCATGTCGGCCTCGTCCCTCCAGACCGGCCCCGCCAGCGCGACGACCCAGTCGGGCGTCATGCTGGTGAGGTTCGCATCCACGAGCACGACCGCCTTCGCCTGCAGCAGGTCCGCCGCCGCGAAGACCGTGCGCACGCCCGCGGCGCGGCCGGGCAGCCCGCGGTAGGGCGCGCTCACGCGGTGCGTCGTCCGCAGCGTCGAGGAGCCCTGCAGCTCGGCGTCGGCGAGCGGCGCGGCGCGGACGAGGTCGGGCGTGCCGTCGTCGGAGCCGCCGTCGGGGCTGATGAGCACCGTGCGTTCGCGCGGGAAGTGCTTCGCCAGCCCGACGTGCAGCATCCGGACGATCGGGCCGATCGTCGCCGCGTTGTTGTAGGTCGGCACGCCGACCAGGATGTCCACCTGCCCGACGGCCACGAGCTGGCGCAGCAGCTCTTCGGACAGGAGGCTCGGGCGTGGCATGTCGTGCTCCTCCCGTGCGCCTACAGCCAGCGCAGCCGGAACCAGTAGAAAGAGTACGGGGCCATCGTCAGCATGTAGGGCAGGTCGCCGATGCGCGGGAACAGGCTGCCGCCGAACATCTCGATCGGGATCGCGCCCTCCAGCTCGCGCAGGTCCAGTTCGACCGCCTGCGCCTGGCTCGAGAGGTTGTTCACGACCAGCACCTGCTCCTCGCCGAGCGAACGGATGTACGCGAGCACGCGGTGGTTCGCGGGGCGCAGGAACTGGATCGAGCCGCGCCCGAAGACGAGGGCGGAGCGCCGCACCTGGATGAGGCGGCGCGTCCAGTTGAGCAGCGAGTGCTCGTTGCGCCGCTGCGACTCCACGTTGACGGCCTGGTAGCCGTAGAGCGGGTTCGAGATCGGCGGGTGGTAGAGCCGTTCGGGATCGGCGGCGGAGAATCCGCCGTTCCAGGAGCCGCTCCACTGCATGGGCGTGCGGACACCGTTGCGGTCACCGAGGTAGATGTTGTCGCCCATCCCGATCTCGTCGCCGTAGTAGAGAATCGGACTGCCCGGCAGGGACATGAGCAGGGCGTGCATCAGTTCGATTCGGCGGCGGTCGTTGTCGAGCAGCGGCGCGAGCCGGCGGCGGATGCCGAGGTTGATGCGCGCGACCGGGTCGCTCGCGTACGAGTCGTACATGTAGTCGCGCTCGGCGTCGGTCACCATTTCGAGCGTCAGCTCGTCGTGGTTGCGCAGGAACAGCCCCCACTGGCAGCCGTCGGGGATCTCGGGCGTGCGCTCGATGATCTCGACGAGGGGCTTGCGGTCCTCGAGACGCAGGGCCATGAACATGCGCGGCATGATCGGGAAGTGGAACGCCATGTGGAATTCGTCGCCCTCGCCGAAGTAGGGCCGCACGTCCTCGGGCCACATGTTCGCCTCGGCGAGCAGCATGCGTCCCGGGTAGTGCTCGTCCAGGCGCGCGCGCAGGAACTTCAGCACCTCGTGCGTCTCGGGCAGGTTCTCGCACGACGTGCCCTCGCGCTCGATCAGGTACGGCACGGCGTCCACGCGGAACCCGTCCACGCCGACGTCGAGCCAGAACTTCATGACCTTCCAGATCTCCTCGCGCACCGCCGGGTTGTCGAAGTTCAGATCCGGCTGGTGGCTGAAGAACCGGTGCCAGTAATAGGCTTTCGACACGGGGTCCCACGCCCAGTTCGACATCTCCGTGTCGAGGAAGATGATCCGCACGCTCGGGTAGCGGTCGTCGGTGTCGCTCCACACGTACCAGTCACGCTTCGGGTTGTCGCGCGAGCTGCGCGCCTCCTGGAACCACGGGTGCTGGTCCGACGTGTGGTTCAGCACCAACTCGGTGATCACGCGCAGCCCGCGCGCGTGCGCCGCCTCGAGGAACTCGCGGAAGTCGTCGAGCGTGCCGTACGACGGGTGGATGGCGCAGTAGTCCGAGATGTCGTAGCCGTCGTCGCGGAACGGCGAGGGGTACATGGGCAGGAGCCACAGGCAGTCCACGCCCAGGTCCTTCAGGTAGTCGAGCTTGCCGAGCAGCCCGCGGAAGTCGCCCACGCCGTTGCCCGTCGAGTCCTGGTAGGCCTTGACGTGCAGTTCGTAGAAGATCGCGTCCCGATACCAGAGCGGGTCGTGGGCCATGCGCTTCGCTCACCTTCCTGCCGTCGGGCCTCGAGGGCGGGGGCGTGCGCGGCCGTCTCGCATCGCGAGCCGGCGCGCGGGGACGCCCCGCGGCCCGGTCGCGTCGTCTCTCGGTGCAGCGGCCCACTAATACCTTCCGTTCCCGGCAGGCGCAAACCGCCCGGACCCGCCCCGCGCTCCGCGGATCAGCCCGCCGGCGGCACGGGGCGGCGGGACAGGCCGACCGCGACGAGAAGCGCGGTGATGCCCGCGAACGGCAGCAGGGCCAGCAGGTCGGCGCGCGCGCCCGCGTAGAACGGGTTGTGCGCCGCCGCCCAGGTGGTGAGCGCCTGGTCGAGCGGCCCCAGCACGCCGGCCATGTACGCGATCACGATGCCGGCGATCGCGCCGCCGGCGATGTAGCCCGAGGCCATCAGCACGCCGGGGCTCTTGTCGCCCTCGGCCTGCAGCTGGTCCTCGGTGAGCGACAGGTGCGCGAGACGCCGGCGCTGCGCGCGGTCCACGAGCCAGCGCACGAGCCCGCCCGCCAGGATCGGCGTGGACGAGGACAGCGGCAGGTAGACGCCGACCGCGAACGCCAGCGACGGGATGCCCGACATCTCGAGCACGATCGCGATCATCACCCCGAACAGCACCAGGGCCCACGGCAGGTGCCGGTCGAGGATGCCCTTGATGATGTAGCTCATGAGCGTCGCCTTGGGCGCGTCGAACTTGCGCACCGTGCTGCCGTCGGGCCGTGTCGTGATCGTGCCGTTGATGCCCGGGTCCACGTACCAGACCGCCGTGCCCGCGTCGTCCACGAGGTACTTGCCCGCCGGGCCGCCGCGGTCGTCGGTCTTCTGCCACACGCGGTAGAGCCGCGGGTCGTCCTTCGCCTGCACGCCGCGCAGGCCCTCGCGCGTCGTGGACACCCGCGCGGGATCGGCGGAGAGCGCGGTGGGCGCGACCTGCGCGACCGGCGCGTACACGGTGGCCGCGTCGTTCAGCTTGAGCAGGATCGGCCCGAGCACCAGCGCCGAGAGCAGCGAGCCGATCAGGATCGCCACCTGCTGGAGGCGAGGCGTCGCGCCCACGAGGTAGCCGGTCTTGAGGTCCTGCGAAGTCGTGCCGCCGTTGCTCGCGGCGATGCAGACGATGCCGCCCACCGAGAGCGCCGTGACGTACCACGAGGCCCCCGTCCAGCCCACCATCAGGAAGATGAGGCAGGTGAGCAGCAGCGTCGCGACGGTCATGCCGGAGATCGGGTTGGACGACGAGCCGATCTCGCCCGTCAGGCGGCTCGAGACCGTGACGAACAGGAAGCCGAACACGACGATCAGCACCGCGCCGAGCGGGTTCATGTGCAGCGTCGGCGAGAGCAGGATGGCGGCGAGGAGCAGCGCGATGCCGAGCCCGACGAACTTCATGCTCAGGTCGCGGTCGGTGCGCGCCACCTCGCCCGCACCCTTCGCGCCGGTCAGGTCGCGCAGGCCCTCGCGCAGGCCGTGCCAGATGACGGGCAGCGAGCGGAACAGCGAGATGATGCCGCCCGCGGCCACCGCGCCGGCGCCGATGTAGAGCACGTACGCGCCCCGGATCTCGTTCGGGCCCATCTCGGAGATGAGCTGCGCGCCCGGCGGGAGCGGCGCCTGCAGCCCGTCGCCGAAGAACTTGATGAGCGGGATGAGCACGAGGTAGGCGAGCACGCCGCCGCCGCACATCACCGCCGCGATCTTCGGGCCGATGATGTAGCCGACGCCGAGCAGCTCGGGCGAGATCTCCGCCGCCACCGACCCGGCGGCGAACGGCTTCCCGAACACCTTCTCCGGCACGTCCTTCCAGAGCTTGAACGCCGACATCGCGGTCTTGTACGCGAGCCCGATGCCGAAGCCGGCGAAGATCGTGCGCGCGCTGACGCCGTGCGCGCCGGAACGCTCGGCCTCGGCCTTCGCCTCGGGCGATGCGGCCTCGCGCGAGTCGTGCGAAGCGCCGGCCTTCAGGACCTCGGCGCACGCCGTGCCCTCGGGGTACTTGAGCCTGCCGTGCTGCTGCACGATGAGCGCGCGGCGCAGCGGGATCATCATCAGGATGCCGAGCAGCGCGCCCAGCACCGAGACCAGCGCCACGCGCGTCAGCTCGAGGTCGAAGCCGAGGATGAGGATCGCCGGCATCGTCACGCCGACGCCGAAGGCGATGGACTCGCCCGCCGAGCCCGCGGTCTGGACGATGTTGTTCTCGAGGATGGTCGCGTCCTTCACCTTGAAGAGCGTGAGGAACTTGAAGAGCGTGATCGAGATGACCGCGACCGGGATCGAGGCGCTGACCGTGAGCCCGACCTTGAGCACCAGGTAGAGCGACGAGGCGCCGAACACCATGCCCAGCAGGCTGCCGACGAGCACCCCGCGCCACGAGAACTCCCGCAGGGCCGTCTGCGGGGCGATGTACGGCACGAAGTGCGGCACGGGGGTCGGCGCGCTCATGAGGGCGTCTCCGGGTCGGTGGCGGGCGGGCGAAGTTCAGGGCGGCACACTACTTCAGGCGTTCGCCGAGCGGCGAGGACGACGCCGCGCTCTCGTCACGCGGGGCCTGACATCCTGACACCCGGGCGACGATTCGACAGCCCGCGTGGCAGGCCCGAGCCGCCTGCTCACGCGGCCCCCGGCGTAAATCCCTCGCGCAGGCGGGCCGGGGGCGGGCGCCGCCGCCAAATCCCGCGTGGCCTGTGGCTTGCTGGATTCGCCTCTCGCCATCCTCGTGTCGCGGCCCCTCACCCTGGGCCGGCCCGGCCGGGATCGGCCGGACGAGCTTCACCGGAACGGGATCGAGGGGTCACATGGAACGCTGGAACGAGCCTTCCGAACGGGCGGAAACCACCGCGCCGGACGCGCGGGATCCGGGCGGACGCGCCCGCTGGCCGCGGCTCGCCGCCTGGGGCCTCGTCGCCGCCTCGCTCGCGCTGGCGATCGCGGCCTTCGCCGCCGCGCCGCCCGCGGCGCCGAAGCCCGCCGCCCTGCCCGGCTCCGACGACTGCGCCGAGTGCCACGGCGCCGGCGCGCGGCAGGCCAAACTCGCCGCCGACGAGGCGCCCAACTTCGACGCCGCCTCGCTGCGCGCGTCCGCGCACGCGGGCGTCGCGTGCGGCGACTGCCACAAGGACATCGCGAAGGACGAGGACTACGCGCACGCCGAGGGCAAGCTCAAGCTCGCGAAGGTGGACTGCGGATCGTGCCACGCCACCGAGAAGTCGCAGCACGACGAGAGCCTGCACGGCCGCGCGTTCGCGAGGGGCGAGAAGCTCGCGCCCACGTGCAAGAGCTGCCACGGCACGCACAACGTGCTGCGCGCGAAGGACCCCGCCTCGCCGGTCTACGTCGTCAACATTCCGTTCCTGTGCAACCGCTGCCACCGCGAGGGATCGCCGGTCCAGTCGTTCTACCACATCCCCCAGGACTCGATCCTCCAGAACTACCAGGAGTCCATCCACGGCCAGGGGCTCTACCAGAAGGGCCTGCTGACGACGGCCGTGTGCACGAGCTGCCACACGTCGCACAACCAGCTCCCGCACACCGACCCGCGCTCGAGCATCTCGCGCCAGAAGGTCGCCCAGACCTGCCAGCAGTGCCACGTGCGCATCGAGCAGGTGCACGCCAAGGTCGTGAAGGGCGAGCTGTGGGAGAAGGCGCCGAACCAGGTGCCGGCGTGCGTGGACTGCCACCAGCCGCACAAGATCCGGCGTGTCTTCTACCCGTACGGCATGGCCGACCGCGACTGCATGGTCTGCCACGGCAAGAAGGACCTGAAGGGCATGGAGGGCAACCGGGAGGTGTCCATGTTCGTGGACACGTCCGACCTCCAGCACTCGCGCCACTCGAAGATCGCGTGCGCCCAGTGCCACACCGGCGTCACGCCCTCCAAGATGCGGCCCTGCGAAACGGTGATCCCGAAGGTGGACTGCTCGACCTGCCACGCCGAGGTCGTCGCCACCTACGAGCGCAGCACGCACGGCCAGCTCGCGGCCAAGGGCAGCCCCGACGCGCCCCGGTGCGCGGACTGCCACGGCACGCACGGCGTCCAGGGCCGCAACGAGCCGGCCTCGCGCACCTACCCGCGCAACATCCCGACGCTGTGCGGCGACTGCCACCGCACCGGGCAGAAGGCCGCCGTCCGCTACAAGGGCGAGCAGAAGGAGATCCTCGAGCACTACGCCGAGAGCATCCACGGCAAGGGCCTGCTCAAGAGCGGGCTCGTGGTCACGGCCACCTGCGCCGACTGCCACACGGCCCACGGCGAGCTGCCGGCGAGCGACCCCGCGTCGAGCGTGAACCCGCAGAACGTCGTCTCGACATGCGCCAAGTGCCACCGCGGTGTGGCCGAGCAGTTCAACGCGAGCGTCCACTCGCCGCTCAACACGAAGACGAAGGAGAAGCTGCCGAGCTGCGCCGATTGCCACACGTCGCACTCGATCAACCGGGCCGACCTCACGAACTTCCGGCTGACGATCATGAACCAGTGCGGCAAGTGCCACGAGGAGCTGACCAAGACCTACTTCGACACCTACCACGGCAAGGTCTCGAAGCTCGGCTACGGCAAGACGGCCAAGTGCTACGACTGCCACGGGGCGCACGACATCCTGCCGGTCTCGAACCCGGCGTCGCGCCTGTCGCGCGAGAACATCGTCGAGACCTGCGCGACCTGCCACCCCGGATCGAACCGGCGGTTCGCGGGCTACCTCACGCACGCCACGCACCACGAGCCGCACAAGTACCCGGCGCTGTTCTTCGTGTTCTGGGCGATGACCGGCCTGCTGGTGGTGACGTTCGTGGTCGCCGGCCTGCACACGCTGGCCTGGCTGCCGCGCTCGCTGCAGTACCGCAGGATGCTGGCCGAGACGCACGCGCTCGAGTCGAAGCAGCACGTGCGGCGCTTCACCGGCCTGCAGCGCAACCTGCACCTGATGGTGATCACGAGCTTCATCACGCTCGCGGTCACCGGAATGACGCTCAAGTTCTCGTACGCCCCGTGGGCCCAGGCGGTGGCGCGGCTGCTCGGCGGTTACGAGGCGGCCGGAATGCTGCACCGACTCGGCGCGCTCGTGACGTTCGCCTACTTCGGCATCCACCTGAACGAGATGATCAAGCGCAAGAAGGCGAGCGGGAAGACCTGGGCGCAGTTCGTCTTCGGCCCGAACGGCATGATGTTCAACGCCAACGACGGGAAGGAGTTCGTCGGCTCGCTCAAGTGGTTCCTCGGCAAGGGCCCGCGCCCGGACTACGGCCGCTGGACGTACTGGGAGAAGTTCGACTACTTCGCCGTCTTCTGGGGCGTCGCGGTGATCGGACTGTCGGGCCTGCTGCTGTGGTTCCCGACGTTCTTCACGAAGTTCGTGCCGGGCTGGCTGCTCAACGTCGCGACCATCGTCCACAGCGACGAGGCGCTGCTCGCCGTCGGCTTCATCTTCACGGTGCACTTCTTCAACACGCACTTCCGCCCCGAGAAGTTCCCGATGGACACGGTCGTGTTCACGGGCGGCATCCCGCTCGACGAGTTCAAGACCGACCGGCCGCGCGAGTACGAGGAACTGCTGGCGAGCGGCGAACTCGAGCAGCGGCTCATCCCGGCGCCCGAGCCGCGGTACGTGCGCCGCTGGCAGATCTTCGGCACCGTCGCGCTCTCGATCGGCGTCCTCCTCATCCTGCTCATCCTCTACTCGGCGATCTTCGGCTACCGCTGATCGCCGCCGAGCGCCTCCGAGCGCCCGGAACGGGGCCCCTTCGCGGGGCCCCGTTCGCTTTCGGGGCCGCGGGCTCCCGCGGCGGCCGCGCCGGCCGGCCGCGTGGATTTTTCCGTGCGGGCCGCACGGGACCGCGTTGTATCCTCTCCCGCGTTCGCACCCATGCATTCGCTCCAGGCGCCGTTTTCGCGGCGCGCGCGGCGTTCGACCTTCGACGCCGGGAGACACGGTGCCCGTGAGCCCCGACTTGGCCGGCTGAACACGCAGGAAAGGGGTTCCCCGTCATGACGGCACCGCACGATCCGGCCACCCTCGCCGCGGGCGCGAAGACGTCCGTCCGCACGCTGCAGAACTTCATCGGCGGCCGCTGGACGGACTCCGCCGCGCGCGAGTTCGGCGAGGTCCACAACCCGGCGACCACCGAGCTGCTCGCCCGGGTGCCCCTCGGCGGCCACGCGGACGTGGACGCGGCGGTCGCGGCGGCCGCGAAGGCCTTCCCCGCCTGGCGCGCGACGCCCCCGGTCAACCGCGTGCGCCCGCTGTTCGTGCTGCGCAACCTTTTCGAGAAGTACTTCGACGACCTCTCGAGCATCGTCACCATCGAGCACGGCAAGACGCTCGACGAGTCGCGCAGCAGCGTGCGGCGCGCGATCGACAACATCGAGGTCGCGTGCGCGGTCCCGACCACGATGCAGGGCCGCGCGCTCGAGGACATCGCGACCGGCATCGACTGCTACACGTACCGCCAGCCGCTCGGCGTGTTCGCCGCGATCACGCCGTTCAACTTCCCGGCGATGGTGCCGATGTGGTTCCTGCCGCACGCGATCGCCTGCGGCAACACCTTCGTCGTCAAGCCCAGCGAGCGCGTGCCGCTCTCGCAGGTCCGCATCTTCGAGCTGCTGCACGAGGCCGGCATCCCCGAGGGCGTCGTGAACATGGTCCACGGCGCGCACGACGCGGTGAACGCGATCCTCGACCACCCGGGGATCGCCGGGGTGTCGTTCGTCGGCAGCTCGCCCGTCGCCCACCACGTCTACAAGCGCGCCGCCGCGAGCGGCAAGCGCGTGCAGGCCCTCGGCGGCGCCAAGAACTTCGTGCTCGTGATGCCCGACGCCGACATGGCGCGCGCCGCGCAGGTCAGCACCGAGTCGTGCTTCGGCTGCGCCGGCGAGCGCTGCCTCGCGAACTCGGTGGTGCTGGGCGTCGGCTCCGCGTACGAGACGATCTCGAGGCTCCTCGTCGAGGAGGCGAAGAAGATCAAGGTCGGCGACGGCCTCGAGCCCGGCGTCACCATGGGGCCGGTCATCTCCAAGGCGCACCGCGAGAAGGTGCTCGCCTACATCGAGAAGGGCATCGCCGAGGGCGCCACGCTGGCGCTCGACGGCCGCGGCTACCGCGACCCGAAGAACCCGGACGGCTGGTTCCTCGGGCCGACGGTGTTCACGGACGTCAGGCCGGACATGGTGATCGCGCGCGAGGAGATCTTCGGGCCCGTCCTGTGCGTCATGAAGGCCGATTCGTTCGACGAGGCCGTCGAGATCGTGAAGCGCCACGAGCTGGGCAACGCCAGCAGCATCTTCACGGCCAGCGGCAAGGCGGCGCGCGAGTACCGCTGGCGCGTCGAGCCGAGCATGCTCGGCGTCAACATCGGCGTCGCCGCGCCGATGGCGTTCTTCCCGTTCGGCGGCGCCAAGGGCAGCTTCTACGGCGACCTCAAGGCCCACGGGCAGGACTCGGTCGAGTTCTACACCGACAAGAAGGTGACGATCTCGCGATGGTTCTGAGCCGGGCCACCGGGTCGCTCGCGCGCGCGGCGCTGAGCGCGGTCGCGGTGGCCGGCGCCGCGCTCGCGCTGCTGCCCGGCGCGGCCGCCGCCGTCGAGCCGCCGCCGCCGGACGCGCTGCCCGCGCTCCAGGCGCGCTGCGCTTCGGCCGACCACGTGCGCGTCGAGACGAAGCGCTCGTCGCGCTTCCTGCGGAACGTGCGGCTCGAGGCCGACGCGGTCGTGCTGCCGGGCGTGACGCGGGCGGCGCTCATCGAGGTCGGAACGCCGCCCGAGAAGCGCGAGACCCGGATCCCCTGGTCGGAGGTCGAGCGCGTGGACGTCGGGCGCGACCGCACCGCGCGGGGCTTCCTCGTCGGCGGGCTGGTCGGCGCGACGCTGGGCGGCGCCATCGTCGGCGCCTACGGCAGCGACCTCGCCGAGCGTGGGGACAACGCCGTGCTCGCGTTCGCCATCCTCGTCGGCGCCGGCTGCACGGTGCTCGGCACGATCCTCGGCGCCGGCAGCCCCGCCTGGACGCCCCTCTACCCCTGACCCACGGACCCCACGGAGACCTCCCATGCCCCGCAAGCTCATCGGCGGCCTCATCCAGTGCGCGAACCCGGTCAACGACGAGTCGCTGCCGGTCGGGAAGATCAAGCAGGCGATGTTCGACAAGCACGTGCCGCTCATCGAGGAGGCCGGGGGCAAGGGCGTGCAGATCCTCTGCCTGCAGGAGATCTTCAACGGCCCGTACTTCTGCCCGGGCCAGGACAAGCGCT
>CAZUEM010000012.1:0-44074 GCA_964619155.1 uncultured bacterium
CCCGGCGCGGGCGCGGGGCGCCCGCCGCGGCGCTGGCCGCGCTGCTCGCGGCGGCGGCGCTCGCCGGCTGCGCGCCGAAGCCGGAGACGCGCACGACGCTGCGCTTCTGGGGCATGGGCCGCGAGGGCGAGGTGGTCGCGCAGCTCCTGCCCGGCTTCGAGCGCGAGCACCCGGACGTGCGCGTGGTCGTGCAGCAGATCCCGTGGAGCGCCGCGCACGAGAAGCTGCTCACCGCCTTCGTCGGCCGCTCGACGCCGGACGTCAGCCAGCTCGGCAACACCTGGGTGCCCGAGTTCGCGGCGCTCAAGGCGCTCGAGCCGCTGGAGCCGTGGCTCGAGCGGGGCGCGGTCGCCGACAGCGCGTTCTTCCGCGGCATCTGGGACACAAACGTCGTGGACGGCCGGCCGTACGGCGTGCCCTGGTACGTGGACACGCGCGTCCTCTTCTACCGCCGCGACCTGCTCGCGCGGGCGGGCTACGACGCGATGCCCGCCGACTGGGACGGCTGGCTTCGGGCCCTGCGGGCGGTCAAGCGCGTGGTGGGGAAGGACGCCTACCCGATCTTCCTGCCGCTCAACGAGTGGAACCCGCCGGTCATCTTCGGGCTGCAGGCGGGCTCGCCGCTGCTGCGCGACGACGCGACGCGCGCGGCGTTCCGGGACAGCGCGTTCCGGGCCGGCTTCGACTTCTACCTCGGCCTCTTCCGCGAGGGCCTCGCGCCGCCGGTCACCGGCAACGAGATCGCGAACGTCTACCAGGAGTTCTCGCGGGGCTACGTCACCATGTGGATCACGGGACCGTGGAACCTCGGCGAGTTCCGCCGCCGGCTGCCGCCGGAGGAGCAGGACACCTGGGCGACCGCGCCGCTGCCGGGCCCGCGCGGCGCGGCCTCGGGGGTCTCGCTCGCCGGCGGCTCGAGCCTGGTGATGTTCCGGGGCTCGAAGCACAAGCCCGAGGCGTGGGCGCTGATCGAGTACCTCGCGCGCCCCGACGTGCAGCTCGAGTTCTGGCGCCTGACCGGCAACCTGCCCGGGCGGGTCGAGGCGTGGCGCGACACGGCGCTCACCGCGGACGTCCGCACGCGCGCGTTCGGCGAGCAGCTCGAGCGCGTGGTCGCGCTGCCCAAGGTGCCCGAGAGCGAGCAGATCGCGATCCGGCTGCAGGACTGGGTCGAGCGCGCGGTGCGCGGCTCGGTGCCGCCCGAGCGCGCGCTCGCGTCGCTCTCGGAGGAGGTGGACCGCATGCTCGAGAAGCGCCGCTGGCTGCGCGAGCACGGCCGCCTCCCGGCGGGGACGCCGTGAGTCGCACGAGCGAAGGCGTCCAGCGCCGCGCCGCGGTCGGGTTCCTCGCGCCGGCCCTGACGCTGATCGCGGTGTTCTTCTTCGTCCCGATCGTGGCCGGGCTGGTGATGAGCTTCACCGACTTCGACCTCTACGCGATCGGCTCGCCCGAGACCATCCGCTTCGTCGGGCTCGACAACTACCGGCACGTGGTCACGGACGGCGAGTTCTGGCGCGCCATGCGCAACACCGCGTTCTTCGTCGGCGTGGGCGGCCCGCTCTCGGTGCTGACGTCGCTGGCCGCGGCGCTGCTCGTCAACGCGAAGCTGGCGCGCTGGAAGGGGCTGTTCCGCACGATCTACTTCCTGCCGGTCGTCACGACGATGGTCGCGGTCGCGATCGTCTGGCGCTACCTGCTGCACCCGCGCTACGGGCTCATCAACGCCGGGCTCGAGACGATCGGGCTGCCGGCCGTGGACTGGCTCGGCGACCCGCACTGGGCGATGCCCGCGATCATCCTGCTCGCGGTGTGGAAGAACTTCGGCTACAACATGCTCATCTTCGTCGCCGGCCTGCAGGCGATTCCCGAGGAGCTCTACGAGGCCGCCGAGCTGGACGGGGCCGGCGCGCGCGAGCGCTTCTGGCACGTGACGCTGCCCTCGCTCGGGCCGACGTTCCTGTTCGTCGGGGTGATGACGATGATCGGGCAGTTCCAGATCTTCGCCGAGCCCTACGTGATGACGCAGGGCGGCCCGCTTCGCTCGACCGTCACCGTGGTGCTGCTCATGTACGAGCAGGGCTTCCGCTGGTGGCGCATGGGGCTCGCGACCTCGATGGCGTTCGTGCTCTTCCTCGTCACGCTCGCCGCGACGGTGGTGCAGCTGAAGCTGCAGGGGGGGCGCCGGTGAGGAAGCTCGTCCCGACCCTGTTCCTGCACGCCGCGCTCGCCGCCGGCGCGCTGCTGACCCTGACGCCGCTCGCCTGGATGGTGTCGGCCTCGCTCATGCCGGCCGGGGCCGCGAACACCGTGCCGCCGCCGTTCCTGCCGCCGCGCGTGACGCTCGAGCACTACGTGCAGCTCTTCACGCACCTGAACCTCGCGCGCACGTTCGGCAACAGCCTCGCCGTCACGGTCACGGCGACGCTGGCCTCGCTCGTCATCAACGCGATGGCGGGCTACGCGTTCGCCAAGCTGCGATTCCGAGGGCGGGACCGGCTGTTCCAGGTCCTGATGGCGGCGCTCGTCATCCCGGCGCAGGTCGGCATGATGCCGTTGTTCCTGATGGTCAAGAGCCTCGGCCTCGTCAACACGCTGCCGGGCGTGATGATCCCGGCGCTCGCCAGCATCTTCGGGATCTTCATGATCCGGCAGTTCGCGCTGGCCATTCCCGACGACCTGCTCGACGCCGCGCGCATCGACGGGGCGGGGGAGTTCGAGATCTTCCGCACGATCGTGCTGCCGGTGCTGGCGCCGATCCTGGTGACGCTGGCCACGTTCACGTTCCTGTCCACCTGGAACGACTTCATGTGGCCGCTGATCGTGCTGAGCGAGGACGCGAAGTACACGTTGCCCGTGGCGCTCGCGAACCTCTCGGGCGAACACGTGCAGGACACCGAACTCATGATGGCGGGCTCCGTGCTGACCGTGCTGCCGGTGCTCGCCCTGTTCCTCGTCATGCAGCGCTCGTACATCCGGGGCGTGCTGATGGGGAGCGTGAAGGGATGACCTCCGTGCGCCTCCGACCCGCGCCGTTCGCGGCGCTTCCGCTGCCGCTGGCCCTGGCCGCGACGCTCGCGCTCGCCCCGCCCGCGCGCGCGCAGGCCCCGGCCGCGCCGCCCGCCGACCCGCGGCGCGACGTCCCGGCCGCCACGCTCATGCCCGTGCCGATCGTCGTGGACGCGTTCGAGGACGCGTCCGCGTGGTCGCCGGTCCGCGCCGACGGCGTCGGGCTCGAGCTCGTGCCGGACGCCGGCGCGAACGGGCGAGCGCTGCGGCTCGACTACGACTTCCACGGCGGCGGGGGCTACGCCGTCGCGCGCCGCAAGGTCTCGCTCGACCTGCCGCCGAACTGGCGGTTCACGTTCCGCGTCAAGGGCGACGCGCTGCCCAACAACCTCGAGTTCAAGCTGATCGACGCGAGCGGCGACAACGTCTGGTGGTGCAACCGGCGCGACTTCGAGTTCCCGCGCGAGTGGACGAAGCACACCGTGCGGCGCCGCGAGGTCTCGTTCGCGTGGGGGCCGCTCGGGGGCGGCGAGCCGCGCCACGTCGCCGCGATCGAGTTCGCGGTGACCGCCGGCCGGGGCGGCAAGGGCTCGGTGTGGCTCGACGACCTCGAACTGCAGCCGCTGCCGCCGCCGGACACGACCCGCCGGGAGCCGCTGGCGCGCGGCTCGAGCGCGGTGCCGGGTCGGCCGGCCGCGCTCGCCTTCGACGGCGACCCGCGCACCTACTGGGGCACCGAGGAGCGCGACCGGTACCCGTGGCTGTTCGTGGACCTCGGCGCCGAGCGCGAGTTCGGCGGGCTCGTGCTCGACTGGCTGCCCGGCGAGCACGCCGCCGACTACTGGCTGGAGAGCTCCACCGACCGCCGCGACTGGCGCGTGCTCGGCTGGGTGCGCGGCGGCGACGGCGGGCGCGACTGGATCGCGTTCCCCGAGAGCGAGGGCCGCTACCTGCGCCTGCACGTGCGCCGGCGCGCGAGCCGGGCCGGCGTCGCCCTCGCGAACTTCGAGCTGCAGCCGCTCGCGTGGGCCACGTCGCGCAACGAGTTCCTGCGCGCCGTCGCGCTCGACCGCCCGCGCGGCGAGTGGCCGCGGGCGATGCGCGGCGAGATGGTGTACTGGACCGTGGTCGGCCGCGACTTCGACGAGGCCGAGGGCCTGCTCGACGAGTACGGGCGGCTGGAGAGCGGCAAGGGGGCGTGGTCCGTCGAGCCGTTCCTGCGCGCGAACGGCCGGCTGCTGACCTGGGCCGACTGGAGCGCCAGCCCCTCGCTGGCCGACGGCCGCCTGCCGGTGCCGTCGGTGGACCTCGCCGCCGGCGGCCTCGGCCTGCGCGTCACCGCGTTCGCCACCGGCGAGCCCGGGGCCTCGTCGCTGGTCGCGCGCTACCGCGTGCGCAACGGCGGGGCCGCGCGCGCGGACGCGACGCTGCTGCTCGCGCTGCGGCCGCTGCAGGTCAACCCGCCGCCGCAGTTCCTCAACACGACCGGCGGTTTCGCGCCGGTGCGCACGCTCGCGATCGACTCCTCGCGCGCCGTCGTCAACGGCGACCGGGGCGTCGTGCTGCTCACGCGGCCCGCGGCCTGGGGCGCGACGGCGTTCCACGCCGGCGAGATCGGCCGCTGGCTGACGGACGGCGCGCGGCCGCCCGCGGCGGCGATCGTGGACTCCACCGCGCTCGGCTCGGGCGTGCTCGAGTACCCGCTCGCGCTCGCGCCCGGCGAGGAGCGCGAGGTGGCGATCGAGATCCCGCTCCACGGCCCGCCGGTCGCGCGCGAGTTCGCGGACGCCGCCGCCGCGGCCGCCTGGGCGGACGGCGCGCAGCGCGCCGCCGAGGCGGAATGGCGCGAGCGGCTCGGGCGCGTGACGCTCAGCGTGCCGGCCGCGCCGGAGGTCGTGAACGCGCTCAAGGCCCAGCTCGGCTGGGTGCTGGTCAACCGCGACGGGCCGGCGATCCAGCCCGGCTCGCGCTCGTACGAGCGCTCGTGGATCCGCGACGGCTCGCTCACGTCGTCGGCGCTGCTGCGGCTCGGCGAGA
Organism: uncultured bacterium; assembly: GCA_964619155.1. Lineage (GTDB taxonomy): Bacteria > Eisenbacteria > RBG-16-71-46 > RBG-16-71-46 > RBG-16-71-46 > CAIXRL01. Next base: position 5,044 of record CAZUEM010000012.1, read on the forward strand.
CCGAGGCGGTCCGGCAGTTCATCGAGTGGTTCGCGCCGTTCCAGTACGCCAACGGCAAGGTGCCGTGCTGCGCGGACCGGCGCGGCGCCGATCCCGTGCCCGAGCACGACAGCCACGGCCAGCTCGTCTACCTGATCGCGGAGTACACGCGCTACACGGGCGACCTGGCGTTCGCGCGGCGGATGTGGCCGCACGTCGCGGCGGCGACGGCGTGGCTCGACACGCTGCGCTTCCAGCGGCGCGGGCCCGAGTGGCGCACGCCCGAGAACGCGCGCTATTTCGGCATGCTGCCGCCCTCGATCAGCCACGAGGGTTACTCCGCCAAGCCCATGCACTCGTACTGGGACGGCCTGTTCGCGCTGCGCGGCTACAAGGACGCGGCCTGGCTGGCCGGCCGCCTCGGCCTGCCGGACGAGGCCCGCCTCGCCGCGTCGCGCGACACGTTCGCGCGCGACCTCGCGGCCTCCTACCGCGCGACCATGCGCGACAAGGGGATCGACTGGCTCGCGGGCTGCGCCGACCTGGGCGACTTCGACGCGACGTCCACGACCATCGCCCTCGACCCGGTGAACGCCGAGGACGTGCTGCCCGACTCGGCGCTGCGGCGCACGTTCGAGATCTGGTGGCGCAACTTCGAGGCGCGCCGCTCGGGCCGCGAGCACTGGGACAACTACACGCCGTACGAGTGGCGCAACGTCGGCGCGCTGGTGCGCCTGGGCTGGCGCGACCGCGCGCAGGAGGCGCTCGCGTGGTTCCTGAACGACCGCCGCCCGCACGGCTTCCAGCACTGGGCCGAGGTGGTGTGGAACGGCGAGCGCCGGCCGAACTTCCTCGGTGACATGCCGCACACGTGGGTGGGCACGGACTACGCGCGCGCGGTGCTGGCGATGTTCGCCTACGAGCGCGAGCGCGACTCCTCGCTGGTGGTGGCCGCGGGCGTGCCCGACGAGTGGGCCGCGGATTCGGGGGTGGTCGTGCGCGGCCTGCGCACGCGCTGGGGCCCGCTCGCCTACACGCTGCGGCGCGAGCCCGCCGGGCGCGGCCGCGAGCGCGTCACGCTGCGGCTCGAGGACGTGGGGCTGCGCGTGCCGCCGGGCGGGGTGCAGGTGCCGCTGCCGCCGCTGCCCGCGGGGTGGGACGCGCGGCCGGCCGCGACCGCGTGCGCCACGCCGGTGACGCTCGCGCCCGTCGTGACGGTGCGCGCGCTGCCCGCCGAGATCGCGTGGGAGGGGCCGGCCGCGCCGCGCGCGAAGGACCGCGGGAAGCGCTGACGGCGCGCGTCCCGCGCCGGCCGCGCGCGGGGCTCAGGCCCCGAGCACGGCGCCGTTCGTGCGGATCACCTCGCGGTAGAACTCGCCGCTGCGCTTCACGGTGCGCTCGAGCGTCGCGTAGTTCACGTGCACGAGCCCGAAGCGCTGGGCGAAGCCGGCGCTCCACTCGAGGTTGTCCATCAGCGACCATGCGTAGTAGCCGCGCAGGTCCACACCCTTCGCGATCGCGTCGCGGCAGGCGCGCAGGTGGCCGCGGTACGCCTCGACGCGCAGCGGGTCGTCCACGCGCCCGTCCACGGGCGCGGGCGGATCGGCGAACGCGCCGCCGTTCTCGGTCACGTAGAGCGGCAGGTTCCCGTACCGCTCCTTCACCCACAGCAGCGTGCGCTCGAGCCCGGCCGGGTGGTACTCCCAGCCCGTGGTCATGCGCACCGCCCCCTCGGGCACCACCCGCGCGTCGCAGACCGGCGGGTGGGCCGGCTCGTGCCGCGTCAGCGCGCGCGTGTAGTAGTTGACGCCGAGGAAGTCCACGGGCCGCGAGGCGCGCGCGAGTTCGTCGGGGGCCCACGGCCGCCAGTGCGCGCCATAGACCTCCGCGAGCGCGGGCGTGTCGCGGCCGAGCAGGACGGGATCGCAGTACTGCTCGTTGAAGTAGGCGTGCGCCCGGCGGGTGGCCGCGAGGTCCTCGGGCGAGTCCGAGGCCGGATCCTTGGGCTCGAGGTTCACGACGAGGCCGATCCGGTGCTTCCAGTCGCCCGCGCGGTAGGCGGCCACGGCGTCGCCGTGCGCGAGCAGCAGGTGCCGCGCCGCCACCGGCGCCTCGGCCACGCTCGCGCGCCCGGGCGCGTGCGAGCCGTGCAGGTAGCCGGCGTCCACGATCACCCACGGCTCGTTGAGCGTCGCCCACATGGGCACGCGGTCGCCGAGCGCCTCGAACATCACGCGCGCGTAGTCCGCGAACCAGCGCGGCGAGTCCGGCGACAGCCAGCCCCCGGCGTCGTCGAGGGCGGCGGGGAAGTCCCAGTGGTAGAGCGTCGCGTTCGGCGCGATGCCGCGCTCGAGCAGCCGGTCCACGAGCCGCGCGTAGAAGTCGAGGCCCTTGGGGTTCACGCGCCCGCGGCCCTCCGGCAGCACGCGCGACCACGAGATGCTGAAGCGGTAGGCGTTGAGCCCGAGCGCACGCATGATCTCCACGTCGGACTCCCAGCGCCGGTAGTGGTCGCAGGCGACGTCGCCGTGGTCGCCGTTGACCGTTCGTCCGGGCTCGTGGGCGAATCGATGCCAGGTGCTGGCGCCGGCGCCGTCCGCGAGCGGCGAGCCTTCGATCTGGTAGGCCGAGGTGGAGGCTCCCCACAGGAAGCCGTCGGGAAACGCGGGCACGCCGGTCAACGGGACTCCTCGCTGGTTTCGGGCGATGGCGAAAACGGTTACAGAAGCGCGCGGCAGGATAGGGGCGCTTCGGCGATCGCGTCCAATCTCGCGCGCCGAGATGGCCTTGCCGGGCCGGCGTCATCCCCTCCGGTCTGGCGGCGTAAAATCATGGAATAGATGTCGCTAGCTCGCACTCACAGAGGATCGAGCGGGTCGCCCGTCGCCCCGCCGGGCAGCGCCGCCAACAAGTGCTTTACAAAGCCGGCGCAGGGATGTAATCGTTTTCATCGCTTGCGCGCGCGACCGGCTCGTCACGCGCCAGCGTCCCGACAACCCGCCGCACTTCATCATCCTCGCGGAGCCGTTCCCTTGGCCACCATTCGTGACGTCGCGCGTGAAGCGGGTGTCTCGATCGCCACCGTCTCGCGGGTCTTCAACCAGGCGTCGCTCGTCCGCACGGACACGTGCGAGCACGTCCGCGGCGTCGCCTCGCGGCTCGACTACTGGCCCAACAGCGCGGCGCGCAGCCTCATCACGAACCGCACGAGCGCGATCGGCGTGCTGCTGCCCGACCTGTACGGCGAGTTCTTCTCCGAGGTCATCCGCGGCATCGACCTCGCGGCGCGCCGGGAGAAGTACCAGGTGCTCGTCTCGAGTTCGCACGCGAGCGCCGAGACCATGGTCGCGGCGGTGCGCGCGCTGCGCGGCCGCATCGACGGCCTGCTGGTGATGTCGCCCGACGCCGACGCGAGCGAGGCGATCCAGGACTTCTCGAAGCGCTTCCCGGTCGTGCTCCTCAACCCGGGGCCGGTCTCGCTCGACTGCGCGTCGCTCTCGGTCGCGAACCACGACGGCGCGTACGCCGCGGTGCGGCACCTCGCCGGCCTCGGCCACCGGCGCATCGCGATCGTGCTCGGGCCGGAGTCGAACACCGACGCCGAGGAGCGCCGCCGCGGCTGGCGCGCGGCCCTCGCGGACGCGGGCCTCGAGGCGCCGCGCGAGCTGGAGCTCGGGGGCGACTTCTCGGAGTCCGCGGGCTACGCCGCCGCGGCGCGGCTGCTGGCGCTGCGCCCGCGCCCGACCGCGGTCTTCGCCGCCAACGACTACATGGCCGTCGGCCTGCTCGCCGCGTTCCGCGAGGCCGGCGTCGCCGTGCCCGGCGACGTCGCCGTGTGCGGCTTCGACGACATCGCCATCGCCCGCTACCTGACGCCCGCGCTCACCACCGTGGACGTGGACGCCTGCGAACTCGGCGAGCGAGCCGTGCACCGGCTGCTGCCGTTCGCGCGGGCGCGAAAGCCCGCCGAGGTCACCCACGAAACGCTGGCGACGCGCGTGGTCGTGCGCGCGTCCTGCGGGGCCGCGGCCCCGCGCCCGGCGGCCGCGAAGTCCCGGCGGCGCAACGGCCGCCCGGAGACGGACGGCGGCGCCCCGGCCTGATTCAGATCGACCATGCATCCCGTTCCACATCCATCGGAGGAGGTCCGGACCATGAAGAAGGCAGTCCTTGCCGCGCTGCTCGTGGCCGCCGCCGTGCTGGTCACGGCCGCGCCCGGGCAGGCGCAGTTCCAGCGCTACGACGTGACGTGGGCGCGCAGCACGAACGGCGCCGCGCTCACGCTCGACGGTTACATGAACGAGCCCGAGTGGGCGCTGGCCGAGTCCGTGCTCGTCCAGTATCCGCTCGACAACGGCATCCCGGGCAGCGGCTGGAAGGACGAAGGCGGCTTCCCGGCGAAGGACAAGACCTACGCCGTGTTCCGCTTCCTCACGGTCGGCGACCAGCTGTGGATGGCGTGCACGGTGCGCGACAGTTCGATCGGCGGCTCGGCGGACTTCAACCGGTTCGACGGCCTGCTGATGAACATCAAGAACCACGGCAACGGCTCGCGACCGGCGACGCCCGGCGAGCACTTCATCTCCTGGTGGGCGCCGGACCCGGCCGACCCGAACCCGACGGCGGTCGAGCACCCGCCGACGATGATCGGGCAGTGGCGGGACTGGCCCCCGGGCACGCCGCCGACCCCGACGCAGCTGCAGGCGTGGGACGCGCGCGTGACCTGGCTCGGCAAGGTGAACAGCGACACGACCGCCGACGTCGGCTATACGGTCGAGATGCGCTGCGACATGCCGCTCAACGGCTACGACATCACACGGCCCGCGGGCGACGTCGTCGAGTGGAACGCGTCGGTGTACGACATCGACTGGTACTGGCCGCTCGCCAACTTCTTCCGCTTCTCGGTCAACCGCTCGTGGATCCAGGGCCCGTGGGGCAATTCGAGCTGGTACAACAGCATGAAGGTCCATGCGCGTCCCGACGTGACCGTCGGCTCCGGGCCCGTGCCCGCGAACACGCCGGACATCGTCGTCCCGAACCTCGGAGTGCTGCCGGCGCCCGTCGTGGACGGCAACCTGAGCGAGGCGGTGTGGGGCCAGGCGCCCTCGGTCACGATCCGCTGGGACGACCTCGCGCTGCTCGACAGCTACCCGGGCGTCGGACCGTGGCGGTCGGGGCAGTACCAGGCCGAGGTCAACGGCAACGGCGGGACCGCGTTCGTCGTCGATCCGCCCGAGGCGACGGTGAAGTACTTCTTCAAGGGCACGAAGCTCTACATGGGCATCGACGTCAACGACCAGGTGGTCCAGGACGTGATCTACGAGGACCGCTGGGACGGCATGAACATCAGCATCAACGACCGGGTCGTGCGCTTCGCGGACAACAACCTCAAGGGCTGGAAGATGGGGTTCCGGGTCGGCCCGGGCGGCGTGTTCAAGTCCGAGGGCGACATGACGAAGTTCCGCGACACGCTCGGCGTGGCGCAGGCGCAGCTGCTGCTCAAGGCCCCGACGACCGTGGACACGTTCGGCGTGGACGTGGACGCGGGCTACACGGCCGAGTTCGCGATCGACCTGACCGCGCTCGGCTACCCGGCCGACCTCGGCGACCGGACGCTGTACTTCGGGCTCACGCTCTACGACGGCGACTCGTACAGCCCGATCACGGACAGCTACGGCACGCGCACGTGGTTCTTCCGCGAGCGCGAGGGTCTCGACGGCCCGTGCGTCGCGTTCCTCGACCCGAACACGTACGTGACCACGGACGTGGGCGGCGAAGCGCCGCGGCTGGCGCTGGCCGGCAACTTCCCGAACCCGTTCCGCAACGGCACGACCGTGCGCTACTCGCTGCCCGCCGCGTCGCGCGTGGACCTCGAAGTCTTCGACCTCCAGGGCCGCGTGGTCGCCTCGCGGGCGCTCGGCGTGCAGCCGGCCGGCGCGCGGCAGGTGCTCGTGCCGCGCTTCGCCTCGCGGTCGGGCGTCTACCTGTACCGGCTGACGGTGCGCGATCCCGAGAGCGGCGAGGCGCGCGGGACGCTGAACGGCAAGATGATGGTGCTGCAATAGCCGGAGCCGCCGCGCGGGCGGGGGGAGGGACGCACGTTCCTCCCTCCGCCGCGCGGCGCGCCGGGATCGCACGAACGCAGGGGGGAGCTTCCCGCCATGGAACGCAGGGAACGGGTGGGGCGGTGGTTCGCGCGGGCGGCGGTCGCCGCCGGCGCGCTCGCGCTCGCCGCCGGCGCCGCGCTCGCGGGCACGACCGGCAAGCTGTCGGGCCGCGTGACGAACCAGAAGAAGGAACCGCTCGCGGGCGTCAACGTCATCGTCGTGGGCCAGCCGCTCGGCGGTGCGACCGACGACGCGGGGCGGTTCACGATCATCAACATTCCCGCGGGCACGATCGTCGTGAAGGCCGCGCTCATCGGGCACGCGCCGGTGACCGTTCAGAAGGTCGAGATCAACGCGGACAACACGACGCGGCTCGACATCGAGCTGCGCGAGACGGCCGTGCAGATGGAGGAGGTCGTCGTCAGCGCGCGCCGCGCCGTGATCGAGGTCAACCGCACGAGCAACATCGCGACGGTCTCGCGCGAGAAGCTCGCGGCGCTGCCCGTGCAGGAGCTGCAGGACGTCGTGAACCTGCAGGCCGGCGTGGTGGACGGCCATTTCCGCGGCGGCCGGACGGGCGAGGTGCAGTACCAGGTGGACGGCGTGACGGTGAACAACGCCTACGACAACAAGTCCACGCTCAAGCTGGACCGCTCCCTGCTCGAGGAGGTCCAGGTCATCAGCGGCACGTTCGACGCCGAGTACGGCCAGGCCATGAGCGGCGTCGTGAACGCGGTGCTCAAGCGCGGCGGCGAGCGGTTCGACTGGGACGCCGAGGTCTTCTCGGGCGGCCCGGTGTACACGGCCGGCTCCGGCCGCCTGATGGACGCGACGCTGCGGCCCGCCTCGCAGCTGAACTTCCAGGCGAGCATGAGCGGCCCGACCCTGCTGCCCCGGACGACCTACCTCGTGAGCGGGCGCCACTACCGGTCCGAGGACTGGATCCGCGGCGAGAACCGCTTCCGCCCGACGGACCGGCCCGACACGCTCAAATACACCGGTTCGAACGTGGACAGCGTCGTCCTGCTGCGCCCGACCGGCGACGGCTCGAGCCAGGCCCTCGGCTGGACGCGCGAGTGGTCGGGCGTGGTCAAGCTCTCGAACCGCTCGATCCCGAACGTCGCGCTCGACTGGCAGGGCATCTTCAACCTCAGCAACTCGCGCAACGCCGGCTGGGCGTACCGCCTCGTACCGGACGGGCTCAAGAAGCAGCGCACGGTGTCGGTGGTGCAGGGCATGGACCTGACGCACACGCTGTCGCCGAACCGCTTCTACACGCTGAGCGCGCGCCAGAACTACACCGACTACAAGGACCGGGCGTTCGACGACGTGTGGGACCCGCGCTACGACGCCTGGGGCATCCCGCTCGGCTACAACACCGACTACGAGTACGGCGCGCTCATCCAGGGCGTGGACCTCGGCCGCTGGGTGCAGCACACGAACGGCGCGGTCGTGAAGGCCTCCTACGTGGACCAGCTCACGAAGGAGCGCCAGCTGAAGGTCGGCGCCGAGTGGCAGACGCCCCACATCTCCTTCGGCTCGCCGGGCTACCTGCAGCTGTTCGCCGACAGCACGACCGGCGGCGCGGCCGTCATCCAGCGGCGCGTGGCGTACTCGCCCAAGTTCCCGGGGGTGGTCGAGTACCGGCCGTACATCGGCGCCGCGTTCGCGCAGGAGGAGATCGAGTGGGGCGACCTGACGCTCCGCGGCGGGCTGCGCTTCGAGTACTTCGACTCGCGCTCCTACCTGCCCAGCGACCTCGCGAACCCCGCGAACTCGATCGCCGGCGTGCCGCGGTCCACGCCGCGCCGCGTCGCGCCCAAGCACTCGCTCGCCCCGCGGCTCGGCGTGTCGTACCCGATCTCGGGGCAGGCCTCGCTGTTCTTCGCCTACGGCCACTTCTACCAGTTCCCGGGGCTGGGCCAGATCTTCACGAACGCCGACTACGCGCAGCTCGAGGACCTGCAGGCCACCTCGCCCATCCGCACGATGGGCAACCCGGACATCCGCCCCGAGAAGACGGTGCAGTACCAGTTCGGCTACAAGCACGCCGTCAGCGAGTGGCTGGGCGTGGACGTCACCGCCTTCTACAAGGACATCCGGGACCTGCTCGGCACGAAGATCATCGAGACCTACAACGGCGCCCGGTACGCGCAGCTCTCGAACGTGGACTTCGGCAACGTCGTCGGCTTCACCGTCGCGGTCACGCAGCGCACCCGTGGCGCGTTCAGTTCGACGCTCGACTACACCTGGCAGTCCGCCCAGGGCAACTCGAGCGACCCGAACGAGACCGCGAACCGCGCCGCCGCCGGCGAGGACGCGAACCCGCGCTCGATCCCGTTCAACTGGGACCAGCGCCACACGCTCAACCTGACGATGGTGCTGCAGCAGCCGGACCGCTACCAGCTCAGCTCGATCGTGCGCGTCGCGAGCGGCCAGCCGTACACGCCCACGCTGACGACCGGCTTCTCGGGCGGCCTCGAGACGAACTCCGGGCGCAAGCCGCTGGCGCTGCTCGTGGACCTGCGCGGCGAGAAGCGTATCCGGCTGTTCGGCGGCGGCGCGAACCTGTTCGGCCGCGCCTTCAACGTGTTCGACACCCGTTTCTTCAACGGCTTCGTCTTCGCGAGCTCGGGGGACCCGTACTACTCGCGGTTCCCGCAGCCCGAACGCGCGACGCTGGCCGACCCGACGCGCTTCTACGGCCCGCGCCGGGTCGAGATCGGCCTGGCGCTGAACGTGGCGAAGCGATGAACGCCCACCGTGGTCACGAGGGACGTGACATGACGCCATACCGGAACCGGGGCGCGCGCGCGGCGCGGCTCGCGGTCCTGCTCGCCGCGATCGCGGCCGCCGCGCCCGCGGGCACGGCCCCGCTGTCCGTGCCGCCCGACCAGCGGAGCACGATCTCCGCGGAGCGCATGGGCACGCACGACGCGAACAACATCCGCACGCGCTTCTGGAACTTCGGCATGGTCGGCGACTACCCGGCCGACCCCGGCAACGTGGACCTCAGCATCTTCCACTCGGGCGAGGTCCCGAAGGGCACGGGCATGAACTACACGGACGGCATCACGCCGTTCGTGCTCGCGCGCTACAAGGCCGTGGGTGACCCGAACGGCAACTGGCGCTACGTCATGGAGACCGGCTACCGCGAGCGGCAGGCGTTCGACCCGTTCAACCGCATGATGCGGTTCGAGCCGCGGCCCGGCTTCTTCCAGCCCGACCCGCTCATCAACACCGGGCGCTCGCCGGCGATGAGCCACGACCCGCGCACCTGGCCGGACGCCTGGCCGGGGCGGCTCGCCGACCCCGACGATCCGGGCTGGCGGGGGAGCTGGGACGGCTATTTCGGCAAGCGCCCCGCCGCCGACCAGGAGAGCTACACGGTCATGGACGACCAGTTCTACAGCCTCCTGCCGTTCAACCCGGACTCGACCGACCTCACGCGCCGCGGCCTCGGGCTCAAGGTCGAGGTCCGCGGCTTCCAGTGGTCGAACCCGCAGGCCGGCAACGTGATTTTCTGGCACTACGACATCACGAACGAGGGCACGACCGACTACAGCGACATCATCTTCGGCATGTACATGGACTCGGGCGTCGGCGGTTCGGCGCTCTCGTGCGACAACGTCTACGAGTCGGACGACGACAACGCGTACTTCGACCGCTCGCTCGGCCTGAACCTCGTGTACACGTGGGACACGTACGGCCACGGCCGCGACCTGAACGGCAACTGCAGCCGCACGGGCTACCTCGGCTACGCCTACCTCGAGACGCCGGGCAAGCCGCGCGACGGGGTGGACAACGACGACGACGGCATCGTCGACGAGAAGCGCGACAACGGGCCCGGCGCCCTGATCCTCGGCCAGGACGCGATCCGCGCCTGGGTGCTCGCGCACTACGACACCACGAAGTTCTTCGCCCAGTACGGCCCGCTCGAGAAGCGCCCGGCCTGGCGGGCCGAGCGCTGGTGGACCGGCGACGAGGACCTCGACTGGAGCGAGGTCACGGACGACGTGGGCGGCGACGGCGTGGGCGGCACCGGTGACACCGGCGAGGGCGACGGCATGCCGACCTCGGGCGAGCCCAACTTCGACAAGACCGACCTCAACGAGTCCGACCAGATCGGCCTCACGGGCTTCCGGATGAACCGCATCTCGCGCGGGCCCGGCAACACCGACCCGCACCCGCCGGACGGCATCACCTTCGCGAACGTGGACAACAAGGACTGGCCGATGCTGCTCTACGAGCAGTTCACCGACGCCAACGTGTCCGCGCGCTTCGACTCGGCGGTCGCGCAGAACTGGAACATCGGCTTCCTGTTCGCGTCGGGCCCGTTCGAGCTCAAGGCCGGCCAGAACGAGCGCTTCAGCCTCGCGCTGGCCTACGGCAGCACGCTGCCCGAGCTGCGCCAGGCCGTGAACACCGTGCAGCAGATCTACGACGCGAACTACCAGTTCGCGGTGCCGCCCAAGCGCCCGACCGTCACCGCCGAGGTCGGGGACCGCCGCGTGCGCCTGAGCTGGGACGACGTGGCCGAGCGCTCGGTGGACCCGGTGACCTTCGACATGGACTTCGAGGGGTACCGCATCTACCGCTCGACCGATCCCGACTTCCTCGACCCGAAGAAGGTCTGGAACGGCCAGGGCACGCAGCCGCTCGGCAACGGCCAGCCCATCGCGCAGTTCGACCTCGTGAACGACAAGCTCGGCTACTCGCGGCTGGCGGTCGAGGGCGTGCAGTACTGGCTCGGCACGGACAGCGGCATCCGCCACACCTGGACCGACACGACCGTGACCAACGGCCAGCAGTACTACTACGCGGTCTGCGCCTACGACTACGGCTTCGACACCGGCGTGGACTCGACGTCGTTCTACCCGTCCGAGAACTCGATCCCGGTCTCGCGCACGCCGCGCGGCGGGCTCATCCTGCCGTCGAACGTCGTCGCCGTGCGGCCGGAGCCGCGCGTGGCCGGCTGGCAGCCCGCGACCGTGGGCGAGGCGGTGCACGCCGTGGGCGAGGGCGACGGCGGCGTCACGGTCGAGGTCGTGAACTCGAACCTCGTCCCGGACGGCCACCTGTTCGCGCTCGGCTTCGGGGCGGACGAGGACAGCGTGCGCGCGCAGACCTACTGGCTGCGCGACAGCACCGCGCACACGCTGCTGTTCGAGACCGGCCGCGACCTGTTCGGCGCGGGCTCGGGCCCGATCGGCGCCGGCCTCCTGCCGTACGTGCGGACGGCGACGCAGGTGTTCCTCGACGCCGGGAACAGCGGCTGGCAGCCGGGCAGCGCCACGGGCGTGAAGCTGGCGCTCAACCCGGGCGGCTTCGCGCCGGCGCTCGACCAGAACCTGCGCCGGCCGGGCTACCCCTACGACGTCTCGATCGTCTTCGACGACGTCGTCCGGGACACCTCGATCCGGATCGTCGGCAGCGACGCGATCCTGCCCGCGAAGTTCCGGATCCTCGCCCACACGCCGGACGGCGACCTGCCGCTGGACTTCACGTTCCGCGACATCGCCCCGAGCGGCGGCGTGCGGGACGGCACGATCGGCGGCGCGAACGAGCGCATCGACGTGGTGACCTACGAGCCGGGCACCGGGCTGCCGAAGGCGACCTGGCGCGTCCAGTTCGACACGACCACCCCGGCGGGCGCCGAGAAACCGCGGCTCGGCGACGTCTACCGGCTGCGCGTCCTGCGGCCGCTCACGGTGGACGACGTGTTCACGTTCACGACCGGGGCGCAGCGCGTGGACGGCGACGACGCGCTCTCGGACTGGGCGCAGAAGCCCTACGTGGTCCCGAACCCGTACGTCGCGGCCGCGAGCTTCGAGCCGCAGCGCTACGCCAGTTCGGGCCGGGGCGACCGGCGCATGGAGTTCCGGGCGCTGCCGCAGGGCGCGATCATCCGCATCTACACCGTGCACGGCGACCTCGTGCGCACGCTGCGGCAGGACGGCTCGATGACCGGCGCCGTGCCGTGGGACCTGCGCACGAAGGACAATCTCGACGTCGCGCCGGGCCTGTACGTCTTCCACGTCGAGGCGCCGGGCATGGGCCGGTACGTCGGCAAGTTCGCCATTCTCAAGTGAGGAAGGAGGGCGTCATGAAGAAGACCATTCTCGTCGCGCTCCTCGCCTTCGCGGCGGCGGCGCCGGCTTCCGCCCAGACGAACACGGGCACGACCATCGGGCAGTTCCAGCTCATCGAGCCGGATGCGCGCATCGCCGGCATGGGCAACGCCGGCGTCGCGATGTACGAGGGCCTGCGGGCCGTCTATTACAACCCGGCGTCCATCGGGCGCGTTCGCACGATCGAGGCGGTGTTCTCGCACAGCGCCTGGATCGCCGACATCTCGTACGACTGGGTCGGCCTCGCCGTCCCGTTCGGCGACCTCGGCACGGTGTACGGCACCGTGACCGCGCTCAACTCGGGCGAGATGGCCGTGCGCACGGTGGACCAGCCGCTCGGCACCGGCGAGCGCTTCCGCGTGACCGACGTGGCGCTGGCCCTGGGCTACGGCCGCCAGGTCACGCCGCGCTTCTCGGCAGGCGGCCAGGTCAACTACGCGCAGGAGACCATCTGGCACACCTCGGCCTCGACCGTGACGTTCAACATCGGCACGCTCTACCGGGTGTCGGAGAACGGCCTGCGGATCGGCTCGAGCCTGTCCAACTTCGGCACCCGCGGCGGATTCGACGGCCGCGACCTGCGGTTCACGTACGACAACGTGCCCGGCCAGAACGGCGACAACAGCACGCTGCCCGCCGAGCGCTTCACCGACACGTTCGCCGTGCCCGTGCTGTTCCGGGTCGGCCTCGGCCTGCCGGTGGCGCTGGGCGAGGAGCACCGCCTGACCCTGGTGGCGGACGCGTTCCATCCGAACGACAATTCCGAGAGCGTCAGCCTCGGCGCCGAGATCGCGCACCGGGACCTGATCGCGCTGCGGGCGGGCTGGCAGAACCTGTTCCTGCCCGACACCGAGACCGGCATCACCCTCGGCGCGGGCCTGAAGGCCCGCTACGAGGCCATCCAGTACCGCGTGGACTACGCCTGGGCGGACCACGGCCGCCTCGGCGGCACGCACCGGCTCACCGTGGGCGTGACCCTCTGAACGATTCCCCCGAAACGCGCGGGCCGCGGCCCGCCGGAGAGAGACGACATCCCATGAAACGCGCACTCCTCGCGCTCGCAGCCCTGCTCGCGTTCACCGGGACGGCCCGCGCCTCGGCGATCGACGTGGCGGTGCTGGACTCGCTCCAGTACCGCGGCTTCCTCTACTTCTGGAACGAGGCGAACCCGGCCAACGGGCTCGTCAAGGACCGCGACACGCCCGGCTCGGTGTGCAGCATCGCCGCGACCGGCTTCGGCCTCAGCGCGATCTGCATCGGCGTCGAGCACGGCTGGATCACGCGCGACGCCGCGCGCACGCGCGTGCTGACGACGCTGCAGACGTTCTGGAACGGCCCGCAGGGCACCGCGACGAACGGCATGATCGGCTACAAGGGCCTTTACTACCACTGGCTCGACATGAGCACGGCGCGGCGCACGTGGGATTCGGAGCTGTCCACGATCGACACCGCGCTGCTGTTCGCCGGCATCCTGCACGCGCGCGAGTTCTTCAACACCGTGCACCCGGCGGACCAGCAGATCCGCGCGCTCGCCGACTCGATCACCTGGCGGGCGGACTGGAACTGGGCGCGCAACGGCGGGAGCGGGCTGACGATGGGCTGGCACCCGGTGTCGGGGTTCCTCGGCAACCGGTGGACGGGCTACAACGAGGCGATGATCATGTACATCCTCGCCATCGGCTCGCCGACGCACCCGGTGCCCGCCTCGGACTGGAACTGGTGGTGCAGCTTCTACAACTGGAGCAACCCGTCGGGCGCGGGGGTGGGCTACTACATCACCTTTCCGCCGCTCTTCGGCCACCAGTACTCGCACTGCTGGATCGACTTCCGCCACATCCGCGACCCCTACGGCGACTTCCGCGGTCTCACCTACTTCGAGAACTCGCGCCGGGCGGCCCTGTCGCAGATCGCCTACGGCCGGCTTCAGGACAACCTCTGGAAGTTCACCGGCAACCCGATCTACAACATGGGCTACAGCGACTCGCTCTGGGGCTGGACGGCCAGCGACACGCCGGGAGGCTATGCCGCGCACGGCGCGCCGGGCGGCTTCGACAACGGCACGATCGCGCCGACGGCGGCGATCAGCTCGCTGCCGTTCGCGCCCGACTCGGTCTGGCCGTGCATCCGCAACATGTGGACGCGCCGCAACTCGGTGTACGACGGCAAGCTGTTCCCGCTCTACAGCACGTACGGCTTCACCGACGCGTTCAACCCGGTCAAGACGCCGTGGTTCGCGTCGGCGACGCTCGGCATCGACCAGGGCCCGATCGTGATGATGATCGAGAACTGGCGGAACGACATGATCTGGGCGCGCTTCATGGGCAACGCCGACGTGCAGCGCGGCCTGCAGCTCGCCGGATTCCAGCTGCTCTCCACCGGCGTGGACGACGTGCCCGCCGGGGGCGGGGCGGACGTCTTCCTCGGCGCCCGCCCGAATCCCGCCCTCGGCGGCACGGCGCTGCGCTTCCGGCTCGCCCGCGCGGCGCACGTGCGCATGGACGTCTACGACGCCCTCGGCCGCCGCGTGGCGACGCTCGCCGACGGCGCGCGCGAGCCCGGCGAGCACGAACTGGCGCTCGGCCGCGGGGACCTGCCCGCCGGCGTCTACCTGTGCCGGCTCGCGGTGGACGGCCGGCCCCACCTGCGAAAGGTCACGCTGCTGCCATGACGCGAACGTCGCGCGACGGCTTCGCCCGGGGCGAAGCCCGATGAGCCTCGGGACGACTCCCACGGACGCGGCGGACGCCGCCGGATCCCGCGTGCGCACCCGCACGGGCGGCGGGCGGTTCCTGTCGAACGGCCGCTACACCGTGCGGCTCACGCGCGCGGGCGGCGGCGTCTCGTCGTGCGCGGGCGTGGCGCTCACGCGTGTCGCCGGCGACCGGCACGACGAGCCGGGCGGGCTCGCGTTCTGGGTGCGCGACCTGGCGGGCGGCCGCGCGTTCACGATCGGCGCCGGCCCGCACGGCGGGACGCCCGAGCGCTACGAGGCCTCGTGGAAGCCCGGCCGGTTCACGATCGTGCGCGCCGAGGGCGGCCTCACCGCGCGCCTCGACGTGTGCGTCGCCCCCGACGCCGACGCCGAACTGCGCCGCGTGACGCTCACGAACCGCACCGGGCGCCCGCTGTCGCTCGAGCTGACGTCGTACGCCGAGGTCGTGCTCGACACTCCCGCGGGGCACCTCGGGCACCCGGCGTTCTCGAAGCTCTTCGTCCAGACCGAGTTCGTCGCGGGCGCGAGCGCGCTGCTCGCCCGCCGCCGCCCGCGCGCGAACGGCGAGACGCACCCGTGGCTCGTGCACGCGCTGCTCGACCCGGGCGAGACCGGCTGCGAGACCGACCGCGCCCGCTTCGCCGGCCGGGCCATGGCCGGCGCGCTCCCCGAGGTGATGGCCTCCGGGGCGCCTCTCTCGGGCACGACGGGCAGCGTCCTCGACCCGGTCGTCGCCCTGCGCCGCCGCGTCGATCTCGCGCCCGGCGGCCGCGCGGAGCTGACCTTCGTGCTCGGGCTCGCCGCCGGCCGCGACGCGGCGCTGGCGCTTGCGGCGCGCTGGACGCCGGGCCGCGGCACGGTCGGCGTGTTCGCGCGCGCCGCCGCGCGCGCCCGCTCCGTGCTGCGAGGCCTCTCGCTCGGCGCGGCCGCCGCCGAGGCGCTGCAGGCGCTCGCGGCCGCCGCGCTCGACGGCCACCCGGGCCTGCGCGCGGACGCGGACGAACTCGCGCGCCTCGCGCCCTGCCCGAACCTGGGCGAGCGGGCGGGCGTCCGCGCCGGCCGCCCGCTCGTGCTCGCGCGGATCGCGGGCGCCGGCGCGCGGCCGCGCCTCGAGGAACTGGGCCGCGCGGCGCGCTACTGGGCGAAGCTCGGCCTCGGCTTCGACGTCGTGGCCGAGGTGGACGGCGACTTCGCGGGCCGCGCCCCGCGCGAGGTGCGCCTCGTGCGCGCCGCCGAACTCGGCGGGACCGCGCGCGTCGCGCTCGCGGCCTCGGCCCGCGCGGTGCTGGACGCCGGCGTGCTCGCGCTCGGGGACGAGGTGCGCGCGGCCGAGCCCGTGGCGGGCGGCCCGGTTCCCGCCGCGCCGCGTCCCGCCGCCGCGGCGGGCGAGGGGATCGCGTTCGACGAGCCGCTCCGAGAGTGGAACGGGCACGGCGGCTTCAGCGCCGACGGCCGCGAGTACGTCGTCCGCCTGCCGCACGAGCCGGGCCGCGGCCCGCGCCGGCCGCCGCAGCCCTGGACCAACGTGATCGCCAACGAGCGCTTCGGCTTCCTGGTCAGCGAATCGGGCGCGGCCGCGACGTGGGGCCTCAACAGCCGCGAGTACCGGCTGACCCCGTGGAGCAACGATCCGCTGCAGGACCCGCACGGCGAGGCCGTGTGGATCCGCGACGACGACTCGGGCGAGGCCTGGTCGCCGACCCCCGGCCCGGCCCCCGCGGCGGCGGCCTACGAGGCGCGCCACGGCTTCGGCTACACGCGGTTCCGGCACGCGAGCGGCGGGCTCGGGCAGGAGTCCTGCGTGTTCGCCGACGTGCGCGACGGCGTGCGCGTGACGCGCGTGCGGCTCGTGAACCGCTCGGGCCGCCCGCGGCGGCTGTCCGTCTACGCCTGGCAGCGGCTCGTGCTCGGGGTCGTGCCCGCCGACAGCGCGCGCTTCGTGGTCACCGCGCACGACCCGCGCGAGCGGCTGCTCACGGCGCGCAATCCCATGGCCGCCGAGTTCGCCGGCCGCGTGGCGTTCGCGGCGTCCGTCGCCGCGCCCGCGGGCGCGGGCCGGCAGGCGACCTGCGACCTCGAAGCGTTCCTCGGGCGCGGCGGCGTCGCCGCGCCGGAGGCGCTCGCGAGCGGCGAGGCGCTCGACGGCCGCGCCGGCGCCGGCCTCGACCCGTGCTTCGCCGAGCGCGTCTCGTTCGTGCTCGCGCCGGGCGCGAGCGCCGAGTGCGCGTTCGCCTTCGGCGACGCCGCCGACGGGGAGGAGGCCCGGGCGGTCGTCCGCCGCCTGCGCGCCGAGGGGGCCGTCGAGGCCGCGCTCGCGAGCGCGAAGGCGTTCTGGGCCGGGCTGGTGTCGGGCGTCCGCGTCGAGACGCCGGCGCCCGAGCTGGACCTGATGGTGAACGGCTGGCTCGCCTACCAGACGCTCGCCTGCCGCATCTGGGGGCGCACGGCGTTCTACCAGTCGGGCGGCGCGTTCGGGTTCCGCGACCAGCTCCAGGACGCCGTCTCGCTGCTGGCGCTGCGCCCCGACCTCGCGCGCGCCCAGATCGTGCTGCACGCCGCGCACCAGTTCGTCGAGGGCGACGTGCTGCACTGGTGGCACCCGCCGCTCTCGAAGGGCATCCGCACGCGCTTCGCCGACGACCTGCTGTGGCTGCCGTACCTGACCGCCCACTACGTCGCGGCGACCGGCGACTGGACCGTGCTCGAGGAGCGCGCGCGCTGGCTCGCGGCCCCGCCGCTGCCCGAGGGCGAGGACGAGGTGTTCCTCGTGCCCGCCGACTCGGGGGAGGCGGCCGACGTCTACGAGCACTGCTGCCGCGCGATCGACCGCTCGCTCGTCACGGGCGCGCACGGCCTGCCGCTCTTCGGCTCGGGCGACTGGAACGACGGCATGAACCGCGTCGGCCGCGGGGGACGCGGCGAGAGCGTGTGGATGGGCTTCTTCCTCCACGCCATCCTCGGCGACTTCGCGCCGCTCGCCGAGCGGCGCGGCGACCTCGCGCGCCTCGAGCGCTGGGCGGAGTTCCGCGAGCGGCTGCGCGCGGCGCTCGAGGAGGGCGGCTGGGACGGCGAGTGGTACCGCCGTGCCTACTACGACGACGGCACGCCGCTCGGCTCGGCGTCCGGTGACGAGTGCCGCATCGACGGCCTGGCGCAGGCCTGGGCGGTGATCTCGCGGGCCGCGGCGCCGGAGCGCGCGCGCGCGGCGATGGCCGCGGCCGAGGCGCGCCTCGTGGACCGAGAGGCGGGCCTGATCCGGCTGCTGACGCCGGCCTTCCGCGACACGCCGCACGACCCCGGCTACATCAAGGGCTACGTCGCGGGCGTGCGCGAGAACGGCGGCCAGTACACGCACGCGGCGCTGTGGTTCGTGCGCGCGCTCGCCGAGCTCGGGCGCCGGGACCGCGCGGCCGAGCTGCTCGCGATGCTGAGCCCGGTCCGGCACACGCGCACGCCCGAACAGGTCGCGCGCTACCGCACCGAGCCCTACGTGATCGTCGCCGACGTCTACGGCGAGCCCCCGCACGTCGGGCGCGGCGGCTGGACCTGGTACACGGGCTCGGCGGGCTGGATGCTGCGCGTGGCGCTGGAATCGGTGCTGGGCCTGCGCGGCGTGGACGGCCGCGCGGTCGAGCTGCGGCCCTGCGTCCCCGACGCCTGGCCGGGCTTCACGCTCGAGTGGCGCGTCCCGGGGACGTCCGAGCGCTACACCTTCCGGGTCAGCAACCCCCGGGGCCGCGCGGCGGAAGTCGTTTCGGCCAGCCTCGATGGCGCGCCGCTGCCGCTCTCCGCCGGCACCGTCCGGGTGCCCTTCGCGCGGGACGGCCGGGAGCACCTCGTCGAGGTCGAACTGGGGCCCCCGGAGGCGCGCGAGGCGGCCTCGCCGGGAGGCGCCGGATGACCCGCGAGACGAATCGGTTTTCGGCAGTCCGAAACGCCGTATGTAACAGTCAACGTTGCAGTTTCATGAGACTTTTCGTTGACCGCCCTGTTGCTCGGATGTAATCGTTTTCAGCGGCAGGGTCAGGGTGGGTGCGAGGGGCGCACCCGCATGACGCAGCACAGCAGCCTCAGCAGGATCCGCCACCATTCACCCCAAGAGGAGGAGAGGTCCCCATGAAGCGGATCGGTTACTACATCCTCGCTGCCCTCGCGCTCGTCGCCGTGACGTCGGTCGCGCAGGCGCAGACGCCGAATCCCAACGGCGTCCACTACACGCTCCGCGTGTTCAACGACTGCCCGGCCTCGACGGTCACGACGGGCGGCAGCTATCCGTCGTCGTTCTACATCGACGACTCGGTGCTCCCGTGCTCCGGCTATGCGAACCTCCACGTCTGGCGGTTCTCCGAGGACGGCGGCGCGAACCCGGCCGTGTTCCACAACAACTCGAACTTCCACTTCTGCGCCGATCTGGTGATCACGGCGAACAACGCCAACGGCGGCGAGGCCGGCATCAACATCGCCCCGTGGTGGTTCATCGCCGACGGCCGCATCAACGTCCGCATCCCGGACGGTGAGATCGCGGCGTTCGGCGGCCGCATGCCGTTCGTGACCTGGACGAACCCGGCCAGCCCGCAGAACTACTGGGGCTCGGCGCTGTCGTACGTCGCCGGCACCACGATCCACCTCGAGATGACCTACATCTCCGGCCCGACGGGCCCGTCGGCGGCGTACCCCGGCCGCGTGCAGTACTCGGTCGGCTACGGCGGCAACACCTACACCACGCCGTGGCTGCTGCTCGACGAGGGCAACCCGAACGAGGACCCGCCGCACGGCCTGTGGGGCATCCTCGATCCGGCGAGCGCGGGCGGCTTCCTGCAGGCCCGCCTGGATCCGGGCAACTTCAGCTCGTTCGTCCGCGCGACGTGGAACAACGTCTGCTACGACAACCTCCAGGTCGTGCCGACGCAGAACACGTCGTGGGGCCGCCTGAAGAGCCTGTACTAGTTCCGGCGCGCATCCGCGCGTAGGATGCGACCGCCCCCGCGAAGCCGCGGGGGCGGTCGGCTTTTTCCCCGGCGGCGCGCACCGGCGCCGCCGGGCGCGGCGCGAGGGGGGAGGCGCATCGTGGCGAGGATCGAGACGGCGACGCTGGCGGGCGGGTGTTTCTGGTGCATCGAGGCCGTGTTCGAGCGGCTGCGCGGCGTCGAGCGCGTGGTCTCGGGCTACGCGGGCGGCCGTCCGGGCCCGACGACGTACCGCGAGGTGTGCACGGGCGAAACGGGCCACGCCGAGGTCGCCCAGGTCACGTTCGACGCGGACGCGATCCCGTACCGCGAGCTGCTCGAGGTGTTCTTCGCCTTCCACGATCCGACGACCCCGAATCGCCAGGGCGCGGACGTGGGCACGCAGTACCGCTCCGCGATCTTCTGGCACGACGAGTCGCAGCGCGCGGCCGCCGAGGCGGTGATCCGCGAACTCGGCGAGCGGCGCGTCTTCCCGGACCCGATCGTCACGCGGGTCGAGCGGCTGGCGGAGTTCATCCCCGCCGAGGACCACCACCAGGGCTACTTCCGCCGCAACGCCGATCAGCCCTACTGCGCGGCGGTCATCGCGCCCAAGGTGGCGAAGCTCCGGCAGAAATACGCCGGCCGGCTGAAGCCCGAGGGCCAGCCGGCCGGCGACTGAGCGGGCGCTCCGCGGCTACTTCTTCGCGGGCGCGGGGCGCAGCTCGATGCCCTGCGTGGCGACGACGAACTCCGGCGTCGGGCACTCGTGGGCCTCGCCTTCCCCGTGCTCGTGCGGCTTGGCCTTGAGCGCGGTCACGACGCCCTGCACGACGACGTACTGCCCGGCGCAGTCCTTGGGCAGCAGCACGGTCTCGTCGAGGCTCTTGGCGAGGAACAGCTGTCCCTTGTCGTCCTTGACGCGCACCCAGCAGCCGCGGCCCTGGCAGACCTCGGAGACCGTGCCCTCGATGCGGACGGTCTTGCCCTCGAACTTCGCGGGCGCGGCGGCCAGCTTCGCGACGGGGACGCTCTTCTTCACGGTGACGGCGGCGCCGAACTTCGCGGGCTCCGTGCCGGCGAAGGCGGCGGAGGCGAGCGCGAGGGCGAGCAGCGAGGCGGCGATGCGCTTCATGGCGGATCCTCGTGAGGACGTGGAGTGGAGGGCAGGACGGCGACGACGCGGGCGAGCATAGCGCGGCCGGGGGCGCGCGCGCAGCCCCGGGCCGGTCCGGGACGTGTGAAGTTCCCGGCCCGGCCGGCGCGTCGCCGGCGCCTCCGCCCGGCCCCCGGGCCGAACGACCGAGGCCGCCCGGCGTCCTGCCGGGCGGCCTCTCTGTGCCTTCCGTCCCTTCAGGCGTCGCCGTCAGGCGGCCTTGGGGCGCTGCTGTTTCGCCAGTTCGTCGGCCGCGGGGCCGACGGCGACCTTCCTGGTCGCATGCTTGAGCACGTAGACGCGCAGGTTGTTGCCCGCTTCGTCGGCCGGCATCACGAAGAATCCCGAACGGTCGGTCGTGTAGGAGAGCGTGAACCCGCACAGAATCTCGCCGTCCTTGAACTGCACGGCGATCTTCTTGCCCTGGTGCTGGGCCACCGTCCCGGAGTAGCCCGGGACGTCCTCGCGCGCGGAGTCGCCGCCGAAGTCCTTCACGAAGAAGACCGCCTTGAGCTGGGCGCAGCGGATTTCCTGCCCGCGCGGGTCGCCGCCCGCCACGAGGTGGAACGTCGGGCGGTTCGGGTAGAAGTCCTCCGTCGTTCCCTTGAGGGTCGTGCCGTCGAGAAATCGCGCGACGACGCGGTTCACTTCGCTCATGCGGCCTCCTTGGGCTGCGGCCCGAAACGGCGAGAGCGCCGGCCCGGGAAAGTTCCCCGTTCGCCGACGCTCATCGGCCCGAACCGCTGCCGCCTTGACCCCGAAATCGCGGGCCGCGCGCGAGGCTAGCCGCCGGCGCGCCTGCGGAGGTTCTCCCAGCGGGCGTCCACCTGCTTCTGGATCTCGGCGATCTGCGCCTCCGACAGGTGCTTGAAGCGCCCCTGGCGGCCGAGGTAGTCGGCCACGGGCAGGCCCTGCGGCTCGACCGTGATCCGCCAGTCCAGCCCGTTCTCGACCTCGACCAGCGGGAACACCTTCGAGTGCACGGCCATGCGGCCCAGCTCGATGGTCTCGTCGTCGCCGGTCTTCCAGCCCGGCGGGCAGGGGGCGAGCAGGTGGATGAAGCGGGTGCCCTTCACCGATTTCGCCTTCGTCACCTTGGCGACCAGGTCGTCGGGGTAGGCCACCGTCGCGGTCGCGGCGTACGGCACGCCGTGCGCCGCGAGGATCTGCAGGATGTCCTTCTTCTTGTCGTGCTTCCACGCCTCGCCCGGCGTCGTCGTCGTCCACGCCCCGAACGGCGTCGCCGACGAACGCTGGATGCCGGTGTTCATGTACGCCTCGTTGTCGTAGCAGACGTAGATGAAGTCCTCGTTGCGCTCGGCGGCGCCCGAGAGGGCCTGCAGGCCGATGTCGAACGTGCCGCCGTCGCCGGCCCAGGCGATCACCGTGGTTTCGTGGTCGCCGCGCGCGACGAGCGCGGCCTTGATGCCCGACGCCGCCGAGGCGCCGGTCTCGAACGCCGTGTGGAAGAGCGGCACCTTGAGCGACGACTGCGGCCACGGCCCGGCGATGATGGACCAGCAGCACGCGGGCAGCGTGACGATGGTCTTCTCGCCGAGCGCCTTGAGCACGAGCCGCATGGCGAGCGCGGCGCCGCAGCCGGGGCAGGCGAGGTGCCCGCACTCGAGCAGCTCGGCCTGCGGGATCCGGTCCTTCAGCGCGATCTGGCTCATGGCTTCACCCCCACCCACAGGTCCTCGATCTCGCCGGCGGGCTTCGGCGCGTGGCCGAGGCCGACGATCTCCTCGATGACGGCGGGCGTGACGTCGCGCCCGCCGAGCCCGACCACGTAGCCGTCCACGCGCGGGCGCCTGTCCGCCGGGAGGTCGTAGAGGGCCGCGCGGAGCTCCTCGGCGAAGATGCCCGAGTGCCCCGGCGAGATGTTGCGGTCCAGCACCGCCACGCGCGGCACGCCCGCGAGGGCGCGGCGCAGCAGGTCGGTGGGGAAGGGCCGGAACATCTTGATCTTCACGAGGCCGAGCCTGCGCCCGGCCGCGCGGTGCTGGTTCACCACGTAGCGCGACGTGGACGTGATCGTGCCCGAGGTGACGAGCACGAGGTCGGCGTCCTCGGTGCGGTACGTCTCGATCGCGCCCCAGCGGCGGCCGAAGCGCTTCTCCCAGTTCGCCTCGATGCCCGCCCACACCCCGAACACCTCGCGCATCGCCTCCTGCTGGCGCAGGCGCATCTCCATGTACACGTCCGGGCGCGTGAGCGCGCCGAACGCGCGCGGGTTGTTCACGTCCAGCCTGAGCTCGGCGTCGCGGGGAGAAAGGAACGCGTCCACCTCGGCCGGCTCCGGGATGTCGACGGGCTCGGACGTGTGCGAGAGGAAGAACGCGTCGAGCACGATCATGACCGGCAGGTTCACCCGCTCGGCGAGCTGGAACGCCTGCACGGTGGTGTCGAGCACCTCCTGGTTGTTCTCGCAGTAGAGCTGCACCCAGCCGGTGTCGCGCTGCGCCAGCGTGTCGTTCTGGTCGCACCAGATGGACCAGCCCGGCGCCACGGCGCGGTTGATGTCGGCCATGACGATGGGGAGCCGGCCCAGCGAGGCCCAGTGCAGCAGCTCGTGCATGAGCAGCAGGCCCTGCGACGACGTCGCGGTGAACGTCCGCGCCCCGGCCGCCGAGGCGCCGATGCACGCCGCCATGGCGGAGTGCTCGGACTCGACCTTGATGAAGCGCGCGTTCAGCCGCCCGTCGGCGCACATCTCGGCCAGCTCCTCGACGATCTGGGTCTGGGGCGTGATCGGGTACGCGGCGACGACCTCCGCGCGCGCCAGCTTCACGCCCCAGGAGACGGCGTGGTTGCCGACGATGACCTTCTTCATAGCCCCTCCCGCG
Organism: uncultured bacterium; assembly: GCA_964619155.1. GTDB lineage: Bacteria > Eisenbacteria > RBG-16-71-46 > RBG-16-71-46 > RBG-16-71-46 > CAIXRL01. The sequence continues at coordinate 28,922 of CAZUEM010000012.1, forward strand.
TCATGGTGATGGCGCCGCGCGGGCACTCCGCGGCGCAGATGCCGCAGCCCTTGCAGTGCGCGTAGTCGATGACGAGCCGCCCGTCCTCGCCGCGCGAGATCGCGACGTCCGGACAGAACACGAGGCAGACCTCGCAGCCGTTGCAGACCGCGCAGTTGAAGCAGCGCTGCGCCTCGGCCATCGCGGCGTCGTACGACAGGCCGTGGTTGGCCTCGGCGAACGTGCGGCGCGTGCGGTCCGCCGGCATGAAGCGGTCGTGGTGCCACGGCTCCCGGCGGAAGTGGACCGTGTTGATCTCGTCCGGCCCGACCACCTCGTTCACCGGGTCCGCGCGCCGGACCGGGTCGTCGCCGCGCCAGCGCGTGGCGCTGACGTTGCCGTCGGGCCCGAACCGCAGCGCGCCGACGTCGAGCGCGCCCAGCGCGTCCACGTCGTCGCCCGCCAGCGAGCGCAGCGTGTGGTCGATGCCGATCGCGGCGCGCTTGCCGGAGCCGAGCGCGAACGCGATCGTGTGCGGCGTATCGAGCAGGTCGCCGCCGATGAACACCATGCCGCGGCGCGTGCCGCCCATGGTGCCCGCGCGGATGTGCCCGGCCGCGGCCAGCTCCTCCGGCAGGAAGCCGAGGTCGGCCTCCTCGCCGAGCGCGGTGAGCACCGTGTCGGCGTCCACCGCGAAGCAGCTGCCGGGCACGGGCTCGGGGCGCCGGCGGCCCGAGGCGTCGGGCTCGCCCAGCGCCATGCGCACGCAGCGCACGCCGGTGACCCGCAGGTCCCCGGCGCCGTCGCGCGTCTCGTCGAAGCTCGCCTCGACGCCGTCGAGCGGCTCGCACGAGAGCCGCCGCGGGTCGCCGAGGATGGCGTCGGGGGCGGCGAGGAACTCGAACTTCACGCCCTCGCAGACGGCCGCCTCGACCTCCTCGGCGTTGGCCGGCATCTCGGCGCGGCCGCGGCGGTAGAGCACCGTGACCTCGGCGCCGAGCCGCACGGCCGAGCGCGCGCAGTCCATGGCGGTGTTGCCGCCGCCCACGACCACGACGCGACGGCCGACGTCCGGCCGGCCGCCGCGGTTAATCTCGGCGAGGAAATCGAGCCCCGGCCGCACGCCGGGCAGGTCCTCGCCGACCACGCCGAGCCGGCGGCTCTTGTGCACGCCGGTCGCGACGAACACCGCGTCGTGGTGCTCGACCTCGGCGAACGTGATCTCGCGGCCGACCTTGGCGTTGCAGCGGAACTCGACGCCGAGCGCGCGGATGCGGTCGATCTCGCGGGCGAGCACGTCCTTGGGCAGGCGGTACTCGGGGATGCCGTAGCGCAGGATTCCGCCCGGCTCGGCGTCGGCCTCGTACACCGTGACCGCGTAGCCGAGGCGCGCCAGCTGCCAGGCGCACGAGAGCCCGGCGGGGCCGGCGCCGATCACGGCGACGCGCTCGCGGCGCGTGCGCTCCGCGGGCTTCGGCAGCGGCCGCTCGAGCGCCCGGTCGCCGAGCGCGCGCTCGACGCCGTGGATCGAGACGGCGTGGTCGAGCGTCGCCCGGTTGCAGGCCCGCTCGCACGGGTGGTAGCAGACGCGGCCGGTGGTCGCGGGCATCGGGTTCTCGGCGAGGAGCAGGTCGATGGCCTCCTCGGTCCGGCCCTCGCGCGCGAGGTTCATGTAGCCCTCGATGTCGATCCCGACCGGACAGCCCTGGTTGCAGGGCGCGACCCGGTCGCGGAAGAGCGGCCGGATGTACTTCCACGAGCCCGTCGGGTTGACGCGCGTGCTCATGCTCGAGACGGCGACCGCGGGGGCGCCGTGCACCTTGTCGGCGAGCCCGGGCGTGGTCACCGCCATCGGCGCGGCCTCGGCGGGCGTGCTGCGCTTGCGCGGCTCAGGCATGGCTCGTCTCCTTCCGGGGTTCGCCGATGCGCACGGCGCCCGCCGCCTCGCGGGCGGCGGCGACGTTGTCATCGGGCCGCACGGGGATCTCGTCGCGGATCGCGCGGCACACCGAGTCGATGGACACGTAGCCCATGAACGCGGCGCAGGCGCCGAGGATCGCGGTGTTGACGATTGGCTGGGTCTTCGACCCGAGCCGGTGCGCCTGCGCGATCGTCCCGGCGTCCACGGTCGCGACCTGGAAGCGCTTGACGAGATCGGGGTAGCCCGCGGGCGGCAGGTCCGAGTTGATCAGGATCCGCCCGCCCTCCTTGAGGCCCGCCGTCACGTCGATGGCGTGGATGAGCGTCGGATCGAGGACGATCAGGTCGTCCGGGGCGCTGATCTCGCAGCGCAGCAGGATGGTCTCCTCGGCGAAGCGCAGGAACGCCGTCACCGGGGCGCCGCGGCGCTCGACCCCGAACGCGGGGAAGGACTGCACCGACCGGCCTTCGAGGAACAGGGCGGAGGCCAGGAGCTTGGAAGCGATGACCGCTCCCTGCCCGCCCCGCCCGTGGATGCGAAGTTCGCGCATGAGCGCCTCCTCGCGCGGCAACGGCCGACGCGGCCCGCCGCGCATCGGGAAATAGGCCAGCACGGCATGTGCCAGACGCGACCGGGACTTACGGCGGCCCGGAGGCCTTCCGCCGCAGCGCCCAAGCGAAGTCGAGCGGGCTTCACATCGTTCAGGCGACTGACAACCTGTCGGGCGCGCCTGTCGAATTCGGACAATCGTGCGGGCGCGGCCCCGCCGTCCGCGCCGCCGCCGCCTCCTTCGCGGGCCGTCCGGCGCGCCCGCCGCCGGCGCCCGGCCCGGGCGAACGCCAAGCGGGCGCGGAGATTCGCGGGGGGACGGAGGGCGCGCGGGCCGCCGGTGTCCGGACTCCGCGAACCTCACGCGCGCGGCGGTCTTCCGGCACGAGCCATGCGGCGCGTACGCGCTTCGGTCCGCGGGCGCGTGCCGGGGCGGTCCTCTTCCGCCCCACCGGCCTCGATTTCCCGCACGGGGATTTCGCTGTCGGCCGGCCGGAGCATCGGGCACTCTCGGGCCAGCTTTGTGACCGGCGGCGCGCCGGAGCATCCGGTGCCGCGCGCCGCCGGCGCACACGAGCGGCCGCAGGCCGCCCGCGAGCAGGACACGATCGGTGTGCTGGAATCGATCCCGAAAGGAGCGGTTCGTATGGGTGTGTCGGATGTGAAGGTGGGTGGCGGACCGAAGAGCGGAAGCACGAAGGACTACGTCGCGAGCGTCATCGCGAGCGTCAAGGCCAAGAACCCCGCCGAGGTCGAGTTCCACCAGGCGGTGGTCGAAGTCGTCGATTCGCTGAGCCTCGTGCTGGACCGCCATCCCGAGTACAAGGCGGCGCGCATCGTCGAGCGCATCGTCGAGCCGGAGCGCGTGATCATGTTCCGCGTGCCGTGGCTGGACGACCGCGGCGAGGTGCAGGTGAACCGCGGGTTCCGCATCGAGATGAACAGCGCGATCGGCCCGTACAAGGGCGGGCTGCGCTTCCACCCCTCGGTGAACCTCGGCATCCTCAAGTTCCTGGCCTTCGAGCAGGTGTTCAAGAACTCGCTCACGACGCTGCCCATGGGCGGCGGCAAGGGCGGCTCGGACTTCGATCCGAAGGGCAAGAGCGACAACGAAGTGATGAAGTTCTGCCAGAGCTTCATGACCGAGCTGCAGCGCCACATCGGCCCGGACACCGACGTGCCGGCCGGTGACATCGGCGTCGGCGGCCGCGAGATCGGCTACCTGTTCGGGCAGTACAAGCGCCTGCGCAACGAGTTCACCGGCGTGCTCACGGGCAAGGGCCTCAACTGGGGCGGCTCGCTGATCCGTCCGGAAGCCACGGGCTACGGCACGGTGTACTTCGCGTGGGAGATGCTCAAGAGCCGCAAGCAGTCGTTCGACGGCAAGGTCTGCATCGTCTCGGGCAGCGGCAACGTGTCGCAGTACACGGTCGAGAAGCTGCTCGACCTCGGCGCGAAGCCCGTCACGCTGTCCGACTCGAACGGCATGATCTACGACCCGGCCGGCATCGACCGCGAGAAGCTCGCGTGGGCGATGGAGCTCAAGAACGTGCGCCGCGGCCGCATCAAGGAGTACGCGGACAAGTACCCGGGCGTGAAGTACCTGCCGGTGGACCCGATGGCGGACTACAACCCGCTGTGGGACATCAAGGCGGACTGCGCGTTCCCGAGCGCGACGCAGAACGAGATCAACGCGCGCGACGCGGCGAACCTCATCAAGAACGGCGTCACGCTGGTCGCGGAAGGCGCGAACATGCCGAGCACGCTCGAGGCGACGAAGACGTTCCTCGACGCGGGCATCATGTACGGGCCGGCCAAGGCCGCGAACGCCGGCGGCGTCGCCACCTCGGGCCTCGAGATGTCGCAGAACAGCATGCGGCTGAACTGGACCCGCGAAGAGGTGGACGACCGTCTGCACAAGATCATGATCAACATCCACGCGAACGCGTACACGACGGCCGACAAGTACGGCACGCCGGGCAACCTGGTGAACGGCGCGAACATCGCCGGCTTCCTCAAGGTCGCCAACGCGATGATGGACCAGGGCCTGGTCTGATCCGGCCCGCGCCGGCGTCCCGCCCGGGCCGCCGGCGTCGAAACGGGCGCGGGGCGAGGCGACTCGCCCCGCGTTTCGCTATCCTCCCGCGCACATGACGCCGCCCCTCGACGACGTACCGCTGCCCCAGCCCCGGGGCCCGTTCCAGGGCTTCCAGGAGCTGATGCCGTTCCGGGTCCACGACATCCTGCTCGTGTCGAGCCTCTACGACTCGTTCACGCTGCAGGAGGACGGCCGGCTCAACGAGCTCATCCTCGGCGAGTTCCTCGAGCTGAGCCTGCACCACACGCCGGGCATCACCCACGTCTCGAGCGGCGCCGAGGCGCTGGCGCTGGCGGGCTCGGAATCCCGCTACAACCTCATCCTGACGACGATCCACCTCGGCGACATGGACGCGGCCGAGCTGGCGCGCGAGGTGAAGCGCCGCGGGATCGACGTGCCCGTCGTCGTGCTGGCCTACGACAACATCGAGCGCAAGGACTTCGTCGCCCGCGCCGACACGTCGGACATCGAGAACATCTTCCTCTGGCAGGGGGACGCGCGGATCCTGGTCGCGATCGTCAACCTCGTCGAGGACCGCCGCAACGTCGTCCACGACACGAACGCCGTCGGCGTGCCGGTGGTGCTCGTGGTCGAGGACAACGTCCGCTTCTACTCCTCGTTCCTGCCGACCATCTACACCGAGCTGATCCGCCAGTCCGAGCGCCTCATCAGCGAGGGCTTCAACCTCTCGCACAAGCTCGTGCGCATGCGGGCGCGCCCCAAGATCCTGCTCGCGCGCACCTACGAGGAGGCCTGGGAGCTGTTCGAGCTGTACCGGCCGTGCATGCTCGGGCTGATCTCCGACGTCGAGTTCCCGCGCGAGGGCGTCCTGACGCGAGGCGCCGGGTTCGACCTGGCGCACGCGGCGCGCGAGGCGATCCCCGACCTGCCCATCCTGCTGCAGTCCTCGCGCGTCGAGTTCGCGGCCGAGGCGCACGAGATGGGCGCCTCGTTCCTTCGCAAGTACTCCGACACGCTGCTCGCCGACCTGCGGCGGTTCATGATCGAGCACTTCGCGTTCGGCGACTTCGTCTTCCGGCTGCCGGACGGCCGCGAGGTGGGGCGGGCCTCGGACCTCAAGGACCTCGAGGACATGCTGGGCCGCGTGCCGGCCGAGAGCATCGCGTTCCACGGCGAGCGCAACCACTTCTCGAACTGGTTCACGGCCCGCACCGAGTTCGCGCTGGCCCGCAAGCTGCGCCCGCGCACCGTGGCGGAGTTCCCGACCCACGAGCACCTGCGGCGCGACCTCGTCGCCTCGATCGCCGAGTACCGGCGCGAGCAGAACGAGACGCTGGTCTCCGACTTCGACCCGGTGCACTTCGACCCGGCCGCGGCGTTCTTCTCGCGCCTGGGCGGCGGCTCGCTGGGCGGCAAGGCCCGCGGCCTCGCGTTCGTGCGGCGGCTGCTCGGCGACCACGGCCTCGGGCGGCGCTTCGACGGCGTGCGCATCGCGGTGCCGCCGGCGCTCGTGCTCGCGACCGACACGTTCGACCGCTACCTGTCCGAGAACGGGCTGCTGGACTTCGCGCTCGGCTGCCCGGACGACGCCGAGATCGAGCGCCGCTTCCTCGCGGCGCCGCTGCCGGGCGACGTGATGCTGGCGCTCGAGGTGTTCCTGCGCTCGGTGCACTGGCCGCTGGCGGTGCGCTCGTCGAGCCTGCTCGAGGACTCGCAGTACCTGCCGTTCACCGGCGTGTACGAGACGTACATGCTGCCGAACGACGACCCGGACGTCGTCAAGCGCCTCGACGCCCTGGCGGCGGCGGTGCGCCGCGTCTACGCCTCGACCTTCAGCCAGCGCGTCAAGACCTACCTGCGCTCGACGCCGTTCCGGCTCGAGGAGGAGAAGATGGCGGTGCTGATCCAGCGCGTCGCGGGCGGCCCGCACGGGACGCGCTGGTATCCCGACTTCTCCGGCGTCGCGCGCTCGCACAACTTCTACCCGACGCCGCCGCTCACGGCCGAGGACGGCATCGCGGCGGTCTCGCTCGGCATGGGCCGCGCGGTGGTCGAGGGCGAGCAGTCGCTGCTCTTCTGCCCGCGCGACCCGCAGCACCTCGTGCACTTCTCGTCGGTCGAGGACATCCTCGCGCACTCGCAGCGCGAGTTCTGGGCGCTCGACCTGTCGCGCTCGGGCACCGGGGAGGACGCGATGCGCGAGGTGCGCTTCGGCCTCGACGCGGCCGAGGCCGACGGCACGCTGTTCCTGGTCGGCTCGACGTATTCGCCCGAGGCGCACGCCGTCTACGACGGCCTCTCGCGGCCGGGCCCGCGGCTCGTCACGTTCGCGGGCGTGCTCAAGCACGGCGCCTTCCCGCTGCCCGGGATCCTCACGCTGCTGCTCGAGGCCGGCCGTCGCGGCATGAACCGCCCGGCCGAGATCGAGTTCGCGGTGAAGCTCGCGAGCCGTCCAGGCGAGCCGCACGAGTTCGCGTTCCTGCAGATGCGGCCGCTGGCGATCACCCAGGGCTTCGAGGAGGAGGACTTCTCGGGGCTCGACCCGGAGTCGCTGGTCGTGCAGAGCCCGATGGTGCTCGGCAACGGCGTCGTCGAGCTGTACGACGCGATCGTCGTGGACCGCGAGCAGTTCGACCGCGGGGCGAGCGTGGACGTCGCCCACGAGATCGCGCGCTACAACGCCGAGCTGCACGCCCAGGCGCGGCCCTACCTGCTCGTCGGCGTCGGTCGCTGGGGCTCCGCGGACCCGTGGCTGGGCATCCCGGTCACCTGGCCGCAGATCGACCACGCGCGGGTCATCGTCGAGACCGGCTTCCGCGACTTCACGGTGCTGCCGTCGCAGGGCAGCCATTTCTTCCAGAACCTGTCCTCGTTCCAGGTCGGCTACTTCACCGTCAACCCGGAAGCCCGGCAGGGCCTCGTGCGCTGGGAGTGGTTCGCCGCGCAGCCGGCGGTGAGCGAACGCGGCGGCGTGCGCCACCTGCGCTTCGAGCAGCCGTTCGTCGTGCGCATGAACGGCCGCCGCAGCGAGGGCGTGATCCTCATGCCCGGCGCGGGCGGGGAGGCCGACCATGCATGAGCTGGGGATCGCCGCCGAGGCGCGCCGCCGCGCCCGGGCCGGGCTGCCCGATCCCGCGCTGCGCCTCGCGCGCGTGGAGCTCGCGGTCGGCGAGCTGAGCGGCGTCGAGCCCGACCTGCTGCGCTTCGCGTGGGAGGCCGTGACCGCGGGCGGGCCCGACGAAGGCTGCGCGCTGGTGGTCGAATGGTGCCCCGCCCGGCAGGTGTGCGACGCCTGCGGCGAGGCGGCCGCCCGTCCGGCGCACGCCTGGCTGCGCACGTGCCCGCGCTGCGCGAAGCCGCTGCGCATCGAGGGCGGGATGGAACTGGACCTGGTGCGGGTCGAGGCCGAACCGGCCGCCGCCCCGGACGGAACGGAGAGCACGGCATGAACGCCCCGAACGACGCGCGCCAGCGCATCCTGGCCGCGAACGAAGCGGCCGCATCGGCGCTGCGCGAGCGGTTCCGCCGCGACGGCACGCTGGTCGTGAACCTCATCTCGTCGCCCGGCTCGGGCAAGACCTCGCTGCTCGAGGCCACGGTGGGCCGGCTCGCCGCGGACCTGAAGGTGGCGGTGATCGAGGGCGACATCGCCACCGAGCGCGACGCCGAGCGCATCGCCCGCCTCGGCGTGCCCGCGCACCAGATCCTGACCGGCGGGGCCTGCCACCTCGACGCGCGCCAGGTCGAGGCCGCGCTCGCGGCCGCCGCGTGGGGGAGGCTCGACGTGCTGTTCGTCGAGAACGTCGGCAACCTCATCTGCCCGACCAGCTACGACCTCGGCGAGGACTTCAAGGTCGTGCTGCTCTCGGTCGCCGAGGGCGAGGACAAGCCGTTCAAGTACCCGGCGATCTTCGCGCGCGCCGAGGTGTGCGTGATCACCAAGTGCGACCTGCTGCCGCACGTGACGTTCGCGCTGGACGAGGTGCTCGGCCAGGTCGCCACGCTGCGCCCGGACGGCCGCGTCCTGCGCACCTCGGTCCGCACCGGCGAGGGCCTCGACGAGTGGTGCGCGCTGGTCCGCGCGCGCCTCGCGGCCAAGCGCGCGGGGTAGGGGAGCGGGCCGGGGCCTCCCGCGCGTTCTCGGTTCCGGGGCCGCCGCCATTGGCCGCCCCGCGGCCCGGGGCTAGACTGCCGCCGTCGCTTCGTGCGGAGGGCAGGCTCATGAACGGCCCCGGCGGTCCCGAGACGGACATCCTCCAGCGGTTGCAGGGCGCGCTCGCCCTGCGCTACGCTGTCGAGCGCGAGTTCGCGCGCGGCGGCATGGCGGTCGTCTACCTCGCGCGCGACCGCAAGCACGCGAATCGCGCGGTGGCGCTCAAGGTGCTCCAGCCCGACGTCGCCAGCGCGCTCGGCGCGCAGCGCTTCCTCGACGAGATCCGCACCGCGGCGAAGCTGAACCACCCGCACATCATGCCGGTGTTCGACTCGGGCGACGCCGACGGCCTGCTCTACTACGTCATGCCGTTCGTCGAGGGCGAGACGCTGCGCCAGCGCGAGCGCCGCGAGCCGCGGCTCACGGCCCCCGAGATCCTGCGCGTCGCGGCGGGCATCGCCTCGGCGCTCGGCTACGCGCACCAGCGCGGCGTGGTGCACCGCGACGTCAAGCCCGAGAACGTCATCCTCTCGGGGGACGAGCCGGTGGTCACCGACTTCGGCATCGCCCGCGTCCTGCACTCGGGGGGCGGCGCGTCCACGGGCGGCGGCGTGGTGCTCGGCTCGCCGGGCTACATGAGCCCGGAGCAGGCGGCGGGGCTCTCCGGCGTGGACGCGCGCAGCGACCTCTTCAGCCTCGGCTGCGTGCTCTACGAGATGCTCGCGGGCGAGACGCCGCGCTTCTGGCTCGGCTCGGAGTCCGTCCGCTCGGGGCGCATCCTCGAGGCCCCGCCCGAGGCGCGCGCGCGGCTCGACGCGCTGCCGGCGGGCGTCGAGGCGGCGCTCGCCCGCGCGCTCGCCCCTTCGCCCGAGGACCGTTTCGCCAGCGCCGCCGAGTTCGCGGCGGCGCTCTCGCGCCCGGGCGCCGGGGCGGGCGCGGGCGACGAGCGCTCGGTGGCCGTGCTGCCGTTCGTGAACCTCTCGGAGGACCCCGAGAACGCCTGGCTGGGCGACGGCCTGTCGGAGGAGATCACCTACTCGCTCTCGCGCGTGAGCGCGCTGCACGTCGCGGCGCGCACTTCGGCGTTCGCCTACCGCGGGCAGGCGGCGGACGTGCGCCGCATCGGCCGCGAGTTGGGCGTGAGCGCCGTGCTCGAGGGCAGCGTGCGCCGCGCCGGCGAGACGCTGCGCGTCACCGTGCAGCTCATCGACACCCGCGACGGCTACCACCTGTGGGCGGAGCGATTCGACCGGCCGATGGCCGACGTCTTCGCCATCCAGGACGAGATCGCCAGCAGCGTCGCGCAGGCGCTGCGCGTCATCCTGACCGACTCCGACCGGCGGGCGTTCTCGCGCGCCACGACGCGCAACCTCGCCGCCTACGAGTTCTGGCTGCGCGGCCGGCAGTTCTTCCACCAGGCGCGCCGCAAGAGCCTCGAGTACGCGCGCCGGATGTTCGAGCGCGCGATCGAGCTGGACCCGGGCTTCGCGCTCGCGCACGCCGGCATCGCCGACTGCTCGGCGCTGCTGCGCATGTACTACCCGGGCGCGGGCGCCGAACTGGAAGCCGCCGACGCCGCCAGCCTTCGCGCGCTCGAGCTGAGTCCCGACCTCGCCGAAGCGCACGCCTCGCGCGCGTTCGCGCTCTTCCAGCTCGGCCGGCTCGAGGAGAGCACGGGCGAGTTCCGCACCGCGATCGCCATGGACCCGCGGCTCTACGAGCCGCGCTACTTCTACGGGCGGCTCTGCTTCCAGCAGGGAGCGTTCACCGAGGCGGCGCGCTGGTTCGAGGAGGCCGCGCGCGTGCAGGAGAGCTTCGAGGCGCGTTTCTTCGCCGCCCAGGCGTTCGAGGCCGCGGGGGCCCGCGACGCGGCGCGCGAGGCGTACGTGCGCGCGCTGGCGGTGGCCGAGCGCCAGCTCGACCTGCACCCGGACGACCCGCGCGCGGCGACCATGCGCGCGGTGGCGCTCTGCCGGCTCGGCTGCCCCGAGGAGGGGCTCGAATGGGCGCGGCGCGCGCTCGAGATCGACCCGGAGGACGCCGGGGTGCGCTACAACGTGGCGTGCCTGTACGCGCTCGAGGGCCGGGCCGAGGAGGCGATCCGCTGCCTCGAGGAGTGCGTCGCGCTCGGCTTCGGCAACGCGGCCTGGATCGGCAAGGACCCCGACCTCGCCTCGCTGCACGGCGACCCGCGCTACGAGGCGCTGCTGGGCCGGATGGCGCCGGCGAGCTGACCGCCGCCCCGTCCCGGGGCCGCCGGGCGGCCGGCCCGCGCGCCCGGCGGGTTCTGAGCGCGCCCCGGGCGGGACGGTTCACGGCGCGCATTCCGTCTCCGGCGAACGCCCGTTCGTGCCGATGCACCCGGCGGTAGCAGAATGCTGTCGCGCGGAGTGGCTGACCGTACGAGGAACCCTCCGGCAGGCCGCTGCCGACGGATCCGGCGGGCCGGCCCGCTCCGCGAGCGGGGTACGCCGTGCTGCAGAGTCGCGGTGCCAGCGGCATCGTCGTTCTGGCCGGCCCGCCCGATGACGGGGCGGGTCCGCCCGGCTGCATCGCACCCCCGCCGCGACCCCTGCCGGGCCCGCGCCCGCGGAATCCCTCCGCGGCGCCGCGCGCCCGCCGGACCGTCCCCGTTCGCGACCTCCACGACCCCAATCCGCCCGCGCCGCGCGGCGCGCGCCGGGCCCACCCGGGACCGGACGCGCCCGTGCCGCGGGCACGAGGATGAGATATGGCCACGACCGTCTATCCGCAGAGGCAACGCCGCGCCCCGGCGCTTCCGCCGGTGACCGGCCGCACGCTGCTCGAGACGCCCCGCTACAACAAGGACTCCGCCTTCACGCCCGAGGAACGCGAGCAGCTCGGCCTGCTCGGCCTGATGCCCTCCGCGGTGGTCGGCATCGAGCAGCAGGTCGAGCTCGAGCTCGAGCACCTGCGCGGCAAGGCCGACGACCTCGAGAAGTTCATCGGCCTGCTGGCGCTGCAGCACCGCAACGAGACCCTGTTCTACCGGCTGCTCGTCGAGAACCTCGAGGAGCTGATGCCGATCGTGTACACGCCGACCGTCGGCAAGGCCTGCCAGCGCTACAGCCACATCTACCGGCGGCCTCGCGGGCTGTGGATCACGCCCGACGACATCGGCCACATCCCGACGCTGCTGCGCAACGCGGCCGAGGGCGACGTGCGGCTCATCGTGGTCACCGACAACGAGCGCATCCTCGGCCTCGGCGACCAGGGCGCGGGCGGCATGGGCATCCCGTGCGGCAAGATCGCGCTCTACATCGGCGGCGCCGGCATCCACCCGAAGCACACGCTGCCGATCAGCCTCGACGTCGGCACCGACAACCAGACGCTGCTGCAGGACAAGTACTACCTCGGCTGGCGCAACCGCCGGCTGCGCGGGCGGCCCTACGACGAGTTCGTCGAGGCGTTCGTCGAGGGCGTCATCGACGCCTTCCCGCGCGCGCTCGTGCAGTGGGAGGACTTCCGCAAGGGCACGGCGTTCGCGGTGCTGGACCGCTACCGCCGCCGCATCCCGTGCTTCAACGACGACATCCAGGGCACCGCGGCCGTCGCGCTGGCCGGCATCCTGACGTCGCTGCGCATCACCGGCCTGCCGCTCGCCGAGCAGCGCATCGTGTTCGCCGGCGCGGGCGCGGCCGGCGTCGGCATCGGGCGGCTGATCCGCGTGGCCATGCTCGAGGAGGGCATGAGCGACGCCGAGATCCACCGCCGGCTGGTGTTCGCCGACAGCAGCGGCCTGCTCACGCCCGAGTCGCGCGTGACCGATCCGCACAAGCTGCCGGTCGTGATGACCGCCGAGGAGATGCAGCACTACGGGTTCTCCGGCGGCACGCACGACCTGCTGTCCGTGGTCAGGCACGTCAAGCCCACGATCCTGCTCGGGACCTCGGCGGTGCCGGGGCTCTTCACCGAGGAGATCGTCCGCGAGATGGCCGCGCACGTGGAACGCCCGGTGATCTTCCCGCTCAGCAACCCGACGTCGCTCGTCGAGTGCACGCCCGCCGAGGCGCTGCGCTGGAGCGACGGCCGGGCGGTGCTCGCCACCGGCAGCCCGTTCGCGCCGGTCGAGTTCCAGGGGCGCGTGCACGAGTTCGGGCAGGGCAACAACGTGTTCATCTTCCCGGGCGTCGGGCTCGGCTGCATCCTGAGCGAGGCGCGCGAGGTGACCGACGAGATCATGCTCGTCGCGGCCCGCACACTGACGGCGTTCGTCAAGCCGCAGCGGCTCGAGCGCGGCGCCGTGTACCCGGAGGTCTCCGATCTGCGGCGCGTGAGCGCGGCGATCGCGGGCGCGGTGATCCGCAAGGCGCGCGACCTGCGCGTCGGCCGCAACATCGAGGACCACAAGGTCGAGGCGCTGGTGCAGCACTCGATGTGGATGCCGGAGTACCCGACCTACGTGGAGCCCCAGTTCGACGAGGCATGACCGCGACCGTTCCGAATCCCGCCGCGCCCGGCGCGGCGGACGGCGCCGGGGGCGGGCCGCCGGGCGGCCTGCCTCCGGACCGCATCGTCCGCGCGTTCGGTGTCGAGTACGCGCACGTGCGCCCGCCCGGGGGCGGCGACCTGTACGTGACCCGCCTCGGCTGGTCGTGCCTCGAGTCGCTCGATCCGGACCGCTGGTACGCGGGCCAGTGGTACGAGCTGCAGGGTTCGCGGCTGCGCGGCGCCACCGGCACCGTGTACCACGTGCGCCCGCGCGAAGGGCCCGGCCGCCCGGTCGAGCTGATCGTCAAGTTCTCGCGCGTCGCGCAGGACGTGCCGCTGCTCATCGAGGCGACGTTCCCGGTCGGAGTGCCGCCCGAGGTGATGGCGGCGGCCCGCTTCAACAGCCCGCTCGAGGAGTTCGGGCTGGTCGAGGAGTTGCGCCGCGGGGCGTTCGGCCCGCCGGGCGTGCGCGTGCGCGCGCAGCGGCCGCTCGCCATCTACGCGCCGCCCGAGGAGTTCGACCAGTGGCAGCTCGGGCGGCAGTCGAGCAGCTTCCACAGCCACCGAGCCGAGCTGGCCGAGGACCAGGCCGAGGCGGTCAAGGCCATCGAGTTCGACATCCGCCGGATCTACGTCCTGCTCTACGAGTGGATCGAGGGCCGCGACGCGGAGGACTGCTTCCACGCCGGCATGCTGGGCGAGGAGGAGATGCGCGCGCTGTCCATGCGCTCGCTGCAGGACCTCGAGGCGCGCGGGTTCATGGTGCTCGACCACAAGCCCAAGCACCTGATTCTGCGCCCGCGCGCCGACGGCACGCTGCTGCGGCACCGCGACGGGCGGCTGGCCTACGGCATCGTGGACTTCGAGCTCCTGCAGCGCAGCCCCGCGCACCAGCACGCCTACAAGGCCGCGCGCCGCGAGCGCTACTGGCAGCTCATGGCCGGCGGCCCGCGCCCGGCGCCCGAGCCGGCCGCCTCGCACCTGCGCCGCGCCACCGTGTTCGGCGTCGAGTACGCCTTCGGCGCGACGCCCGACGGCGGGCGGCTGTGGGTGGCGGGCCACGAGACCGGCCTGTTCGACTACTTCCTGCCCGACCGCTGGCGGCGCACGCCGCGCGAGAAGCTCTCCGGGACGGCCGAGGTCTACCGCACGCGCACGCGCGACCGCGTGGACGTCGTCTACCGCCGCTCGCGCGTCGGCTTCCGGCCGCTCGTGGATCCGCGCGTGCCGGGCGGCAAGCGCCTGCGCGAGGCGGGCTACAACAGCCCGTTCGAGGAGTTCGCGCTCGCCGGGCGGCTGCGCGAGATGGGGCTGCCCACGATCCACCCGCGCGCCATCTACGAAACCGGGCACGAGACGGTGAAGACCCCGCGCCTGCGCGACCCGCGCCGGTTCGAGTCGCACGCGAACGTGCTCGCGCCCGAAAGCCCGCCGCGCCCCGTGCTGCGCCCCGAGCACGACTACTACTCGATCTGGGACACCTACCTGGGCGCCGAGCCCCTGGCGGCGGCGGCGCCCGGCGGCCTCGCCGGCGTGCTCGGGCTCGAGCGCGCCCGCGAGAGCGGGAGGGTGACGGCCGAGGAGGCCGACGAGGCCGTGGCGCACGCGCGCCGCGGGTTCGCGCGCACCGCGCTGCCGCCCGAGACCATCGCGCCCGACGAGTTCGTCGTCGCGGTCGAGCCCGACGGACGGCTCGCCCGCGACGCCGGGCACCTTCGGCTGCTCTTCAGCCTCGACGCGCTCACCGCCTACGACTGCGGGCTGCTCCCCGAGGCCGACTACCTCGCGCTCATGGAGCGCACCGAGGAGCGGCTGCGCGCGGCGGACTACGAGAAGCTGGACCCCAACGGCCGCCACCTGCTGCTCACGGTGGACTCGGCCGGGCGGGTGCAGCGCGACCACGGCGGCGAGGTGCACGCCGTGCTCTGCAACTTCGCGTTCATCCGCGGGCTCTACCGGCCCATCCGGTAGCCCGCCGCGCTCGTCGCGCCCCGCGCCGCGCCCGCCGCCGCGTCCGCGCGCCGACACGTGCCGCGCCCG
>CAZUEM010000013.1:0-14242 GCA_964619155.1 uncultured bacterium
CGCGCGTGGCCGGCGTGGGCGCACGCCGCCGCGCTGGCCGGCGCGCGAGGCTTCGCGTCGTGGCTGCCGCTGCTGCCGGGGCTCGCGCTCGCGGCCCTGTTCCTCGCCCCCGGCGCGCCCGGCACCGGGCTGCTGCCGGCGCCGTTCGGCGCGCTGCCGCTCGCGCTCGCTCCGCTGCTGCTCGTCGCGGGCTACGCGCTCTCGATGCCGGTCGAAGCGCTGCTCGTGCGCGCCGTCGGCCGCGTGCGCGCGGGCGCCCACCCGCTGCGGAGCTGGACCGGCGTCGCGCTCGCGATCAAGGAGCAGGCGGTCGAGACCGCCAACGGCGCTTTGAGCGGCACGCTGCTCTGGCCGCGCTGGCTGCGCGCCGCGGGCGCGCGCATCGGCCGCAAGTGCGAGATCAGCACGATCATGGAGAGCGTGCCCGAGCTGATCGAGGTCGGCGACGAGTGCTTCCTCGCCGACGGCATCTACCTCGGGCGCTCGCGCCTGCACCGCGGGTACGCCGAATGCGCGCCGACGCGGCTTTCGCGGAACACGTTCCTCGGCAACCACGTCGTCGTGCCCGCGGGCGCCGCGCTGCCGCCCGACCTGCTGCTCGGCATCTGCACCGTCGCCGACCCGGCCACGGTCCGCGAGGGCAGCGCCTGGTTCGGACTGCCGGCGATGGAGCTGCCGCGCCGCGAGGTCGCCGCCAGCGAGCGCGAGCTGACGCACGATCCCGGGCTCGAGCGCTGGCTGACGCGCGTGGTCTTCGAGTCCGCGCGGCTGGTGCTGCCGCTCGCGCCCCTGGCGCTGCTGTGGGCGTGGTTCGCCGCCGTGCCCGGGTGGCGCGCCGCGCAACCGGCCCCGGTCTTCTTCCTCGCCACGCTGCCGCTCTCGGCCGCGGCCATCGGCGGCGCGCTGCTCGCGTTCGCGCTCCTCACGAAGTGGCTCGTGATGGGCCCCATCCGCGAGGGGCGGCACGCGCTGTGGTCGTGCTGGTGCTGCCGCTGGGACATCCTCTACGAGGTCTGGGCCGCGTACGCCGTGCCGGTGCTGCTCGCCTTCGAGGGCACCCCGTTCGTCTCGTGGTGGCTGCGCGCGATGGGCTGCCGCGTCGGCCGCGGGGTCGTCTTCGGCAGCTCGTTCCTGCAGGTCGTGGACCCCGAGATGCTGGAGATCGGCGACGGCGCGACCGTCTCGTGCCACCTGCAGTCGCACAGCTTCGAGGACCGGGTGCTGAAGCTCGCCCCGGTGCGCATCGGCGCCGGCGCCGACGTCGGGCGCGGCGCGGTGCTGCTCTACGGCGCCGAAATCGGCGAAGGCGCGGACGTCGCGGACAACAGCGTCGTCATGAAGCGCGAACTGCTGCTGCCGGGGCTGCGCTACGCGGGTTGCCCGACGCGGCCGGTCGCGGGGGACGCGCGGTGAACGCGCCTGCGGCCGCGATCGAGCCCGCGGGGCCGGCCGCGGCCTCGGTGTCCCGCGACCGCGTGGACGTGGTGCTCGCGCGGCTCGACCTGCCGCGTGCAGAGGCGTCCGCGGCCTGGCTGCTGCTCGGCGAGGCCGAGCGGCGGCACGCGCTCCGGCTGCGCGTCGGCGCCGCGCGCTGGGTGGCCGCGCGGGCCGCGTTGCGGCGCGCGCTCGGCCGCGCGCTCGGGGTCGCGCCGGAGCGGATCGCCTTCTCGACCGGCCGCGACGGCAAGCCGCGGCTCGCCGCCGGGCCGGGCGACGACGTGCGCTTCAGCCTCTCCCACTCCGGCCGCTTCGCGCTCGTGGCGCTGCGGCTTGCTCACGAGGTGGGTGTGGACCTCGAAGAGGTCCGGGACGGCGTGGACGGCGCGGCCATCGTGCGCGACCAGTTCACAGCCGCGGAGCGCGACGAAGCCGGACGGCTCGCGGCCGGCGATCCCCGCGCCGGGTTCTTCCGCGCGTGGGCGCGGCGCGAGGCGCTGGCCAAGGCCGCGGGGCGCGGCCTGGTTTCGCCCGTGGACCCGCGCGTGGCCGCGTGCTTCCGAGTCCGGGAACTGCCGGGCATTCCGGGGTACGCCGCCGCGATCGCGTCGGAAGGCGACGACTGGACCGTGCGCTTCGTGCGGCCCGGCCCGGCCGCGCACTGATCGGCGCAGGGCCGGACGGCGGCACGCGAACCCCGCGCGCCCTCAGCGCGCGACGGCGAGGCGCGCCGTGAGGCGGAAACCCTCCCCTTCGAGGCAGGCGAAGTAGATGCCGCAGGGGACATCCGCTCCCCCATCGTCGCGCTGGTCCCACGCCAGGACGTGGTCTCCGCCGGCCAGAGCGCCGCGGACGAGCGTCCGAACGCCGCGGCCGTGCACGTCGAGCACGCGGAGCGTGACCGCGCCCGCCGAACCGAGTCGGACGCGCAGGGCGACGGCCGAACGCGAGGGGTTCGGCGAGGCGCGGAGCGTCATGCCGCCCGCCTCCCCTCCTGGGCCCACGCCGAGACCGGGGTCCGCGCCGGTGCCGAGGAGGACCGCGACGGCGTTCACGTACTCGGTCGCGATCGCGAGATCGGCGTGGCCGTCCTCGTCGAAGTCCCCCACCGCGACGCCCTCGGGCCCGTCGCCGGTCGCTTCGTCGAGCTTGCCTGAGAACGTGCCGTCGCCGAATCCCAGCAGCACCGAGACCGTGGCCGCGCCGTTGCCCGTCACCGCGAGGTCGGGGGCGGGCCCGCCCGCGAGGTCGGCGATCGCCACGCCGGCGGGCAGCGACGCGACGGCGTACGTGACACGCCCGGCGAACGAGCCGGACCCGTCGTTGAGGAGGACGGCGACGGACGATCCGATGCCGACCGTGGCCGCGAGGTCGGGCCACCCGTCGCCGTCGAGGTCGCCGGCCGCCAGCGCCCACGGATAGAGGCCGGTGGAGAAGTCGGCGCGCGGGCCGAGCGTGCCGTCGGCGGCGCCGCGCAGGACCGAGACCGAGCCCGAGCCCGTGTTCACCACGGCCACGTCGGCATGACCGTCGCGGTCGAAGTCCGCGACGGCGAGGCCGCGCGGTTCGCTTCCGGCTTCGTAGTCGGCGTGCGACGCGAACGCGCGAGCGCCGAGGCCCCGTAGCACCGAGACCGTGTTGCCGCCCGAGTCGGACGCGACCAGGTCCGCGGTCGAACCGTCCCCCAGCAGGGCGATCGCCACCGCGACCGGCGCGTCCCCCGTCGCGTACTCGACGTGGGTCGCGAACGATCCGTCGCCGTTTCCGTAGAGCACGGAGATCGCGTCCGCGTCCCGGCAAGCGATCGCGAGGTCGGCGTGCCCGTCCCCGTCGAGGTCGCCGGCCGCGAGCCCGCGCGGCCCCGCGGCCGTGGCCCGGTCGGTCCTCGGCCCGAACGTGCCGTCGCCGAGGCCGAGCCTCACCGACACCGTGCCGTCCACCGAGTTGCTCACGGCGAGGTCGAGGTGGCCGTCGCCGTCGAAGTCCGCGACCACCACGAAATGCGGGTCGTCCCCGCACGCGTACGGGACGAAGGGCTCGAACAGCGGCGCGCCGTGCACGGCCGCGGGGCCGGTGCACGCCATGCAGGTCGTGACGAGCAGGAGGATGGCGGGGGACGTGAGGGCCCGCGGCACGCGGGCGAGTCGGAACCGGGAGGTCATGGCGCACTCCCAGCCGCACGGGAAGCTCGGGCCGCCGGGCCGGCGGCGAAGCTCCGGCGGGCGCCCTGCGCGGGACGAGGACGGCCGGACGACGGGGACGCGTGGGCTCGCCGCCGGCGTGCTCTTCCGCGAACGCGAGGACGCTAGCACCGGGACCGTCCCGGCGGCCCGCGCACGTCACCCGGCGGGGGGACGCGGCGGGCCGCCGGGGCGGCCCCCGTGCGAGGCCGGCGTCAGCCCTTGCGTCCGCTCGCCCAGACGAACAGCGCCGCGCCGATCGCGGCGATGCCGCCGAGCAGCCAACCCATGGGCAGCGCGCCCCAATCCGTGCTCGACTCGATGCGCACGCCCAGGAACTCGCGGGCCGGCGCGTGGATGGTCGCCCACACCTTGAAGAGGCACGCCGCGCCGGCCACCGCCAGCGTCGCCGCGGCCAGGATGCGCTGCATCGGGTTCATGAGGTCCCTCCCCTAATGGGCCACGCGGTGGTCCAGCACCTCGCGCTTGAACTCCTCGGCGCTCATGCCGCGGTCGACGAGCGGCAGGAGCACCTCCTCCTCCTCCTCGAAGTGCGCCGCGATGAGGCCCAGCAGGTTGTCGGCGCGCCGGGCGAACACCTCGATCCCGGGCGCGTCCTTCGCGGCTTCGGCGGCGAGTTCGTCGATCCAGCGGCCGACGATGACGTGCTCGTGCCGCATGGTGGCGGTGAAGGGGTCCTTGCCGCTCTTCGCGAGCCGGTCCACGACCGGGTAGAGCACCTGCTCCTCCCAGCGGGCGTGCGCGCGGATGTGCTCGTTCAGGAACTTGACGACGAACCGCATCGTGCCCGGGGCCTCGGCGGCGGGCGCGGTGCGCAGCTCGCCGGTCATGTCGTGCAGGTGCTTCAGGTGGACCTTGATCTCGGCATGCTCCTCGCGGAAGGGATCGGTCACGCGCGCCGGGGGCGCGGCCGTGACGGGCGCCGCCAGGGCGAGCAGCGCGGCGGCGAGCAGGAGACGGCGGGTGCGACGGAGCTTCATGGCGTCCTCCGGGGGGAACGCGGCCGGGCCTCAGCCGCGGATCATGAGCAGGAGCATCTTGAACGGCACGCGCGCCTCGAGCGCGTGCGGGACGTTCGCCGGCAGGCGCACCAGCTCGCCCGCGCGGGCGGTGACCTCGGCGCCGCCGATGGTGAGCGCGGCCTCGCCCTCGACGACCAGCACGTGCGCGTCGTAAGGCGTCGTGTGTTCGTTGAGGCCCTGTCCCGCGTCGAACGCGAACAGGGTCACGGAACCGGGCTTGGACTGGACGAGCGCGCGGCTCACGACCGAGCCGGGCACGTAGTCCACGAGGCCGGCGAGCGCCGCGGGCTCGGCGGGCGGCAGCGCGCCGCCGCGCGATGGGGTGGCGGTCATGCGGATCCCTCCCTGGCGATCAGAGGTTCGCGGCCGCGAACGTGTCGCCCTGCGACAGGTCGCCGGTCTCGAAGCCCCTGCGGAACCAGCGGACGCGCTGCGCCGAAGTCCCGTGGGTGAACGAATCGGGCGTCACCGTGCCGGTGGCCTCGCGCTGGAGCCGGTCGTCGCCGATGGCGCTCGCCGCGTTCAGCGCCTCCTCGAGGTCGCCCTGCTCGAGGACCTGCTTCGCGCGCTGGGCGTGATGCGCCCACACGCCGGCGAAGAAGTCCGCCTGCAGCTCGAGTCGCACCGAGAGCCGGTTGAACTCCTCGCGCGAGACGCGGCCGCGCATGGACTGTACCTGCTCCGAGATGCCGAGCAGGTTCTGGACGTGGTGCCCCACCTCGTGCGCGATGACGTAGGCCTGCGCGAAATCGCCCGGCGCGCCGAAGCGGTCGCGCAGTTCGTCGTAGAAGACGAGGTCGATGTAGATCTTCCGGTCGGCCGGGCAGTAGAAGGGCCCGGTGGACGCCCCGGCGACGCCGCAACCGGACTGCACCTGATCGCGGAACAGCACCAGCGTCGGCGGCTCGTAGGTGCGGCCCGAGGTCTCGAAGATCGCGGCCCAGGCGTCCTCGGTGTCCTGCAGCACGACGGCGACGAACTCGCGCCCCTCGTCGGCCACCCCGGCGCCCGCGCCCTCGCCGGCCCCCGGCGTGACGGGGGCGCTCGTCGTCATGCCGGTCTGGCCGACGAGCTGCAGGATCTGCCTCGGGTCGCCGCCCAGCAGCACGAACACGAGCACGACCAGCATCGTGCCGAGCCCGCCGCCGATCGCGAGGCCGCCCGGGCGGGCCCCGCGACGATCCTCGATGTTTCCGCTCTGCTGCCTGCCTCGCCAGCGCATGGGACCTCCTCCGGTCCGGGCGGGCTCCCGGCACCTCCGGTAGCATGCCCCACGGCCGCCCGCCCCGGGAAATTGCCGTTGAGGGCGGGACGCGCGGGGGCCACCATGGGAGCGGCGGGGCCCGGACGTGTTCGCGGGCCGCGCCGCCCCGAGGCATCCATCCCCTCCAGGAGGCAGCCATGGCCCGAGTCGCCGACATCCTCGCCGCCAAGGGCGGCGCCGTTCACCGCACCGGACCCGACACCACCGCCTACGCCGCGGTCGCCGAGATGGTCGAGCGCGGCGTCGGCTCGGTCGTCGTCACCGACGGCGAGACCGTGGCGGGGATCTTCACCGAGCGCGACTTCCTGCGCCGCGTGGTGCTGGCGGACCGCGACCCGCGCTCGACCCGCGTGCGGGACGTGATGACGCCGCGCATCGTCTGCGTCGAGCCCTCGCTCCCGATCGCGGACTGCATGGCCATCGTGACGCAGCAGCGCATCCGCCACCTGCCGGTGGTGGACGGCGGCCGCCTGGCCGGCCTGGTCTCGATCGGTGACCTCGTGAAGTTCCTCTCGGCCGAGCGCGAGGTCGAGATCCGCTACCTGACCGAGTACATCACCGGGACCGGGCGCGGCTGAGCGGCGCGGGACCGGCGCGCGCCGGCCCCGCGCGCGGGTCACCTGCGCGGCAGCTTCGCGAGCAGCACCTCGACCGCCCGCTCGAGCTGCTGGTCGCGCCCGGCGGCCCACAGGGCCGGGTCGGGCTCGACGCGGTGGTCGGGCTCGAGTTGCTTGTTCTCCATCACGTCGCCCTGCATGTCGATGAGCGAGACCTGTGGGATGCCAAACGTGAGGTCGCGGTTCTGCAGCCGCTCCCACCACACCGACGTGCACGTCCCGGGCACCGGCATGCCGACGGTTTCGCCGAGCCCGAGCTGCGTGTAGGCCATCGGGAAGCAGTGCGCGTCGGAGTAGTTGCCCTCGCTCATGACCACGATGGACGGCCGGTTCCAGCGGTTCGACGGCTCGCTGCCGATCTGCCGCCCGCGCGGCGCGTTGCGCGCGTACTGCCTGCCGCTCAGGAACACGGTCAGCGGCTCGACCAGGTTGCCGCCGCCGTTGAAGCGCGTGTCGAGCACGATGGCCTCCCGGTCCACCGAGCGGCCGAAGACCTCCTCGTACATCTCGCGGTAGGCGCCGTCGTTCATGCCGCGGATGTGGGCGTAGCCGAGCCGGCCCTTCGACAGCCGGTCCACCGCCTCGCGCCGCGACTCGAGCCAGCGCAGGTAGAGGAGGCGCGACTGCGCCATCGCCGTGACGGGGACGACCGTCTCCTCCCAGCGCGCACCCCCGCGCGGGTCGCGGAGCGCGAGCCGCACGCGCGTGTCGGCCTTGCGGTTCAGCAGGCGGTACCAGTTGAAGCCCGCGGGGATCGGCGTGCCGTCGATGGCCTCGATGACGACGCCGGGTCTCACCTTCGTACCGGCCTTCTGCAGCGGCCCGCCCGGGAGCACCTCGAGCACGGCGACGCCGGGACCGGAGTGCTTGGGGTCCGGGAAGAAGCCGAGCGACGCGGTCTGGTCGCCGTCGGGGCGCGTGGGGCGGTAGCGGCCGCCGCTGTGCGAGGCGTTCAGCTCGCCCTGCATCTCGGAGAGCAGCTCGGCGAAGTCGCGGGCGTTGTCGATCGCGGGCAGGAACTTCGCGTAGGCGGTCTTCATCGCCGCCCAGTCCACGCCGTGCATGAGCGGGTCGTGGAACTTCTTCAGCGTCTGGCGCCACGCGTGCTCGAACAGGTAGGCGCGCTCCGCGGCCGCGTCCAGCTCCATGCGGGCGGCCGCCGCGACCGGCGTGCTCTTGCCGGACTCGAGGTCCACGCTCGAGAGTTTCCCGTTCGCGAGCACGACCGCCTTCTTGCCGTCGCGGTCGAGCTCGAACGCGGCCTCGTCGGCGCCCAGCTTGGCGACCAGCTTCGCCTCGCGCTTGCGCGGGACGTACTTCCAGAGGTCGAAGCCCTTCTCGAAGCGCGCGAGGTAGACGAGCGTCTCGCCGTCGGGCGTGAGCGCCACGGAGCCGAGGTTCGCGGAGTGGAGCGAGAGACGCACGGTGCGCTCGTCGAGGCCGTCGAACTCGATTGCCACCGGCGCGGCGGGTTTCGCTCCGGCGTCCTCGCCGGCGTCCTTCGCCTTCTCGCCGGACTTCTCCCCTGCGCCCGGCCGGTCACCGCCCTTGTCCTGCTTCTTCTCCTTCGCCTTGAGCTGCGCGAAGGCCGCCTCGTCCAGGCGGAACCGGTCGTACGCGCGGGTCGTCAGAAAGGCCGCGTACACGTCGGCCTCGCGTCCCTGGTTGGCGTGCGTGCGCAGGCCGTTCTTGTCGGAGACCCAGAAGACGACTTCGCCCTTGAGCCCGAAGCGCGGGCGCTCGTCCTCGTAGCCGCTGTGGGTGAGGTTGACGAGCTCGCCCTGGCCCGACGACGGGACCAGCCCCGCTTCGAAGGACCACCGGCCGGGGCTCAGGAAGTTGACGGCGAACCAGCGGCCGTCGGGCGACCACTCGAACCACTGGTCGCCGTCGGCGTACGAGTAGTTGAGGTCGCCGGCGAGGACGGTGCGGATGGCGCGGGTCTGGAGATTGAGGACGCGCAGCGTGGTGCGCTCCTCGAGGTACGCCACTTCCCTGCCGTCCGGCGAGAAGCGCGGCTGGAAGGCCTCGGTCGCGGACTCGAGCACGGGCGATTCCCGGAGCGCGGTCGCGTTGAAGAAGTTGGGCTCGTCCTTGTCGGTGAGGTCCGTGCGATAGAGCTTCCAGCTCGCGCCGCGCTCCGAGGCGTACAGCAGGCTGCGGCCGTCGGGCGAGAAGCTCACCGAGCGCTCCTGCTCGGGCGTGTTCGTGATGCGGCGCGTCGTGCCGTGCTCGGTCGAGGCGACGAAGACCTCGCCGCGGGCCACGAACGCGATCTCGCTGCCGTCGGGCGCGACCTCGAACTCGCTCACCTGCGAGCCGACGTCGATCGGCTCGACGCCGCGGTCGCGGCGGTCCGTGGCGACCAGCACCTCGAGCCGGCGCGAATCGGAGGCCCCGGCCGGCCGCACCCACAGCTCGCCGTCCCACGCGTAGCACAGGTCGCCCGCCTTCGAGATCGACAGGAAGCGGACCGGGTGCGTGTGGTGGGTCGTGACCGGCGTGGCGGACTGCGGGTTCGCGACGTCGAGCTTCCAGACGTTGAAGCTGCCGCCCTTCTCGGAGAGGTAGTAGAGCGAGGCGCCATCGGGCCCCCACACGGGCTGGCGGTGGTCGGCGCCGAACCCGGTGAGGCGCGTGTGGCGGTTCGCGGCCACGTCCCAGACCCACACGTTGCGGGCGAACGAGGAGGTGTCGTGCTTGCGCCACTCCATCTCGAACCCGCGCTGGTCCGAGTACGCGAGGCGCCGTCCGGCCGGGTCGAACACGGCGTAAAGCGCGGGCGTCGTCAGCACCTGCACGGGCATCCCGCCGTCGAGGCCGACGCGGTAGAGCTCGGGCTGCGCCGGGCTCGGGAACTGCGCGTTGGCGGCGGCGTCGAGCACCGAGGCCGAGAACAGCACCGAACCGCCGTCGGGCGCGAAGCTGGCCGGGGTCTCGTCCGCGGAGTGGAACGTCAGGCGGGTGGCCTCGCCGCCCTCGGCCGGCATCACGAACACGTCGAAGTTGCCGTTGCGGTCGGAGGCGAACGCGATGCGGGAGCCGTCGGGCGACCAGACCGGGGACGTGTTGTACGAGGCCCCGACGGTGAGCGGCGTGGCGATGCCGCCGTTGGCCGAGACCTTCCACAGGTTGCCGCGATAGTTGAAGGCGATGCTGCGGCCGTCGGGCGAGATCGCCGGCTGGCGCATCCACAGGCCGCGTTCGACGGCGAGGGCGGGAGCGGACGAGACGATCGCGAGCGCGACCGCGGTGGCGGCCGCGCGCAGGATCGCGCGGGGAGTCGGGAACATGGCTTCTCCTCGGGTGCGGGGTCGCGCGCCGACGCCACGGCCTCGCCGCGGCGTCTCGCCGGAGCTATACCGCAGCCCCGCGGCGCGGACCGCCCGATTCGTGCCGGCGAGTGACGAACGCGGGCGGTGGACCGCCCGAGCGACGGCTCGCGCGGACCGACTTCGGTGTGGCGAGACGTGCGGCCGCGCGGGTAGGGTGCCTTGGCCCGGCGCGCGCCCGCGAGGTGCGGCCCGCGCCGGAGAGTCCACGGGCCGGCCGTCGCCGCGCGGCCGCCCGCTTCCCGATCCAGCCCGGGAAAGGAGCCCCGCATGTCCGTCGCCCGCCGATCCTTCCTGCCCGTCGCCCTCGCGGCGCTCGCCCTGCTCCAGCCGTGCGCCGATGCGCTCGCCGCCCGGCTGCTCCCCGGCATGGGTTCGCATCGCCGGGCCGTGAGCACCGTCTCGCGCGACGCCCAGCGCTGGTTCGACCAGGGCCTCGTGCTCGCGATGTCGTTCAACCACGACGAGGCCATCCGTTCGTTCGCGGAGGCCGCCCGGCTCGACAGCGGCTGCGCCATGGCGTGGTGGGGCATCGCGCTCGCGAACGGGCCGCACATCAACAACCCGGCGATGAGCGAGCAGCAGTCGCGCGACGCGTGGGCCGCCCTCGGCCGGGCGATGGCGATGCGCGGCAAGGCCTCGCCGGTCGAGCGGGCGCTCATCGAGGCGCTGGCGACGCGCTACGCCGATCCCCCGCCCGCCGACCGCCGGGCGCTCGACGAGGCGTACGCGGCGGCCATGCGCGAGGTGTGGCGGGCCCATCCCGCCGACGCCGACGTCGGCGTCCTGTTCGCCGAAGCGCTGATGGACCTGCGTCCGTGGGACCTCTGGAAGGCGGACGGCTCGCCGCAGCCGGGCACCGAGGAGGTGACGGCGACGCTGGAGGCCGTGCTGCGCCGGGCGCCGAAGCACCCGGGCGCGAACCACCTCTGGGTGCACCTCGTCGAGGCCTCGCCGCACCCCGAGCGCGGCGTCGCGGCCGCCGACCGCCTGCGCACGCTCGTGCCGGGCGCCGGACACATGGTGCACATGCCCGCGCACATCTACAGCCGCGTCGGCCGCTGGGCGGACGCCGCCGAGGCCAACGTGCGGGCCATCGAGGCGGACCGCCGCTACCGCGAACTGTCGCCGCGCCAGGGGTTCTACAGCGTGTACATGGCCCACAACCGGCATTTCCTGTCGTGGGCCGCGCAGATGGAGGGACGCAGCGAGGTCGCGCTGCGGGCGGCGCGCGAGATGATCGCG
Source organism: uncultured bacterium (assembly GCA_964619155.1). Classification (GTDB taxonomy): domain Bacteria; phylum Eisenbacteria; class RBG-16-71-46; order RBG-16-71-46; family RBG-16-71-46; genus CAIXRL01. The sequence continues at coordinate 11,119 of CAZUEM010000013.1, forward strand.
AACTTCCCCGAGGACTTCGTGCGCGAGTCGGCGTTCTTCGCGGACGGCTACATGAACGTCGAGCTGGAGACGCTCATGCGCTTCGGCCGCTGGGAGGAGCTGCTGTCGGTTCCGGAACCCCCGGACTACCTGCCGATCACGCGCGCGTTCCGGCACTTCGCCCGCGGCACGGCGTTCGCCGCGCTCGGGCGGCTCGAGGAGGCGGACCGCGCGCAGGCGGACTTCCGGGCGGCCGTGGGGCGCGTCACGGACGAGATGATCGTCGGCAACAACCCGGCCAGGCTCGTGCTCGCGATCGCCGAACACCAGCTGGCGGGCGAGATCCTCAACCGCCGCGGCGACGTGGACGGCGCGGTCCGGGAGCTGCGCGAGGGGGCGCGCCTCGAGGACACGCTCCGATACAACGAGTCGCCGGACTGGCTGCTGCCGGTGCGGCACGCGCTCGGGGCCGTGCTCGTGCGCGCGAAGCGCTGGAGCGAGGCGGAGGCCGCCTACCGGGAGGACCTCGCGAGGAACCCCGAGAACGGCTGGTCGCTGTGGGGACTCGCGCGGGCGCTGCGCGCGCAGGAGCGTATCGCCGAAGCCGGCGCCGTCGAGGCGCGCTTTCGCCGGGCGTGGAAGCGGGCCGACGTCTCGCTCGAGAGCACCTGCTACTGCCAGGTCTGGTGATCTCCCGCCGCGCGCCCCGCTCCGCGGCGGGGCGCGCGGCCGGGCCGCCCGGTCAGGCGGGGAGCTTGAAGAACATCGCCTCCTCGGCGTACGGGCGCGCGAGGTCCTCGAGCCGCCTCATGCCGGCGCCGTCGAGCGGCTCGAAGCCGCGGGCGATCGCGACGTTCTCCTCGAGCTCGGCGAGCGAGTCCACGCCGACGATGACGGTGCTCACCGGGAGCGTCAGGACGTAGCGCATCGCGTCCTGCATGGTCGCGACCCCGTCCGCGCGCAGCAGCCGCCCGCGCGCCGGGATCTTCATGCCGACGACGCCCATGCCCTTCGCCACCGCCACGGGCAGCAGGTGCTCGATGAACGAGGCGCGGTGCCGGTCGGCGGCGTTCAACGCCATGAGGATGGTGTCGAACGGGTAGCGCTCGATGCCGCGCCGCAGCACGTGCGGGTCGTAGTGCCCGGTGATGCCCGTGAAGCGGACGACCTTCTGATCGCGCGCCTTCTCCATCGCCCGCAGTACGCCGTCCTTCGCGAACATCGCCTCGAGGTCGGCGTCGCTCATCACGTTGTGGCACTGCCAGAGGTCGAGCCGGTCGGTCTGCAGCGCGGCGAGCGACTCCTCGAGTTCGCGCATGGCGCCGTCGTAGCCGCGCTCCCGGGTCTTCGAGGCGAGGAACACATCCTTGCGGCGGGTCTTCATCACCCGGCCGAGGTAGGTCTCGCTGACGCCGCGGCCGTAGCGGCGCGCGGTGTCCAGGTAGTTGACCCCGAGGTCGAGCGCGCGGTTCAGGATCGAAAGCGCCTCCTCCTCGCGGCCGGGCGTCTCGAGCAGCGCCTGGCCCCCGAGGCTGAAGAGCTTCACGTGGTGCCCGGTGCGGCCGAGCGGGCGGACGGGCATGGCGCCCTTCGCGCCCGGGCGCGAAGGTGCGGCGAGGGCGTCCAGCCCGGCGAGCGGGCGGGCCGCGGTCGCGAGGCCCGCGGCGGCGGCGGCGCCGGCGAGCGTGCGGAAGAACGTGCGGCGGGACATGGAACGGCGGGCGCTCATGGCGTCTCCTCCCCTTCGCTTCGCGGTGCGCGACGCCGCGAGCTTAGGCGAGCCCGGCGCGGCGGGCCACGGCATTCGCTTGCCCGGAGGGGAAACGCGCCGTTGCGCGGCCGCGCGTTCTCGCGTGACCTGTGCATGGTTCGCGTTCGCGTCGCCGTCCCCCCGCGGCACGCCCCACCACCGGAGGTCCGACATGCCGAGACGATGGTTCGCCTTCGTCCTGCTCGCACTCACCGGGACCGCGCTGGTCCCGTCCGTTTCGCAGGCCATCCCCGCTTTCGCCCGCCGTTACACCGTCAGCTGCGCGCAGTGCCACGACCCGATTCCGCGCCTGAACGCCTTCGGCGAGATGTTCGCGGGCCACGGCTTCCGCATGGTGGCCGGCGAGGCGCCGGCCGAGACGCTGGCCACCGACGACGCGCTGCTCGCGCTCGGCCGCACGCTGCCCGTGGCGGTGCGCTTCGACGCGCACGTCCAGGCGTACGGCAAGGACCCCGTGGACCCGGATTTCCAGGCGCCGTTCGGGCTCAAGCTGCTCTCGAGCGCGCCGCTCTCCCCGTCGCTCTCCTACTACTTCTACTTCTTCCTCGCCGAGCGCGGCGAAGTGGGCGGCGTCGAGGACGCGTTCCTCATGTGGAACGACGTCGGCGGCCGGCCGCTGGACCTGTCGTTCGGCCAGTTCCAGGTCTCCGACCCGCTGTTCAAGCGCGAGCTGCGGCTCATGTTCGACGACTACGCCGTCTACCGCGCGCGCATGGGCGAGCAGAAGGCCGACCTGACCTACGACCGCGGCTTCCTCGCGGCGCTCGACTGGCAGGGCTTCACCGTCACCGCCGAACTGGTGAACGGCAACGGCAAGGGCGCGGCCGAGGACGGCTGGTTCGACGACGACCCGAACAAGAACCTGTTCGGGCACGTCACCCGCGACGTCGTGCCGGGGCTTCGCGTCGGCGCGATGGGCTACTACGGCTGGCAGAAGCCGCCCGGCCTCCTTGGCGCGGACAACACGTTCTGGTACGCGGGCGTCGACGCCACGCTCGACGCAGGGCCCGTCCAGGTCAACGGCCAGTACCTGCGCCGCCAGGACGAGGCGCCCACGTTCGACCCGCTCGAGGCGGAGTCGAAGCTGGACGGCGCGTTCGTCGAGGTGCTGCTCGTGCCGCCGGCGCAGCGCTGGTACGCGTTCGCGCTCTGGAACCGGCTCGAGGCCGACCGCCCCATCCTCGACCCGCGCATGGGCGGCCCGGCGGGCGTGGACCGCTACTCGTCGTTCTCGGGCGGCGCGGGCTGGCTGGCGATGCGCAACGTGCGCGTCCAGCTCGAGGGGCTCTGGGACTTCGACCGGGAGGACATGCGCTGGACGGTGAGCACCGTCTTCGCGCACTGAGTCCGGCCCGGCCGCGGAACGCGAACGGC
>CAZUEM010000013.1:14342-43976 GCA_964619155.1 uncultured bacterium
CGGTGAGCACCGTCTTCGCGCACTGAGTCCGGCCCGGCCGCGGAACGCGAACGGCCGCCCCCTCGCGGGGGCGGCCGTTCGCGCGCGCGCCGGCGCCTACCAGATCTTCACCCGCTCGGCGTCGGAGCGGTGCATCCGGTCGCCCGGCTTCACCCCGAACGCCTCGTAGAACTGCGGCAGGTTCGAGGCCGGGCCGGTCACGCGCAGGAAGCTCGGCGAGTGCACGTCGGTCTTGACGCGCAGGGCGAGGTTCTCGGGCCGCAGCTGGTTCATCCAGCCCAGGGCCCAGCCGATGAAGTAGCGCTGCGCGGGCGTGAACCCGCCCAGCTTCTCCCCCCTGCGGTACTGCTCGGTCCGGGTGAACGCGTCCCAGCCGAGCAGCATGCCGCCGAGGTCGGCGATGTTCTCGCCCGCGGTCGCGGCGCCGTTCACCCGCAGGTCGCCGACCGCGACGTAGGCGTCGAACTGCTTCACGATGCCCTCGGCGCGGCGCTTGAACTCCGCCTCGTCCTCCGGCGTCCACCAGCTCTCGAGGTTGCCGCGCTCGTCGAACTGGCGGCCCTCGTCGTCGAAGCCGTGCGTGATCTCGTGGCCGATCGTGGTGCCGCCGGCGTAGGCGTAGACCAGCGCGTCGTCCACGAGCGAGTCGGCGATGCCCGGCAGGATGAAGATCGCCGCGGGCATGACGATCTCGTTGTTCGAGGGGTTGTAGTAGGCGTTGTACGTCTGCGGCGTCATGTGCCACTCGGTGCGGTCCACCGGCTTGTGGAGCTTGGCGATCGAGTACTCCGAGGTCCAGGCGTTGCCGCGCACGACGTTGGCGAGGTGCGACTCGCGCGAGACCTCGAACGTCGAGTAGTCGCGCCAGCGCTCGGGGTAGCCGATCTTGCGGCTGACCGACCCGAGCTTGCGCAGCGCCCGGTCCTTCGTCGCCCGGCTCATCCAGTCGAGCTTCTCGATCCGATCCCGGAAGGCCGCGAAGACGTCGTCGGTGAGCTTCTCGTAGCGCCGCTTCGTGGCCGGCGAGAAATGGCGTTCCACGTAGAGCTGCCCGAGCGCGTCGCCGAGGTGTTCCTCGGTCGCGTCGAGCACGCGCTTCCAGCGCGGGCGCTGCACCGGCGTGCCGTTGAGCACGGTGCCGTAGAAGCGGAAGTTCTCGGCGTCGAACGCCCCGCCGGCGTCCTCCGCGAACGCGCTGGCGAGGTGCCAGCGCAGGTAGGTCTTCCACTCGGCGACGGGCCGGCGCCTCAGGGAGCGGCCGAGCTGCTCGTAGAACGCGGGCTGGCCGACGACGACGCTGTCCACGCCGCGGACGTTCTGCTTCTCGAGGAAGTCGCGCCAGCGCACCGCGGGCGCGAGCTTCGCGAGGCCGTCGAGCGACATCGGGTTGTAGTTGGCCTGCGGGTCGCGCAGTTCCTCGAGCTTGCGCGAGGCGGCCGCCAGCTCGGTCTCGATCGCCATCACCACGGACGCGTTCGCGCGGGCGGCCGCAGGCGCGTCGCCGAGCAGCTCGAACATCCGCCCGACATGCGCGACGTACTCCGCGCGGATCTTCTTCGAGCGCTCTTCGCCGTCGGAGTAGTAGTCGCGGTTCGGCAGGCCGAGCCCGCCCTGGTAGAGGTGCAGGACGTTCCGCTCGCTGTTCTTCTCGTCCTGCCAGATGCCGCCCGAGAACAGGCAGCCGACGCCGATGTACTGCAGGCGCGAGGCCGCATCCAGCACCCCGGCCAGGTCCTTCGCGGCGGCGATGCGCGCGAACTCGTCGGCGACCGGGGCGTAGCCGGCCTTCGCGATCGCCGCGGTGTCCATGGCCGCGTGCCAGAAGTCGCCGATCTTCTGGGCGTTGCTGCCGCGCGGCGCGTTCGCCTTCTCGGCGTCCGCGGTGATCGCGAGCAGCCGCTGGTAGGTCTCCTCCTGCACCACCTTGGCGATGCCCCAGGAGCGTTCGGCCGCGGGGATCGGGTTCGCGTCGAGCCAGCGGCCCACGGCGAAGCGGAAGAAGTCCTGGCGCGGGTCGGCGCCGCGGTCCACGAACTGGTCGAGGTAGTCGGCGGCCGTGGCGGCGCGGGCCGCGACGGCGGCGTGGGGCGCGGCGAGCGCGGCGAGGAGGGCGAGCAGCGAAAGGGCGAGACGTCGCATGGCGGTCCTTCCCGGGGTTCGATCGGCGGGCTTCGGAGGGCGGCACCATAGCGGAGGCCGGGCCGCGCCGCAGCCGGGGCCGGACCCGCGCGGGCCGGAGGCGACGAGCGCGGCGGCGGCGCGTCCGGCCGCGGGCGGCATCCGGCAACTGGTCAAAGCGGACGGGTGGTGCGAACGTGGCCCGGTCACGAAGCCCTCCGACTCCGAGGCCCCCGACATGAACCCGGTCCGTCTCCTGCGCGGTCTGCTGTTCGTCGTCCTGGCGTCCGCCCTTCCCGTCGCCGCGGGCGCCGCGGCGCCGCACGTCACACGCGTGCTCGTCGTCAGCGTGGACGGCCTGCGCCCCGACGTCCTGCTGCGCGCCAGCGCGCCCGTGCTGCGGGCGTTGATGGCGCGCGGAAGCTTCACGATGTACGCCGCGACCACCGACGTGGCGGTGACGCTGCCCTCGCACGTCTCGATGCTGACCGGGGTCGTGCCGCAGAAGCACGGCATCACCTGGAACGGCGACTTCCCGAAGGGCATCCCGGTCCACCCGTCGCGGCCCACGCTGTTCGACCTCGCGCACCAGGCGGGGCTATCGACCGCCATGGCGGCGGGAAAGTCGAAGTTCGCGGCCCTCGCGCGCCCGGGTTCGCTCGACCGCTGGTACGCGCCCCGGCAGGGCAGCGTCCCGGACGAGGCGGTGGCCGACTCGGCCGTGCGCTGGATCGCCACGGAAGCGCCGCAGGTGCTGTTCGTGCACCTTCCGGACGGCGATCGCGTGGGGCACGCGCAGGGCTGGGGTTCCGCCGAGCACGTGCGCGCCGTGGAGGCCGCCGACCGCCAGTTCGGCCGGGTGCTGCAGGCGCTGGCGATGCGGGGCCTGCTGGACTCGACGGCCGTCATCGTCTCGTGCGATCACGGCGGCGCGGGCCGCAACCACGGCGCGGGAGACGTGCGCAGCCGCCTGATCCCGTGGATCGCGGCGGGCCCGGGGCTGCGGCGCGACTTCGACCTTACGCTCGTGCCCGAGCGGAACGTGCGCACCGAGGACACCTTCGCGACCGCCTGCGCGCTGCTGGGCCTGCCGCTCCCGCCGGACATCGAAGGCCGTCCGGTCGCCGAGGCGTACGAAGCGGACCACTGAACGGCCCGCGCGCGAGCGGGCCGGGCGGCGCGGCGCCCGTTGACCGCCGCCGAGCGGCCCGCGTACGCTTTTTCACGACTGGCGTTCACCTCGACACCCGGCACCCGCACCTCCGAGGGTCGTCCCCCATGCGTCGCATCGCCCTTTGTTCCCTTGCGGTTCTCGCGTTCGCTTCAGTCTCGACTTCCACCGCGTCCCCGCTCTCGCCGCGGGCCGAGGCGCTCCTCGCCCGGCCGGACGCGTGGCCCCCCCGCTCCGTCGCGGCCATCGGCGCCGTGAGGTCCTCCGACGACCCGCTCACGCTCGCCGGCAACATCCTCGCCTTCTACGCCGAGCCCTCCGCGGGCGAACTCGCGCTGCGCGTCAGCCTCGTCGCCCCGGTCACGATCCGCGAGGGCGACCCCGTCTTCGCGCGCCGCGGCGTGCGCGTCGCCGTGCTGCTCGACGAGGGCCCGGGCGGGCACGACCGCCTGCCGGCCCCGCTGCGCGGGCCGGCGCCGTTCGAGTGGGACCGCGTCGTCTTCCTCGACGCTCCGGAGCGCGCGGCCAGCGTCGCCCGGCCGGGCCGGGCGGCGCCGCAGGCGCTGGAGGCTCGGCGCTTCGCCGAGCACCTGGACCGCGGCTGGCTCGCCGTCGTCGCTCCCGCGGGCGAGGCGGAGGCCACCCGCGCGGCGGTCGTCACCTTCCTGCCGGACGGCCGCGAGCTCGACCGGCTCGTCACCCCGCTCGGCGCGAACGCGCCCTCGGGCAGCACGAACGTCGCGTTCGTCCACCACGGCAACCAGGGCCTCGCCTACAGCGACGTCTTCCACGGACGTCCGGGCGCCGAAGCCTCGAGCGGGTTCGACGAGATCCTGCGCGTGCACGAACAGAAGAACATCCCGGGCAACTTCCACCTCGGGGCGCTGCTCCAGTCCTCGGCGGAGTGGAACCGCCAGAACGGCGACCCGCTCGACTTCAACGGCTGGCTGCGGAGCGGCGTGACGGCCGGCTGGGCGGGCATGGTGACGTCGGCGTACGGCCAGCCGATCATGCCGTTCCTGCAGGGCGCGATGAACGACTGGGCGATCGACCGCGACGTGGCCATGGTCACCACGCGCTACAGCTACGTGCCGCGGGTCGCGTGGGTCCCCGAGCGGGTGTTCCTCGACCCCGGCACGTACCCGAACGCGGGCGTCATCGACTGGAGCGGCGCCCACTGGCAGGCGAACGGCGTGAACGGCGTCATCCTCGACGACTGGCCGCACTGCGCCGGGCACGACAAGCACCGGATCCACTTCCTGCAGGGCAACGGCCTGCGCATCATCCCCCGCGACGGCGACTTCACGGGCAAGCTGCACGCCGGGGACGGAGCGGGCGCGCTCGCGATCCTGACCGCCGAGGCGAACTCCGGCGTCGGCCAGTACCGCATCACCGTCTACGCCGACGACTGGGAGATGGCGGCGGCGGTCGGCGGCTGGCAGAACACGTTCCCGTACGCCTACGGCACGTACCTGTGGATGATCGACAAGTGCTCGACCGAGAGCGCCTGGCTCAACACCTGGAAGCTGGACGCCGCGCTCACGAACCCGAACTTCAATGGCGACACGTTCACGCCAACTTACGGCACCTACGGCGGCATCGGCGACGTGCAGGGCTACGGCGGCAGCAACAACGCCTGGTACACGCACTGGGCCGGCTACGTGCCCTACTCGACCGGCGGCGACGGCAGCGGCGGCTGCGGCGGCGGCGGGAACTGCAAGAACCACGGCACGCTGTGGAACGACGCGCACGCGGCCCTGCAGGCGGCGCCGGACAACAAGATCCGCGAGACCGGCTGGTACGTGCTCATGACCAACCTGCACGAGACCGGCTGGCACGACTACCTCGGCGGTCCGCTGTCGGGCTGGCAGCGCCAGTACTCCGCGCACATCCCGAAGGCCAACGTCTACGCCGAGGCGGCCCGCTGGGCGGGCGGCCTGTACGCGAATCCGTCGGGCGGCTTTCTCGGCGACGTGGACAACGACGGCAACGGCGAGCTGGTGCTCTACAACGACCGGCTCTACGCCGTGTTCGAGTCCGTCGGCGGGCGCTGCACGCACCTGTTCGCGAAGGGCGCGGACTACGACTACTCGGTCGTCGGCATCGACAACGCCTACTGGGCGGGCACCGAGGGCGACTACAACGACGTCAACCACGTGGCCGCGCTGAGCGACGTGGGCCCGAACTACCAGAACGACTTCTACGCCATGTCGGTGGACACCGCCTCCGGGAACACCGTGCAGGCGACGTTCACGCGCGGGAGCCTCCGCAAGACGGTGCGGCTCACGCTCGGGCAGCCGTACCTCGATTGCGTGTACCGCGTCGGGGCGAGCACGCAGTACATCACCTCCGGCTTCTCGCCGGACGTCGTGGACCTGCTCTACAACGCCCGCATGGACCGCGTCTGGGGCGGCGGACCGCAGACCTACATGGGCCAGCGCAACCCGAACACGGGCGCGACCGCCGCGTACGTGCTGGGCGGCGGCGGCGCGACGCACAACCTGAGCGGGACCTCGACGCTCATGAAGCTGGACGAGATCTCCGGCTCGCAGAAGTTCCAGTTCTACCTCTACGGCGGCTACACGTCGCCGCCGGGTCCGGGCGGGTCCGTGGCCGAGCTGGCGGCGCTCGCCGCGGGCCTCGGCGACGCGCTCGCGCCGGAGGCGGTGCGGGGCACCTACTTCCCCGCCACGCGCCAGCTCGCGCTCACGTTCGACGAGCCGGTGCAGTCGGGCGCGGTCGTCCTCGGGGACATCGCCATCGACGCGAACGACGACGGCGCGCCCGAGGTCACGCTCGACGGCGGGTGCACGGTGCTCACCGCGGGCAACGCGGCCACGATCACCATCGCGGTCTCGAACGCGGTGCACGCCGCGATCCAGGCGGTGACGGACAAGAACGCGATGGAGCTGGAGCTCGCCGCCGGCGCGGTGCGCGACGCCTCCGGGAACCTCGTGGCGGCGCTGACGCACACCGGGAACGTGCCGGTCTCCTACGGCCCGCCGACGCTCGTGACGCTCGACGGCCGTTTCGACCCCGCGGAGTGGGCCGCGTGCGCGGTCGCGGTCGCGGATTCGTTCGACTCGGGCTGGAACGCGGGGCCGAACGACGTCACCAACGAGATCCAGGCGCTCTACGCCACCTGGGACAGCACGTACCTCTACCTCGGCATCCGCGGCATCGTCACCGGGAACTCGTGGCTGCTCTACCTCGACACCGACCCGGGCGGCCCGAACGGACAGGTGAACCTGACGGCCATCGACAGCTGGGAGCGCGGGGCGACGTTCTCGGCGCCCGGCTTCCGGCCCGACTGGCAGTTCGGGGCCTACCAGCACCAGGGCGCCTTCGACGGGCAGTCGTTCTTCCGCATCACGAGCGCCACGACGACGGCGAGCTACAGCGACTCGATCCTCGAGGCCTTCGACCCTCAGCACGGCTACGGCCTGAACGGCGGCAGCGAGATCGCGATCCCGTGGAACGTGCTCTACGGCACCTCGCCCGGGCGCGTGCCGGCGAACGCGCAGCTGGGGATGGTGGCGTCGCTGTGCTGGGACCCCGAGCCGAACGGAGTGCTGGGCGGCGACCAGGCTCCGAACAACGTCTCGGCGACGGCGCCGGCGATCGACAACCGGGTCGTGCTGTCGTTCGACGCGAACGGGGACGGCTGGCCGGATCCCATCGACCGCTCGCCCCCGGCGCTCGTGTCGGCGACGCCCGCCGGTTACGACAGCGTGATCGTCCTGCAGTTCGGCGAGGCGCTGGACCCGGCGACGGCCGGCACCCCCTCGCGCTACGCCGTCTACGAGACGGGCAACCCGAACGCCTCGCTGGCCGTGAAGAGCGCCGCGCTTCAACCCGGGAACACGGCCGTCCATCTCGTGGTCTCGTCCATGGGGCCCGTCGGGTACACGGTGGTCGCCACCGGCGTGGCCGACGCGACCTGCTGGCGGAACGCGGGGCAGACGAGCATCGCCTTCCAGGGCCCGCCGGTGTCGGTCGCGCCGGAGGCCGCCGGCGCCGTTCTCGCGCTGGCCGCGCCGTGGCCCAACCCGACCGCGGACGGGCGCTCGACGTTCGCGTGGTCGCTGCCCGGGGGCGACGCCGGGGGCTCGCGCGTCACGCTCCGGGTGTACGACCTCGCGGGCCGCGACGTGCGGACGCTCGCCGACGGGCCGCTCGCGCCGGGCGAGCACCGCGTCGCGTTCGACGGCCGCGACGATCGGGGCGGGCGCCTTGCACCCGGGCTCTACTTCGTGCGACTTTCGCGAGGCGCATCGCACTCGACGCGCCGCCTGGTCGTGATGCCCTGACCCTGCGGCGATTCCGCTGGCCATTCCCGTGCGGCGCGCGAACTCTCGCGCGCCGCTCGTGTTCTCGCCCCGCCCGCACGGGCGGCGGCTGGAGGATCGGCATGTTCCGCAAGACCGCCCCGCGGCTCGCGACCCTTCTCGCCCTCCTGCTGGCGTTCGCCGCCGGCTGCGCCCCGGCGAAGAAGGCCGGCGGGCCCATCGTCGTGTGGTGCCAGATGGACCCGCAGGAGCGCGGGCGCTTCGAGCGCAACGTCGCCGCCTACGAGGCCGCGCACCCGGGGGCGACGTTCCAGGTCGTCCCCTACGACACCGAGAACCTGCGCCAGCAGTTCCAGACCGCCGCGGCGGGCGGCGGCGGGCCGCACCTCATCTTCGGGCCGTCGGACCAGGTCGGGCCGCTCTCGCTGCTCGAGCTGCTGATGCCGCTCGACGAGACGCTGCCGGCCGGCTTCTTCGACCGCTTCGTGCCGCACGCGCTCGACACGCTGAACGGGCACATCTGGCAGGCGCCGGACCAGGTCGGGAACCACCTGATGCTCGTTTACAACAAGGCGCTCGTCCCGGAGCCCCCCGCCACGCACGACGAGCTGGTCGCGGTCGCGAAGAAGTTCACGAAGGACGGCCGCTACGGCCTCGTGATGGAGGCCACCGAGCCCTACTGGCTGGCGCCGTTCCTCGCCGGGTTCGGCGGCTGGGTGATGGACGCCGCGCACCAGCCCACGCTCGACACCCCGGCCATGCGGCGGGCGCTCGCCTACCTCGCCGACCTCAAGAACGCGAAGCGCCTGCTGCCGAGGGAGTCCAACTACCAGAACGCGCACACGCTCTTCCAGGAGGGCAAGGCGGCGATGATCGTGAACGGCCCGTGGTCGTGGGCCGACTACCGCAAGGCGGGCATCGACGTCGGCGTCGCGCCGCTGTGGACGCTCCCCGGCGGCGGCCGCGCGACCCCGATGGTCGCGAGCAAGGGCTTTTCGATCAACGTCAACTGCCCGAAGGACGTCCTGCCGGCGGTCGTGGACTTCGTGACGTTCTGCACCTCGCCCGAGGCCGAACTGCTCGCCGCCGACACGCTGGGCGTGCTGCCGAGCCACAAGGACGCGTGGAACGATCCGAGGATCCAGGGCGACCCGATCCTGCAGGCCTCGCAGCGCGGCTTCGAACTCGGCCGCCGCATGCCGGTCGTGCCGGAGATGCGCGTCCTGTGGGACGTCATGCGCCCGGGCATGCAGGCGGTCCTGAACGGATCGAAGACGCCCGAGCAGGCCGCGAAGGAGATGCAGGCCGCGGCCGTCCAGCAGATCGCGGGCATGAAGAACTGACGCCATGCTCCGCGCGGGCCGCACCTTCCCCTACGCGCTGCTGCTGCCGGCCACCCTGGTGATGCTGGCGGTCGTGCTGTTCCCGCTCGGCTACAGTTTCTGGCTCGCGTTCCGGAACATGAGCCTCTACCACTTCCGGAACCACGAGTTCGTCGGCCTCGAGCAGTTCCGGCTCGTCCTCAGCGAGCCCGTCTTCTATTCGCTGCTGCTCAAGTCGGTCGTCTGGACCGCCGCGAACGTGTTCTTCCACGTCGCGCTCGGGGTCCTGCTCGCCATGCTGCTGAGCGGGCCCGTGCGCGGGAAGACGCTGTTCCGCACGCTGCTGATCCTGCCGTGGGCGATGCCGCAGTACATCTCGGCGCTCACCTGGCGCGGGATGTTCAACTTCGAGTACGGCGCCATCAACCTGGTGCTCAAGCAGTGGTTCCACCTGCCGCCGGTGCCGTGGCTCTCGGACCCGTTCTGGGCGTTCGTCGCCCCGGTCCTCACGAACATCTGGCTCGGCTTCCCGTTCATGATGGTCGTGGCGCTCGGCGGCCTCACCTCGATCCCGCACGAGCTCTACGAGGCCGCCGACCTCGACGGCGCGAACGGCTGGGACAAGTTCACGAAGATCACGCTGCCGTCGCTCATGCCCGTGCTCGTGCCGGCGGTCCTGCTCGGCACGATCTGGACTTTCAACAACACGCTGGTCATCTGGCTGGTCTCGAACGGAGGCCAGCCGGCGGACGCGACCCACATCCTCGTGACCTACATCTACAAGGTGGCCTTCACCTACTCGCGCTACTCGTACGCGGCCGCCTTCTCGGTCGTGGTGTTCCTCGTCCTGCTGGCCTTCGTCGTGTACGTGATGCGGCGCACCTCGCCGCGGGAGAGCGCCGCGTGAACCGCCGCGACCGCTGGACGCCGGGGCGCGTGCTCGTGCACGCGTTCCTGGTCTTCTTCACGCTCGGGACCGTCTACCCGATCCTGCAGATCGTGACGATCTCGCTGCGCCCCTCCGACCAGCTCTACTCGACGTCGCTGTCGCTGGTCCCCGACGGGGCGACGCTGCGCGCCTACCGGGTGATGCTGTTCGAGAAACCCTTCCTCCTGTGGCTGCGGAACTCGTTCATCGTCTCCATGGCGGTGACCGTGCTGGGCGTGACGCTGGCCTCGACGGCGGCGTACGCGTTCTCGCGGTTCCGCTTCCCGGGGCGCCAGCAGGGCCTGTACCTGTTCCTGATGACCCAGATGTTCCCCGCGACGATGCTGATGCTGCCGCTCTACGTGCTCCTCAAGGCGCTGCACCTGCTGGACACGTTCGCGGGCCTGGTCGTGGCCTACACGGCGACCGCCCTGCCCTTCTGCGTGTGGACCATGCGCGGCTACTACGACACGATCCCGGTCGAGCTGGAGCAGGCCGCCATGATCGACGGCTGCACGCCGTGGCAGGCGTTCACGCGCGTCACGCTGCCGCTGGCGGCGCCGGCGCTGGCGATCACGGCCCTGTTCTCGTTCATGGCCGCGTGGTCGGAGTTCCTGGTCGCCCGCATCGTGATCTCGCAGCAGCAGCTCTACACGCTGCCGCTCGGGCTCGAGAGCCTCGCCGGCCAGTTCCAGACCGAGTGGGCGAACTACGCCGCGGGCAGCCTGCTCATCTGCGTGCCGGTGATGGTGCTGTTCGTGGCGCTCAACCGCTGGATCGTGGGCGGCCTGAACCTGGGCGGGGTGAAAGGCTGACGGTTCGGAGCTCCCGCGGGGACGACCCGCGCCGCGCCAAACGAAGACGGGCGGCTCCGTGCGGAGCCGCCCGTCGTGTCGTCTCGGCGAACTAGCGATACAGCGACTTCAGCCGGCCCCAGGTGCTCGGGGTGGACGGCGTCGCCCAGCCGCCGACGAGGGCGCGGATGCGGCCCGTCACCTGGTTGAACTGGAAGAGCACCGGCTCGTTCGGCATGGTCGTCGTGTAGCCGAGGTTGTTGCTGTTGGTGCCGAAGCCGTCGGCGCCCACGTTGATGCTCCAGTCGCCGGGGCGGCGGAACTTCACCTCGTAGCTGCCCGGCGTGGCGATCACGACTTCGACGGACCAGATGTCGCCGACCAGCGTCGCGTCGGCGCCGTCGCCCCAGGCGCCCGTCTCGGGCGCCGAGCCGATCGCCTCCCACGTCGCGCCGGGGGGCAGCATGTGGTCGTTGTACGCGATGTTCGTGTTCGGCGACCAGCCGTCGTTGTAGACGTTGGTGTCGAACGTCCAGGTCACGATGTCGCCGGGGCCGGTGACGAACACGGGCTGGTTGCTGTTCGGGTAGCTCTCCGACCAGTCCGCGACGGCGACCTTGCCTTCGTAGTAGCCGGCCGCCATCGGCGAGGTGGCCGACACGGTCCACACGCCGCCCGCGACCGTCATCAGGTTGCCGGCGTCGGCGCTCCAGCCGGCGTCGTAGTAACCGCCCCGCGCGTAGAAGGGGCCGGGGCCCGCGGCGAGCGCGATGCCCGTGGTGAGGAGCGCGAGCGCGAGAATCGAAGTAACCGTCTTCTTCATGGTGGGTTCCGCCTCCTGTCGAGCAAGTTGCATGAGCGACAGGGCCTCCGGGGGTCGGGGCCCTGAAATACCCGGAAAGAAGATTATCACCGTCGCCGGGGCGCTTGCACGCGGGAACCTGGCCGCCGGGCATGAAATCCCGGGACCGCCCGGGTGAAAACCCCCGGGGCCGGTTCCGGCGCCGCGCGGTTGCCGGAAAACGCCGAAGGCGCCCGGCCGGGGCCGGGCGCCTTCGGAAGTGCGGCGGAAGGGGTCCTTCAGCGCGTGAGCACCATGCGCCGGGCCGCCCGCTGCCCGTCGAGCGAGAGCTCGTAGAGGTACACGCCGCTGCGCAGGCGCGTGCCGTCCTCCCCGAGCCCGTCCCAGACCACCGTGTGCTGGCCGGGCTGGAGCATGCGGTCCATGACGCCGGCCACGCGGCGGCCGGAGACGTCGTAGATCCGCAGCGCGACGCGGCCGGGGCGGAACAGGTCGAACGAGAAGCGGGCGCCGCGGACGACCGGGTTGGGCGTCACGGGGCGCAGCGTCGCGAACGTCTCGCCCGGGCGGCCCACCGGCGTGACCGGGACGTCCGTCACGTCGGTGCAGTAGTCCCAGCGGTTGCCGAGGCTGACCTGCGGGTTGCCGGTCGAGTAGTTCACGTCGTCGAGCGTGAGGACGCGGTTGCCCATCCCCTCGCACTCGAACACGCCGCTCTTCCAGTACTTGTACTCGACGCGGAACGGCGTCGAATCCGGGAACGTGACCGCGCGGCCGAAGAACACGTCGTTCGCGGCGGCGTCCGGGAACACGCCGTCGTTGGTGAGGACCGCGGCGCCGTCCGGGTAGTCGAAGCGCAGCGGCAGGCGGTCGCCCATCACGGCCACGGTCTCGGGCGCGACCGGCACCGGGTCGAACACCCCCATGTTGAGGCGGAAGAGCACGGTGACCGGCTTGTCGGTCACGGTGCACCGGTCGATGCCGCGGGCGGGCATGACGATCGGGTTGGTGGTGCTGTACAGGTCCTCGTTCAGGAACAGCGGGCGGTCCCCCTGGCCGAGGCACTCGTACACGCCGTTGTAGTCCACCTTCCAGCCGATGTTCTTCGGCGTGCAGGCCGGGAACGTGACGCGGGCGGTGTAGATCCGGTCGCCCGCCGCGAGGTCCGGCGCCACGCCGTTGTCGAGCATCGGCAGGCCGGGCTGCGTGAAGGAGAGCGGCAGCGCGCTGCCGACCAGCGTGATGACGTCCGACCCGGTCGGGTTGAAGAGGGACGCGTCCACCTGGAAGACGACGTCGATCGGGATGCTGGTGTAGAGCGAGGGGTCCTCGTTGCTCCACGCCACGTTCTTCGTGAACGTCGCGCCGTTCGTGCTGCTCAGCGTGTCCACGCGGTTGCCCGCGAAGCCCTCGTAGGTGTTGCACTTCGCCGTCAGCTTCCACTCGAGGACCTTCGAGCCGACGCCGCTGCCGGGGTCGCGAAGCAGGCAGAACGGAATCGTGACCGTGTACACCGAGTCGGAGTTGGCGTCGGTGAGCAGGCCGTTGTCGCAGAGGCTGAAGCTCAGCGGGTAGACGCTGCCCTCGACGGCGAACGTGTCGCTCGTCGCGAACGTGCCCGCGCAGAGCGGCAGCTGGAAGTCGGCGTTCACGACCATGTTCTGGATGAAGAACCCGCCCACGTTCGTGGTGCCGTTGTTCGCGATCGTGTTGTTCGCGAGATCCTTCACGCCGGTCACGGTGATCTGGTAGGCGCCGGCGTTGGCGGCAATCGCGGAGTTGAGCGTCAGGTGCACGACGTCGGGCGCGACGGCGTCGCGGATCGCGCTGACGACCGTCCGGGTCACCGGGCCGGAGAACGCGTAGTTGCCGGCCGTCTGGGCCGTCGTGAGATCCACCGGCTCGTTGAACTTGACGTCGATCTTGTTCGTGACCAGCGCGAACTGCCGGTTCGCCAGCACCTGGAAGCCGGTGGCCTCGGCGGTCAGCACGGTCGGCGGATCGGTGTCCACGGCGTTGAGAACGGTGTAGGGCACCATGCAGCTCATCTGCACGACGGCGGTCGTGTCGTACGTCGTCTGGCCGACGCGCGACATCTGGACGTCGTCGCTGCAGAACGCGTCGAGCGGGCCCTTGGTCGAGCCCTCCTGCGTGACCCAGAACTCGAGGTTCATGTTGGTGCCGGTCGAGACCCCGAGCACCGACAGCGGGATCTTCACTTCCCGGAAGTTGTCGCCGTCGGCGATGCCCAGGCCGTTCGAGCCCGAGCCCCACGACGGGTTGATGAGCGTGGAGCGGTTCTGCCAGGTCCCGAGCGTGTCCTTGTAGAGCACCTCGTAGTTGAACGTGTTGCAGTTGGTGGGCGTGACGTCGTAGATGACGAAGTCGGGCTTGTTCGGCACGTTCGCCCAGCCGATCTTGCGGCCGAACGGGTCCGTCGTGCCGCCGCCGGCGGTGCCGACGTCGAGCGCGAGCCCAAGGTTCATGTCGCAGTAGCAGGACTTCGAGAACTCGATGCCGATGTAGAGGAAGCTGGCGTCGTTCGTGACGTAGATCCGGCCGAGGTCCATCGGCAGCACGGGCGGCGCGCAGCCGGTCTGGGTGTCCGCGGTGTCGTCGCCGAGCAGGTTGCCCGGCAGGAAGTCGTTGACGCCGTCCACGACGATGGTCTGCGGGGTGGCGGCGAGGACGGGCGTCGCGGCGGCGAGCAGCAGCACCGCGAACAGCGAAGTAGCAAGCCTTCTCATGGGGCGGGTTCTCCCGGCAGGGCCGCTGGGCAAGGAAGACGCGGGGTGCAGGTTCGGCCCGAAACACCTGCGTGCGGATCGGCCGGAAGCGGCCCTCCGCCGCGGCATCCCTCGGAGTTCGTGCGCAATTCTACGGGCGCGGGGAGTCCCGGCGCAATCGGCGGCCGCGGGCGGCCCGCGGAGGTCATCCGGCGACACCGCGCCGGGTCCCCGGTCCCGCGCTTGACCCCGTCGCAAGCGCCCTCGCATGATGCGCACGCATCGTCCCTTTCCCGCCATCCGACATCCCGTCCAAACGGACTCGCCCGTGAGACTCCTGCTCGGTTTCGCGCTCGCCCTCGGCCTGCTGGCGTCCTTCTCGCCCGCCGCGGCCCGCACCGCCCGCGACCTCAACGCCCGCATGCGCGTGGACGGCTACTCGTCCGACTTCGTGCCGGGCGACGAGGACGTCTTCGGTCTCACCGCGACCGGCGCGTCGCAGGAGGCCCGGGACGATTCGAAGTGGCAGAACAACGAGGTCCACCAGGTGCACGTCACCTGGGACGCCCAGTACCTCTACGTCGCCGTGGACGGGAAGATCTGGGGCAACAACATGGTGCTGCTGTTCGACACCATGCCGAACCGAGGCCTCGCCAGCATGACGGCGCTGAACTCGTGGCGGCGGAACGTGAACTTCGACACGTTCGGGCGCTTCCCCGGCGACGAGTTCATGCCCGACGTCTTCGGCGCCACGTGGGACACGAACACGAACCCGCGGCTCCTCACCCACCTGTCGGGCAACCAGGTGGACGACCAGCTCGTCGGTCCCGAGTTCCGCGCGGTCGCCACGTTCGACCAGGGCAACGACAACCGCTCGATGGAGTTCGCGATTCCCTGGCGCAACGTCTTCGCCGGGCTCGGCGGCGGCGGCACGCGCGACACGGTCGTGACGGTGGGCGGCGTCACGGACACGCTGCGCCGCATGCCGCTCGGCGTGCGCTCGATCAAGCTCGCGGTGTTCGTGACCGGCAGCTGGGACGGCAGCGGCGGACCCGACTCGGCCCCCGACAACCTGCGCGGGCACACGGACGACGGCAACGCGAACGTCATCCTCGACAACTACGCGACGCTCGAGCTGGACCGGCTCGACGACACGGGCATGGGGTTCGGCGGGCCGGACGGCGTCCCGGACTGGGACGTCTCGCCGAACGAGCGCGTGACGTTCCGCTACGCGCCGCCCATCACGGCCGTGCGCTTCTCGATCGGCGACGTCACGCTGGACCGGCCGGCGTTCAAGCCGGACCTGGGCGACGGCGTTCGCTTCTTCGTGCGCCTCGACCCGCCGCTCGACCCCGACGAGCCGATCGACGTCGCGCGCCGGGCGATCTTCTCGGCGAACGTCTACGACGCGAGCGGGCGCTGGGTGCGCAACCTGTTCCTCAACGAGAACGTGCAGGCCATCCGCGCCAGCGAGGCGCTCAACGAGACCGGTCTCGCCCGCTGGGACGGCCGGGACGCCGACGGCCGCGTCGTGGACCCGGGCATCTACATCCTCCGGGTGACGATCGAGCCCAACCTCGACCGCGCGACGCGCGCGCTGGTGGTGGCGCGATGAACCGCCGGCTCGCGCTGTGCGCCGCCGCGGCCGTGGTGGCCGCCCTCGCCCCCTCGCCCGCCCGCGCCTACTTCGAGCTGACGAGCGTCGGCGCCCGCTGCGTGGCGCTCGGGCCGTCGGCGATGGGGCTCGTAGACGACGTCTCCGCCTACCGCTGGAACCCGGCCGCGCTCGCCACGCTGCCCGGCTCCGAAGCGCTGCTCGACGCCGCACGGCCCTACGGGGTCGAGAACCTGAGCGAGAACGCGCTCGCCCTCGGCACGCGCCGCTGGGGCGCCGGCTGGGCCGTGGGCTGGCACCGCGTCTCGGTGGCCGACGTCTACGCCGAGGACCAGTTCTGCGCCGCCGCGGGCCGCACGCTGCTCCGCACGCCCGGCGGTTCGCGCCTCGACGGCGGCGCGACGTTCACGTTCGGCCGAGCGGCATTCCAGCCGTTCGACGCGGCGCCCGGCGTACCCGTGGACTACGGCGTCGTCTCGAAGGGCTCCGTGGACGCGGCGCTGCGCTGGCGCACGCCGTGGAGCGTGGACCTGTCGTACGTGGCGCGGGACGTGCTGCAGCCCCGCTACGAGTTCGAAGCCGGCACGGGCGGCGACCGCCTCGACCTGCGCCACGAGGTCGCGGCGGCGTTCCGCTGGAACCGCGAGTCCACGATCAGCCTCGGCTGGGGACAGCCGCCGCGCGGGGCCTCCACGTTCAGCGCCGGGCTCGAGATCCTGTTTTTCGACGTGTTCGCGATCCGCTCCGGGCTCTCGAACCTCTCGAGCACCTACCAGTCGGCCAGTTCGCCGAACGACCTCACGTTCAGCGGCGGCTTCGGGGTGTTCCACCGCGGCGTCCACATCGACGCGGCGGCGGGCACCCACCACGAACTCGGCGCCTCCTACCGCGTCTCCCTGCGGTACGCACGGCGCCCCGCGGAGGGCCGATGAGCCCCGTCCGGCGCGCCGCCGCCGCGATCGTCCTGCTGGCGCTCCTCGCCCCCGCCGCGCGGGCGGCGACCAAGCTCGAGGGCGAGTACCAGCTCATGATGGAGGCGCGGAAGTGGGACCGCGCCATCCTCTGGGACTTCGACGCGAACTCCTACGACGTCTTCAACAACATCCAGTTCCGGCTGTTCTCGCAGCCGCTCTCCGGGGTCGAGTCGTTCCTCAAGTTCGAGGCGGCCTACAACCCGACCGACAACAACAACCTCCAGCCCGAGTTCAAGTGGCGCGAGGGGCATCTGCGGTTCCGGCGCGAGTTCGGCAAGCGCGGTGTGGACGCCTACGCGTTCTCGCGGCAGGACCGGTTCTACATCGACTGGCACCTGATCCCGTGGGTGTACGGCCGCGGCGACGCGCAGGGCCTGCGCGTGGACACCTGGGGCTGGAACAGGACCTCCGCGACGATCATCGCGTCCGACCGCAGCGGCGAGTTCAACCCCGCGAACTTCCCGGACGTGCCGCACCAGCCGCGCGATTCCATCGCGGCCCAGCGCGCCCAGCGCACGGCCGACGCCTGGGTCTTCCGCGTCCGCCGCGGCTTCCTGAAGGAGGAGGCGCTGCGCCTCGGCCTGACCTGGAACCGCTACGAGGGCTGGACCGGGCAGGACAGCATCTCCGCCCCGGCGCCGTGGAACTCGGTCCTCGGCGCGGACGTGCGCTGGCGGATCCGCGGCGCCGAGGTGGCGTTCGCCTACGGCCAGAGCTTCGACCGCATCCCGCGCGCCGACTCGGTGAGGGCGCCGGTCGTGACCGCGTTCAAGCGCCCGCTCGGCTTCCGGCTCAACGACGCGGCCATCGCCCAGGCCGAGATCCGCTCCTTCAAGTTCGGCACGGCCCGGACGGGCTACCTCAACACGACCCCGGGCTGGTGGAGCCGCGGGCCGAAGTGGCAGAACTCGCTCGGCGGTCCCGGCTACGACGAGACCGGCTTCTTCCTGAACAGCTACTACCTGTTCCCGGAGCGGGCCATGACGTACACGAACAACCTGCTCTGGTTCGGGCCGCGCGCCTTCGGGCAGACGAGGACGCGCGAGCTCTACAACGAGCTGTACGTCGAGTTCATCAACGGCTTCACGGGCAAGACGGCCTACAAGCGGCGCGACGTCTTCCGCCGCACCGCGCGCGGCGCGACGCGCGAGACGCACCTCGACTGGTTCAACGAACTCCAGGTCGAGAGCCGGCTCGCGTGGCTGCGCGTCCAGAGCAAGCTCCGCGACCTCGGGACGCCCGACAAGAAGGAGCTGTTCGTCGTCGAGAACTCGATCAACCTCTCGGCGCGGACCAAGGTGTACAACCGGTTCGCGTTCGGCAACGACCCGAGCATCCTGCGCAAGGGCATCTTCACCCAGCTCCAGTACCGGCCCACGGGCAACATGGAGATGTTCCTCCAGTACGGGCCCGACTACATCGGCGGCGGCTCCATGCCCGTGGACGAGGGCAACCTCAACGGCAGCGGCGACCAGCGCGACATGATCAAGTTCATCCTGAAGGGGAATTTCTGATGGCCTCCCGGCTCCGCATTCCGTTCGCCCGGGCGCTCGCGTTCGTGGCTTCCCTCGCCGCCCTCGTGCTGACCGCGTCCGCGGCGCACGCGGCCCCGCAGGCCGTCGCCGGCGGCGTCCGCTTCACCTATTCGGCGCCGAACGCGGGCACGGTCGCCTGGGCGGGCGAGTTCAACGCCTGGTCCACCTCCGCGAACCCGATGACGAAGGGCGAGGGCGGCGTGTGGTCGGTCGTCGTCCCGCTCAAGGCCGGCGACCACGCCTACAAGTTCGTCGTGGACGGTCAGTGGTTCGCCGACCCGGAGAACCCGGTGACGGCGGGCGAGTTCGGCAACAGCGTGGTCAAGGTCGGCCCCGACGGCGCGCTGGTGAAGCAGGCCGCCACGTCGAACACCGCCTACAGCCCGAAGATCACGATCGGCGGGCGCGTGCACAGCCTGACGTACGCGCGTTTCAACCCGGCCCTCTCCCGCTACGAGATCGACCGGCCGACCTTCGACGTGGACCTCGGCTTCGGCATCCGCATCTCCGACCTGCTCAAGGCGAACGTGCTGACGAACATCGACCCGCAGAAGGAGGACGTGCAGGACTACCGCTCGCGCCTCAACTTCAAGCGCGGCTCGATGGACTTCGCCCAGCCGGGCCTGCGGCTCTTCGCGTTCGCGAGCGAGACCATCCCGGTGTGGGACGACCCGGCGCGGCTGGTCGGCGACATCGGCATCTACGGGCACCCGTTCGGCTACCAGCGCGACGGCTTCCTCGTCGACGCGGAGAAGTTCGGCTTCGAGGGCCGGATGGTCTACGCCGACAACGCGGCGACGGGCGGCACCGAGTTCCCCGGGGGGTCGTCGTTCGCCGACTTCAGCGTGGACCGCGGCACGAACCGCAAGTTCGTCTTCGAGGGCGACGGCATCGCGAAGGCCTGGCAGCAGCTCCGCACCGTGCGCCGGGACGCCTCGACGTTCGTGCTCGCCGGGGGCCAGTTCTCGAAGGTCTCCACGACCGACGTGGGCGACGGCGGCAAGGGCTTCGGCTGGGGCGACGGCGCCACCGACGTGTTCGCGGCCTCCGTCCGCCGCACGCTCCCGGGCGGCCTGCGGCTCGGCGTGCTCGGCCGCGCCGACCGGGGTTTCCACCTCGGGCGGCTGGCGCTGGCGCAGGTGACCTCGGACTCGACCGGCATCCTCTGGCACGGCCAGACGGAGCAGCAGTGGTTCGCGGGCGGCGCCGAGGCCCGGCTGCCCCTGAAGGGCGGCTCGTCGCTCCACTTCGAGTTCCTGCAGGGCGCGCGGCGCATGAACATGATGGACCGCGGCACGCGCATCGACTTCCTCGCCCGCGACATCAGCGGCACGGGCCCCGGGAGCATCGACACGCTGGCGACGAGCCGACCGCTCGGGCAGCACTTCAACCTCGACGAGAGCGCGCGCTACATCGCGGGCGGTTCGTGGACGATGGCGCAGGGCGACGTCGTGCTGACCGCCGAGCTGGAGCACCAGACCCACGCGTATCCCGCCTGGGCCATGCCCCCGGTCGCGCCGGCGGGGCTCGCGAACACCGACCATCCGCGCTTCGAGAACGTGGACTTCCAGCGCGCGACGTACGTCGGGCAGGGCGACCTCGAGAACTCGATGACCGAGTGGCGGCTGCGCTGGGACCGCAACTGGCGCTACTACCTCGGCCGCGAGGTGCGCACGTCGCTCGGCCTGGAGCTGACGGACTTCGACTACGACCCGCGCACGACGTGGGAGTACCAGATGTGGTTCCCGACCGGGAACCTGTGGCTGCAGCAGAACGGTCAGCTCGCGAGCGTGGATCGCCTGACCGTGCTCGGCGAGGACCGCGCCTACCGCGTGCGCCACTCGCTCGAGGTGCCGCTCCGGCGCGCGCGCAACGTGGACTTCCGCTGGCGCGGCACGTTCACCGGCGTGAAGCTGGGCCTGCGTCCGCGCTACGCCGAGAACGTGTTCCAGTTCGGCTTCGACGTGACGCCGGCGCTCCGGTTCAGCACCGACGCGCGATGGGCGAAGTACGACGCGCCCGCCCTGAAGCTCGATCGCGGCTACCTGAGCAACTTCGCCCAGCTGGCCTACCGCTTCGCCGAGGGTATCCACGTCGCGATGGGCTGGGGCGTGTCGCCGACCGTGCTCGACCCGGTGACGAACGCCTTCGCCCCCATCGGCCGCGAGCAGTTCCTGTACGACCGCAACGCGAACGGCTGGTTCGCCGAGACGGACTGGCTGAGCCTGGCGCCGCAGATCTCGGCCGCGGAGAAGGCGCTGCAGAACGAGCGGCGCCTGCACCTCGAGGCCGTCGTCCACTTCTAGCGGGGACTCCCATGCGCCGAAACCTCCTCCTCCTCGCCCTGATCGCCACCGCGCTGGCGCTGCCCGTCTCGGGATGCGCCTCGCTCAACTTCATCAAGCGCCGGCTGCCGCCGCCCTCGCAGACCGCGGACGGCGTCGTGTTCCGCTTCATGGCGCCGTCGGCGCGGGTCGTGCAGATCGCGGGCAACTGGCCCGAGAACGACTGGCTGCGCGGCCAGGCCCAGACGGGGAGCTTCCTCGTCGGCGAGATGAAGGACGAGGACGGCGACGGCATCTGGACCCGGACCGAGCGCCTCGGGCCGGGCCGCTACCAGTACAAGTTCGTCATCGATCGCGTGAACTGGAAGGAAGACCCCAACAACCCGAACCGCACCGACGACGGCTACGGCGGGTTCAACTCCCTGATCGACGTCCGATGAGACCCACGTTCCGGATCCTCGCGGCCGTGCTCGCCCTCGGGGCGGCGCTCGCCGCCGGCTGCGGCGGCAACGACCCCGGCACGCTGCTCACGCCCACCGGCATCCGCCCGGCCCCCGGCTCCTGGCCGGGCTCGCTGACCGGGTCGGTCCTCTTCGACCCGGTCAACACGCCGGACCTCGCGGCGGCCCCCTTCCCGCCGACCCGCGTCGAGCTCTACCAGGGCGCCACGCTGGTGGCGGTGGACTCGCTCGAAGCCGGCTCGCCGAACTACCTGTTCACCGGCGTCGCCCCCGGGCTCTACTCGGTGGTGGCGCGCTCGAGCGCGTTCTTCGCCGCCTCGCGCGGCAACCTGCCGGTGCGCGACTCGCAGCTCGACGCGGGCAACCTCACGCTGACGCTCAACAGCGGCTCGTTCTCGAACTACATCGAGGTGATCGGGACCATGCCGGGCTTCGATGCCGGCCAGCTGGGCATGGGCACCACCTCGCTCGACCAGAACACGATCGGGCTGTGGACGTTCCCGAACCTCCTGATGCCCGACATCTACCCGTACCCGGTCATCCCGGCGGGCACCTACCGTCTCAAGTTCGTGAACGACTTCTCGTCCACGGACGTGAACCGCATCGGCTGGGGCGGCGACCCGTCCGACACGCTGACCGCGCCGGTCACGCAGCACCGCGTGATCCGCGGCAGCGGGCCGGCCACCGACCTGGTCGTGCGCTTCCCCGCGACCGCTTCCTACGCCTTCACGCTCGACGAGCGCCGGCAGACGTTCTCGGTCACGCCGATGCCGACGCCCCGAAACCACTGAGGTCCATCGCCATGCTCCGCACGCTTCGATTCCTTTCCGCCATCGTCCTGCTTCCCCTGCTTGCCGGCTGCGCGGGGGGCTGGCGCGGGGGCGCGCCGCCCGCCGAATGGTCCGACACGCCCGGCGCCGCGACGGCCGCCGCAGGCCCGGCGGGAACCGCCGCCGTCGCGAACGCCGGAGGCACCCACGCCACGGCCGACGGGGCCGTCTTCGTCTGGAAGGGCGAGGGCGCCTCGGTGAGCGTGGCCGGCGAGTTCAACGCCTGGAGCACCTCCGCCGACGCGCTGCAGAAGCAGGCCGACGGCACCTGGCGCCTCGCGAAGAAGCTGGCGCCCGGCAAGTACGCCTACAAGTTCGTGGTGGACGGCGGGAACTGGAAGCCCGACCCGACCGTGACCGAGGGCGTGGACGACGGCTTCGGCGGCAAGAACAGCCTCGTCGTCGTCGGCGCCGCGGCCCCGGCGGCCGCTGCGCCGGCGGCGCCGCCCGCGAAGGGCGCGGCCCCGGCGGCGACCGCCGGCGGCGTGGTGTTCCGCTACTCCGGCCCGGCGAACACGGTGAACCTGGCGGGCGAGTTCAACAGCTGGAGCACCTCGGCCGACGCGCTCACGAAGGCGGCCGACGGCACGTTCACGATCACGAAGGCGCTTCCCGCGGGCCGCTACGCCTACAAGTTCGTCGTGGACGGCGGCACCTGGAAGGAGGACCCGAACGCGGCCGAGTTCGTGGACGACGGCTACGGCGGAAAGAACAGCGTCGTGGTGGTCGGCGAGGGCGCCGCGGCGCCGGCGGCGAAGCCGGCCGCACCGGCGGCGGCGGCCGTGAAGGCGCTCGCTCCCGGCGCGAAGCCGCGCGCCCCCGAGGTCACGTCCGCCGGCGTGGTCTTCACCTACGCGGGCCCGGCGAAGTCCTCGGTCGCGCTCTGCGGCGACTTCAACGCCTGGGCGACCACCGCCGACCGCATGACGCAGGCGGCCGACGGGACGTGGACCGTCACGCGCAAGCTCGCCGCCGGGACCTACGCCTACAAGTTCCTCGTGGACGGCTCCGGCTGGAAGACCGACGAGGGCAACCCGCAGAGCAAGGACGACGGATTCGGCGGCAAGAACAGCATCGTCGTCGTGAAATAGCAGGCTCGCGCGCCGGGGCCACCGCCCCGGCGCATCCGTTCCGGCCGCAACCGGCACCCCGATCCCGCCCCGCGCGGGGCCCGCAGGAGAAGCACACATGAGGCGCACCTTCCCGACCGCGGCCGCCGCGAAAGCCCTGCTGTTCGCCGCGGCCCTGCTGCTGGCGGCCGTTCCGGCGCTCGCGGCGAAGATCACCTTCCGCTACCAGCCCGTCATCGGCGGCGTGAACGCCGTGAGCGTCGCCGGCAGCTTCAACGGCTGGAACGCGACCGCGAACCCGATGTCCGATCCCGACAAGGACGGCGTGTGGAGTGCCGACGTCGAGATCCCGGCCGGGCGCGTGACGTACAAGTTCGTGGTCAACGGCGACCAGTGGATGACCGACGAGAGCGCGGCCGAGTTCGAGTCCGACGGCTTCGGCGGGCAGAACAGCGTGCTGGTGGTCGCCGACAAGCCGCTCGTCGCGGGCCACGGCACGACGATCAAGAAGGCCGCGCCGGTCAAGCAGGGCCTGCGGCAGGTGACGTTCAAGTTCCGCCCCGACGGCAAGCCCGACCAGCTGTGGCTCGCCGGGGCGTTCAACGACTGGACGGTCGGCAAGACCGCGGTGACCGATCCGGACGGCGACGGCGAGTACACGGTGACGATGCTGCTCGCGCCGGGCTCCTACCCGTACAAGTTCGTGATCGGGACGAGCGGCTGGACGCAGGACAAGGCCGGCCAGGACGGCGAGGTGGACGACGGCTTCGGCGGCAAGAACTCGATCCGCAACGTCGACGAGCGCTTCCCCTCGATCTCGGTGAAGAAGGGCGACGGCCAGGTGTTCGCCGACGGCGTCCAGCACACGCAGGGCGCGAGCGAAGTGAACGCGATGGGCGGCGGCCGCGTGCAGTTCACCGCCCGCGCCCACCTCGACGACGTCGAGGGCGTGGACCTCGTGACCTGGCCGGGCGGCAGGGAGACGGTGACGCCGCTCAAGGCCATCATGACGGACAAGGTCTACGAGTACTTCCGGGCCGAACTGACCCTGGGCGCGCCGACGCCCTACGCCTTCCGCTACCGGGACGGGGCCAAGGCGCAGTGGCTGGGGCCGGACGGCTTCGCGGCCACGGCGGCGAAGCGCTTCACGTTCGATCCCGCGAAGTTCCCCGCGTTCGAGACTCCCGACTGGGTGAAGAACGGCATCATCTACCAGATCTTCCCCGACCGGTTCCGCAACGGAAATCCGAAGAACGACCCGGACTTCAAGGAGTGGTACTACCAGGGCAAGACGCAGCTCCCGCCCTCCGGCGTGCTCAACGTCGACTACCAGGAGTACTACCACCTCGTCCCCGACTGGAACGACTACCGGGTCCTCACCCAGTCCCCGCACACGCCGGACAAGCGCGACTGGATGGCGTTCTACGGCGGCGACATCGAGGGCGTGCGCCAGAAGCTCGACTATTTGAAGTCGCTGGGCGTCACGATCCTCTACTTCAACCCGATCTTCGAGGCCAAGAGCACGCACAAGTACGACGCCGCCGACTACCGGAAGATCGACCCGCACTTCGGCTCGAACGACGAGTTCATCGCCTTCGTGAAGGAGGCGAAGGCGAAGGGCATCCGCGTCATTCTCGACATCGTCTACAACCACTGCGGCAACTCGAACTTCGCGTTCCGGGACGCGGTCGAGAAGGGCGAGCAGTCCCCGTACTGGAGCTGGTTCCAGTTCAAGCGCTGGCCGCTGCCCGAGGGCTGGCCGAGCGTGAACCGCCCGTGGAAGCCGTCGGACTACTACTACTGCTGGTGGAACTTCGGCGACCTGCCGGACCTGAACTTCGACCTCTCGCGCGACGACAAGGCCGAGGTCGGCATCCGCGACGTCAAGGACGCGCAGCCGAACGTCGGCCTGGTCAACTACCTGCTCGACGCGACCGAGTACTGGCTCAAGGTCGCGGACGTGGACGGCGTGCGCCTCGACGTGCCGAACGAGCTGCCGTACTGGTTCTGGAAGCTCTTCAACCAGCGGGTGAAGTCCGTCAAGCCGGACGCCTACATCGTCGGCGAACTGTGGGGCAACGCCTCCGACTACGTCCGCCCCGGCATGTACGACGCGGTGATGAACTACGCGTTCTTCCGCGACCCGGTCCTCAAGTTCCTCTGCCAGGGCCAGGGCACGGCCGCCGAGTTCGACGCCTCCCTCGCGAGCGGGCGGCTGGCCTACCCCAGCCAGTCCGTCGCCGTGCAGATGAACCTGATCGACAGCCACGACACGGTGCGCTACCTGACGCAGGCCAACGGCGACGCCAGCCGCCTGATGCTGGCGGCGCTCTTCCAGATGACCTACGTGGGCGCGCCGGCCATCTACTACGGCGACGAGATCGCCATGGAAGGCGGCCGCGACCCCGACTGCCGGCGGCCGTTCGTGTGGGACTGGGAGAAGGATCCGAAGCGGGCGGCCATGCACGCCTGGTACACGAAGCTCGGCAACCTGCGCAACGCGCACGCCGCGCTCCGCACGGGCGAGTTCCGCACGCTCGCGGCCGACGGCATGACCTACGCGTTCGAGCGCACGGACGGCAGGGAGACGTTCGTCGTCGTGATCAACGCCGGCCGTTCGCCCGCGACGGTGCCGCTCGACTGCGCGCGGTGGGGCGGCAAGGCCAGCGCGGTGGACGCGCTCGAGGGCGGCGCCCCGCAGGCCTGGAGCGGCACGGCGTCGGTGACGGTGCCCGGCAGCACGGGCAGGGTGTTCCGCGTCACGCGCTGAGCCCCGGGAGGAACGCGACGGCCCCGCCGGTCCACGCCGGCGGGGCCGTCCGCTTCAGCGGCCGTCCGGTCCGGCGAGCAGGAACTCGAGGATGTCCCCGATCCGGGCCGCCCAGGCGGCCTCGTTGTGGCGCGCGCCCTCGGCCTCGACGTAGGCCAGGTCGGCGCCCTCGCGCCAGCCCTTCGCGGCGAGCGCATCGCGCAGGAGCCGCGCGTGCTCGAGCCACACCTTGCGTCCGGTGTCGGAGCCGGTGCTCTCCTCGGTGCCGATGTCGAGCCAGATGCGCAGCGGGCGCTTCGCGCCCTCGCGCACGCGGCGCACGATCGCCGTGTCGGCCCACCACACGGCCGGCGAGACGCACCCCACGAGGCCGAAGCGCTCCGGGTGCGCGAGCCCGAGGTCGAGCGCGGCCAGCCCGCCGAGCGACGAGCCGACGACGGCGGTGTGCGCGGGCCCGGTGAGCGTGCGGTAGTTCGCGTCCACGAACGGGAGCAGTTCCTCGAGCAGGAAGCGGAAGTACGCGGCGGACTTTCCGCCGCCGCGCGGCCCGCCCGGCTCGCTGGTGTAGTCGTCCACCCGGGCGGACGTGTTCGAGACCGCGACGATGAGAAACGGCGGCACGCGGCCCGAACGGACGAGCCGGTCGGCCGCCTCGTCCGCCCGCCACTCCTGGCCGGGGATGAAGCTGGTCGCGCCGTCGAGGACGTTCTGGCCGTCGTGGAAGTAGACGACCGGGTAGCGCCGGTCCGCCTGCGCGTCGTACCCGGGAGGCAGCCAGACGATCACGTCGCGCGGGAGCACGTGACGCGAGGCGAACGCGGGATGCCGGCGCACGTCGCCGGTGATGCTCGAGACGCGCGCGGCCGGCTTCTCGAACGCGTCGCGCCAGGCGGCGACCGCGATGCGGAGCGTGTCCTCCCCTGCCGTGGCCGTCCCGCGCCGGTTGGCGATCTCGCCGCCCGCGGCGTCCTTCTCGACCGTGGCCCAGCCGCCGCGCGTCACCTTGTACTCGAACGAGGCCCCGGCCGGGATCGCCACCGAACCGCTCCAGGAGCCGTCCGGGGATCGCTTCAGGCGGACGCCGGCGCCGTTCCAGGCGCCGAGCTCGGGCCGGTCGCCGGAAATCCACAGGGCGGTGTCGGCGGGCGTCGTCGCCGGAATGGAGACGACGAACGTGACGGCGGCCGAGGGCGAAGCGGTCGCCAGCAGGCCGGCGAGCGCGGCCGGCAGGGCGCGGCGGGTGCGGCGCACGGTGGGCACGGGTTCCTCGCGACGATTTGCGCAGGTCGAGACAATCGGGAAGCGGAGCGCGGGCAGTATGCCGCACTGGACGGGCATCGACGAACTGTCGCATGCTCATGCATCGCCGAGCCGCCTCCACGAGGAACCCCATGCACCCGAGCCTCCGCACCCTCCTCGCCGCCCTCCTGCTGGCCGGCCTGGCGGGCCTGCAGCCCGCCTCCGCCGCCGCCCCCGACGGCAACGTCGAGTGGGCCGGCGTCTCGCACCTGTCCTGGCAGGACCGCCGGCCCCTGTGCCCCGTGAACGGCGAGACGTTCCAGGTCCGCTTCCAGACCTGGCGCGACGACCTCACCTCGGCCTCGGTCCACGTGGTCGCCGGGGCCACGACGACCGACGTCCCGGCCTCCCGCGTCGGCACGCGCGGGCCGTACGACATCTGGGCCGCCATGGTCCCCGCCACCGCCTCGACCACCGAGAGCTACTGGATCGAGCTGACCGACGGAGCGGTGACGGACTACTTGAGCGTGAACGGCTTAACCGCTGGGCCGCCGGCGGATGGCGGGTTCGTGCTCGACTTCGTCACTTACTCCCACGCACCCGTCGGGGCGACGCTGGTCAACGGCGGAGCGGCCGTCTTCAAGGTCTGGGCGCCCACGGTGGCGCAGGCGTACGTGCGCGGCACGTTCAACGCCTGGGGCACCACGGCGCTGACGAAGGTCGGCGAGTACTTCATCGGGAAGGTCAACAACGTCCTGGACCGGCACGAGTACAAGTTCTGGTTCCCGACGCGCACCGCCGACGGCGGCTACGCGCCGGACCCGCGCGCGCGCGGCATGAACGCCCCCGGCAACTACAACGCGTACGTCGAGAACCCGTTCCGCTTCACCTGGACCGACTCGGCCTACACCGTGCCCGATCCCGAGGCGATGG
The DNA here is from genome assembly GCA_964619155.1 of uncultured bacterium. Classification (GTDB taxonomy): domain Bacteria; phylum Eisenbacteria; class RBG-16-71-46; order RBG-16-71-46; family RBG-16-71-46; genus CAIXRL01. Next base: position 42,205 of record CAZUEM010000013.1, read on the forward strand.
TCGTCTACCAGCTCCACGTCGGCTCGTTCGCCGGGCTCAACGATCCCTACGGCGCCGCGCCCAACCCGTCGCGCTTCTCCGACGTGGCGGCGCGCGTCGCGCACCTGAAGAGCCTCGGGGTCAACGCCGTGCAGCTGAATCCCGTCACGGAGTTCCCCGGCGACTTCTCGGCGGGCTACAACCCGATCACGCAGTGGGCGCCGGAGTGGAAGTACGGCACGCCGGACCAGTTCAAGGCGATGGTGAACACGCTCCACCAGAACGGCATCGCGGTGCTGCTCGACATCGTCTGGAACCACTTCTCCCCGAGCGACAACTTCCTCTGGAACTACGACGGCACGCAGCAGTGGTTCGAGACCCCCGACGTGCAGACGCCGTGGGGCTCGCAGGCGGCGTTCGGCACGCCCGCGGTGGCGGACTACTTCGCGAACAGCGCGCACCACTGGCTCGGCGAGTACCGCCTGGACGGCTTCCGCATGGACGCCACCGCGTACATGAACCCGGGCGTCCACGCGGCCTCGGGCTGGGCGCTCATGCAGCGCCTCAACTCCGAGATGGCGAACCGCTGGGCCGACAAGATCGCGATCGCCGAGCAGCTGCCGAACAACGACTGGATCACCATGCCCGTCGCCTCGGGCGGCGCCGGCTTCGACGCGCAGTACCACATGGCGTTCCGCGACAACGTGCGGTCGGCGGTGTTCGCCGCGGCGGCGGGCGACCCGAACATGTCCGCGGTGCGCGGCGCGCTGCTCGGCAGCGGCGCGTGGGTGAGCGGCCCGCGCGCGCTCAACTACGTCCAGCTGCACGACGAGGCCTGGCCCTCGAGCGGCGGCCAGCGCATGGTCAGGACGATCGACCCGGTCGCCCCGCACGACGACGCGTTCGCGCGCGGGCGGATGCTGCTCGCGAACGGGCTCGTGCTGACCGCGGCCGGCATCCCGGCGATGCTGATGGGCGACGAGTGGCTGGAATCGAACGACTTCAACCCCGACGGCTCGGGCCGGATCGACTGGGCGAAGAAGACGGCGAACGCGGGCGTGTTCGCGTTCCACCAGAAGCTGGTCGGGCTGCGCCGCTCGCTCGGCGCGCTGCGCGCCTCGTCCGGCACGCACGTCTTCCACCTGAACGAGGGCGGCAACGTCATCGCCTTCCGGCGCACCGACGGCTCGGGCAACCCGGTCGTGGTGATCGCGAACTTCTCGAACAACGACTACGCCTCGTACCGGATCGGCGTGCCGTGGGCGGGCGCCTGGACCGAGCTCGTGAACAGCCAGGACCCGCAGTACGGCGGCTCCGGCCCCGCCAACCCCGGCGTGCTGGCCTCGAGCGCGACGCCGTACGACGGCTTCAACCAGTCGCTGCTGCTCGCGCTGCCGAAGATGACGTTCGCCGTGCTCGCGCCGCTCGCGTACGTGGCGGTCGAGCCGCCGGCGGCGGGGCCGCGCGCGCTGGCGCTCGCGGCGCCGTGGCCGAACCCGGCCCGCGCCGGCGCGGCGGTCCGTTTCACGCTGCCCGCGGCCGGCGAAGCCACGCTGGCGGTGCACGACGTCTCGGGGCGTCTCGTGCGCGTCCTGGCGCGCGGCGCGCACGGGGCGGGCGAGCACCTCGCGCGCTGGGACGGACGCGACGCGGACGGCCGCTCCGCCCCGGCGGGGCTCTACTTCCTGAAGCTCTCGGCCGGGAACGAGTCGCGCACCGCGCGGCTCGCGGTCATCCCCTGATATGGAGCGACCCTAGGTCAACGCGATAGTGGGTCTCCTGGCGGCCACCCT
>CAZUEM010000014.1:0-43556 GCA_964619155.1 uncultured bacterium
ATGCTCCGGGCCGCCCGGAATCGCATCCCGGGCCGCTCCGGGGTCCGCCCGCCGGCGGGCGAACGGCGGCCGGCCGGCTTGACAGCCGAGGGGTCGGCGGCTAGTTTGCGCCCATTGCTGCGGGGTGGAGCAGTCTGGTAGCTCGTCGGGCTCATAACCCGAAGGTCGCTGGTTCAAATCCAGCCCCCGCTACCAACTTGAGAGCCCCGGTGGGGAGACCCGCCGGGGCTCGTTTCTTTTCGAGGCGTGCGCGCCGGGAGACCGCCGCCCCCCCGCGCTCTCAGCTCCGCGCCGGGCCGCCCTCGGCCGCGCCCGCCGGCGAGTCCTCGTCGCTCTCGCGGAACTCCGTCGCGATGAACGCGCGGCCCTTGCGCACGAGGTAGAAGAGCCCCGCGGCGATGATCCCGAGCGGCAGCAGCGACAGGACGATGGTCGTCACGAAGTACGCCATCTTGTTCCGGCCGTTGCCCACCCCGCAGGTCGGGCAGGCCGCCGCGAGCGCCGGCAGCGACGTGAGCACCACGGCGAGCAGCGCCGCGAGGACGCGCGGGCGCCTCACAGGTAGACCCGCCAGTAGAGCAGCGGCCAGACGAGCACGACGAAGTACCAGAACAGCTCGATGGCCCCGAGCGCCGACTCGCGCAGCTTCCCGGCGCGCATCGTGGCCACGCCCCAGCCGAGCGCGAGGATCGCGGCCACGGCGTGCAGCGCGTGGGTGCCGATGATGACGTAGAAGAAGCCGCCGAGCTGGCTCGAGGTGAGCGTCAGGCCGTGTCCGATGAGCGCCGCCCACTCGAGGCCCTGGAACAGCACGAACGCCCCGCCGAGCGCGAGCGCGCCCAGCATCCACGGCCCGGCGGCCGCGGCGCCGGCGCGGCGGAAGCGCCGCCCGCCGAGGAACAGCAGCACGCCGCTGGCGAGCAGCGCGAGCGTGTTGAGCGCCGTGCGCCCGATCGGCAGCCGCGGCTGGTCGGGCGGCGGCCACATGCCCGGCATCGCCGAGCCCTGCACGATCGCGAACGCCGACAGGAACCCGGCGAACAGCATGACTTCGGCGAACACGAACAGCCCCATCCCCAGCGTGGCGCTGTGCGTGAAGCGCCGGGGCGCGGGCGCCGCGAGGGCGGGCTCAGAGAGAGTCGGGGACTTGCTCAAGGTGCTTCGCCGCCCGGCGGACGTCGCCGCCCATCGTTTCGAGTTCCTCGTGGTGCAGGCCGTGCTCCGGCTGCGGCGGCAGGTGGTGGAAGCCCTCGTCCTTGCGCCAGTTCTGCCCGTCGCTCTTCTGCACGTCGGGCGCGATGCCGGCGTACATGAGCACCATGAACACGACCGAGAGGCCGAGCGCCCAGCGGATGATCGGCTTCTCCACGTCGAGGTGCATGAAGTTCTTGGCGACGATGTACGCCTTGACCGCCGCCACGCCGAAGGCGGTCAGCAGCATGACGACGCGGATGCCGGTCATGGGGCCGACGACGCTGACGACGAGCAGCACCATCAGGATGCCCCAGATCTTCACGTAGTTGCGGTGGTGGCCCTTTGCGTGGCCCCGGTCGTGGCCGTGAGCGTTCTCGTGCGCGGACATGCTCTCCTCCGGCCTACTTGGCGATGTACAGCAGCGGGAACAGGAAGATCCAGACGATGTCGACGAAGTGCCAGTAGATCCCGATGTTCTCGACGCGGTGCAGGTCCTGGTTCCTCCGCGCCGAGGCGGCGACCCACAGCATGATCACGGCGCCGGCGACGACGTGGAACGCGTGCAGGCCGGCGGCGAGGTAGTAGTAGGACCAGAACCCGCCCGACTGGAGCGTGAAGCCTTCCTTGATCTCGCTCGTCCACTCGTAGGACTTGACCCCGAGGAAGATCAGGGCCCCGAGGCAGGTCAGGTACAGGAAGTTCGCCGCCTTCCTGCCGTCGCCCTGCTCGGCGGCCTGGTGCGCGAGCACCGCCGAGAGGCTCGAGGTCAGCAGGACGAAGGTGTTGAACGCGCCCAGCCACATGTGGGTGTGCGACGCCTGGTCGGCCCACTCGGGGTGGCCGAGCCGGTGCATGATGTAGGAGACCAGCACGCCGCCGAAGATGACGACTTCGGAGACGAGCACCCACCAGACCGCGAGGCGGCCCGTGGGGATGTTCATGGCGCTGCGCGTCGTCGCGATGGTCTTCACCGCCGGGCCCCCCTCACGCCTTCTCGTCCTGCGGCCAGTAGTCCTTTTCCCGGCCGGGCACGCTGTACTCGTACGGCCCGCGGTACACCGTGGGCATCTGGGACCAGTTGCCGTGCGGCGGCGGGGAGTCCGCCGACCACTCCAGCGTGTTGGCCTTCCACGGATTCCTGTCCGCCTTCGGGCCCTTGAACATGCTCCACACGAAGTTCACGAGGAACGGGACCTGGAACGCCAGCATGACCACGAGCGACACGGTCGCGAACACGCGCATGTCGTTCATCCACGGCTGCGCGAGGTGCGGGAAGTTCGAGTAGTCGAAGATGCGGCGGTGCTCGCCGGCGGCGCCGAGAATGAAGAGCGGGATGAAGATGCCGTTGAAGGGGATGATCGTCCCCCAGAAGTGCACCTTGCCCCAGAACTCGTTCATGTGGCGCCCGAACATCTTCGGGAACCAGAACGTGATTCCGGCCACGACCGCGATGATCGCGATCGGGAAGAACGTGTAGTGGAAGTGCGCCACGACGAAGTAGGTGTCGTGGAAGTGGATGTCGAGGCCGCTCGCGCCGAGGAAGATGCCGGTCACGCCGCCGATCAGGAACTCGGCCATGAACGCGAGCGCCCACAGCATCGGGGTCGTGAGCCGGATCGAGCCGCCGTAGAGCGTGGCGATGTACACGAAGCACATCTCGGCGATCGGGATCGAGATGAGCACCGTCGTGACCGTGAACACGTTCGCCATGCGCGGGTCGATGCCGGCGACGAACTGATGGTGCGCCCACACGAAGAAGCTCAGAACGCCGGTGGCGATGATCGTGTAGATCACCGTCTTGTAGGCGAACAGCTTCTTGCGCGCGAACACGGTCATGACCTCGGCCACGATGCCCATGGCGGGCAGCAGCACGACGTAGACCTCGGGGTGCCCGAAGAACCAGAACAGGTGCTGCCAGAGGATCGGGTCGCCGCCCTTGGTCGGGTTGAAGAAGCTGGTGCCGAGCAGCTGGTCGAACAGCAGCATCACCGCGCCGGCGATGAGCGGACCGACCGAGGCCATGAACAGGATGCTGGCGATGACGATCGTCCACACCACGATCGGCACGTCGAACGCCTTCATGCCGGGGGCGCGCGAGTTCATCGCGGTGACGATGAAGTTGATGCCGCCGAGCAGGAACGCCACGAACTCGAGCGCGACCGCGATGAGCCAGAGCGACGATCCCCAGGGGGTGAGGTTGTAGTTCTTGTTCGCCGACAGCGGCGGGTACGACGTCCAGGCGCCGCCGAAGCCGCCGTTCTGCACGAACAGCGAGGCGAGCAGCACCAGCGCGCTGAGCAGGAACAGCTGGTAGCTGAGGCGGTTCAGGCGCGGGAACACCATGTCGTCCGCGCCGACCATGAGCGGGATCAGGTAGTTCCCGAAGCCGGCGATCAGCACGGGCATCGCGACCCAGAAGATCATGATGCTGCCGTGGTTCGTGATCAGCATGTTGTACTGGCCCGGCGAGACCACGCCGAAGCCGGGCACGGGCTGGCCGGGGAACGCCAGCTGCATGCGGAACACGTAGGCCATGAACGCGCCGAGCAGCGCCAGCGCCATGCCCGTGAAGATGTACTGGAAGGCGATGATCTTGTGGTCGGTGGACCAGAAGTACTTCTTGAACCAGCCCTCGTCGTGGTGGGCGTGGTGCGCGTCGTGCGCCGTGCCGGCCACGTGGGCCTCCTCGTGCGTGTGGTGGGCCATCGTGCTCCCCGTCAGTGCCCGGCGGCCGAAGCCGGCGCCGATTCGGTGGTGGTCGCCTCGCCCGCCGCGGTCGTGGCGTCCGCGGCCTCTTCGACCGGAGTCTCCTCGGGCGGCGCCTCGGCGGCGTGCGCCTGCTCCCACGCGGCGTAGGACTCGGCGGTGTCCACGACCAGCCTCGCGCCCATGGCGCCGTGGCCGATGCCGCAGATCTCCGCGCACAGGATGTCGAACGTCCCGGCCTTCGTCGGCTTGAACCAGCCCGTGTAGATGCGGCCGGGGGTCGCGTCCTGCTTCAGGCGGAACGCCGGCACGAAGAAGCTGTGCAGGACGTCCTTCGACTCGAGCAGGAAGTGGTAGGTCTTGCCCACCTCGACGTGCATCTCGTCGGTCGTGCGGATGTCGTCCGCGGTGTCGAGCTTGTTGTCGGGGCCCGGGGCCGTGAACGTCCACGCCCACTGCTGCGCGGTCACCCGCACCGTGCGGTCCGCGGGCGGCAGCGTCTGCTTGATCATCACCCACACGCGGATCGCCGCGACGATGATGACGACGTCGAAGAGCAGCACCAGCGCGTGCGGGATGTTGATCCACTGCTTGAGGTGCTTCTCCTTGCCCGTGACGTACTGGGCCTTCACGCCGTCCTTCGCGCGGAACCGGAAGATGAGCCAGAAGAACATCGCCTCGGCGGCGATGAACCAAACGCCCACGATCACGGTGATGAGGACGAACAGCTGGTCCACGTCGCCGGAGTAGCTCGAGGCGCTGGCGATGAGGCGGTCAAGCATCGGCTCGGGCTCCCTCGCTCGTTACAGGATGAAGACGAACACGGCGCCGACGTAGAGCGCCGCCAGGACGACGGTGAAGACGAACGTCCACTTGGCCACGTCGTGGCCCCAGTTCTCGGACGGGCGGTCGCTGTGGTCGGCCATGCCGGGGCTCCTCGGGTCGCTCAGCGGGAAAGGGACTTCACGTACGAGACGACGTCGTGCATCGCGACGCTGTCGGCCAGCGTCATGGACATGGCGCGCATCTGCGCGCCGGTCACGTCGTCGGGGTGCGCGCCGCGCATGCCGGACTGGAACTTCCGGAGCTGCGCGACCATGTACCAGTCGTGCTGGTTCTTGAGCGGCGGCGACCCCAGCGCCTCGTTGCCCTCGGCCGCCTCGCCGTGGCAGGTGACGCAGATGCCGCGGTAGGTGGCGCCGCCGGCGGCGGTGTCGGCCATCGCGAAGTCGGGCTTCTGCCAGGCGGCCGGCAGCTTCGCGACGTAGTCCGCGACCAGGTCCGCGTCGTTCTGGAGCAGCAGCGAGCGCGCCATCGGACGCATCCGGTGGCCTTCCATGTCGTCGGGGTGGGCGCCGCGCACGTCGGACTTGAACTTGGCCAGCTGGGCGGCGACGTACCACTTCGGCAGTCCGGCGATCGCCGGCGCGCGCAGCTCGAGGTTGCCCTCGCCCGCCGCGCCGTGGCAGGGCGCGCAGGTGTCGTAGAGCTGGGCGCTGCGGTCGGCGGTCGCCTGCGTGCCGCATCCGGCGACGGCGGCGATCCCGATCGCGGCCGCGATCAGGCCGATGTAGGCCTTGTTCAGCAAGGCATCCTCCTCGAGACCGATGGGCTGTACTGGGATGGGCCGACACCGACGTGCCCGCGGGACGGGCACCTGCCCGGACGGAGTGAGCAGACGCAGTCGAGACTGGGTTGTATAGCACGCGCCCGCGCGGCCTGACCACGACTTTTTGACTTCCCCGCGACGGGGGTCTGAAACCCGCGCGAGCGCCGCTGGAGCGGCCGGAAACGCCGCCCCGCCCTACGCTCCCCGCAGCCTCAGCCAGGCGTCGGCGGTCATGAACAGGAACAGCGCGAACAGGTACAGGATCGAGAACCGGAAGAGCCCCCGGGCCCGCGCCTCGCTCTTCTCGCGGTGGAGCCGCACGGCCCCCGCGACGAACAGCGCGCCGAGCACCGCGGCGGCCGACAGGTAGAGCCAGCCCAGCCCGGTGAACGGGGCCATGCCGAGCGTCAGCGCCACCAGGGCGATCGAGTAGAGCAGGACCTGGCGGCGCGTCTCCGGCTCGCCGTGGGTGACGGGCAGCATCGGCAGGTTCGCGCGCAGGTAGTCCTCGCGGCGGTAGAGCGAGAGCGCCCAGAAGTGCGGCGGCGTCCACAGGAACACGACCGCGGCGATGAGGATCGCCGGCAACTCGACCGTGCCCGTCACCGCCGCCCACGCGATGACCGGCGCCGAGGCGCCCGCGCCGCCGCCGATCACGATGTTCTGCGGCGTGCGGCGCTTGAGCCAGATCGTGTAGACGACGGCGTAGTAGAAGATGTTGGCCATCGCCAGCAGCGCCGCCAGCGGGTTGCAGAAGACGGCCAGCACCACGTAGGCGAGCCACGCGAGCAGCAGCCCGAGGGTCGCCGCCTGCGCGGGCGAGAGCAGCCCGGCGGGCAGCGGCCGCGTGCGCGTGCGCGTCATGAGCGCGTCGATGTCGCGGTCGTAGTAGTGGTTGAAGGCCGCGGCCGCCGCGGCCGAGAGCGCGATGCCGATGCCGGCGCCCCAGAACACGCGCGCGGGCGGCTCGCCCTGCGCGGCGAGCAGCACGGCGGGAAGCCCGGTGAAGAGCACGAGCATGACGATGCGCGGCTTGGTCAGATCCAGCCACGCGCGCCACGGGGCGGAGCGCTTCACGGCGGGCATCGCGACGCTCATCGCGCCGGCGCCTCCGCCGGCGCGGCGACCGCCAGCGGCTGCGCCGCGAGGCGCAGCGTCGCGACCAGCGACACCGTCAGGATCAGCGTGGCGTTGCCGAGGTGGAGCGCCGAGACCCACACCGGGATGCCCATGAGCACGTTGGCGACGCCGATCGCGACCTGGAGCAACACGAGGCGCGGCAGCAGGTGGGCCGCGTAGCGCACCACGCCGTCGCCGGCCCGGCCGGCGCGCAGGCCGGTCCAGATCACGAGCAGCGTGAGCGCGTAGCCCGCCCAGCGGTGACCCATCTGCAGCCCCACGAGGCCTTCGAAGGGCGGGAACCACTCGCCGTGGCAGGTCGGCCAGTCGGGGCACGCGAGGCTCGCGTGGTGCGTGCTGACCATGCCGCCCAGCACCGATTGGAACCAGGTGAAGACCGCGACCGCCGCGAACAGCGGCAGGTGGTCCGGCGTGCGCGGGCCCGCGGCGGCGAGCGCGCCCGGTGCGGCCTCGAGATGGGCGGTCACCGCGATCGTGACGAACGTGGCGAAGAGCAGCAGTCCGACCGCGAGGTGCCCGCTCACGACCGAGGGGTCGAGCAGCTTCCAGACGGTGAGCGCGCCCAGGAGCGCCTGCGAGAAGTAGAGCGCCACCGACAGCGCCGCGAGCCCGCCCAGCTTCGCGCGCGTCTCGCGCCGCGCCAGCGTCACCACGGTCGTCGCCAGCAGCAGCAGCCCGACCAGCAGCGCCAGCAGCCGGTGGAACCACTCCATCCAGATGTTGAAGTCGAAGGGCGGGATGAGCTTGCCGTGGCAGAGCGGCCAGTCCGGGCAGGCCAGCCCCGAGCCCGTCGTGCGGACGATCGAGCCCACGACGATGAGCGCGAACATCAGCACGGACGTCGCGACGGCGAGTCGGGAAACGGTGCGGAACGCACCCGTGGAGGGCATTCGGGGAACCTCGGCGGGCCGGATGGACGAAGGCCGGCGCCCGTTGCGCCGTGCCGGGGGCCCCGCGGGGCGCCGGGAGGGCGGAACTCGGCACTCGGGCCGCGAAACCGGGCGGCAAGCTAGCACAGCCGCCCCGGCGGACGCAGCACCGGCGGCGCAGATTTGACGAGTGGCGGCGGGGGCGCCGGCCGCCCCCGGGACGGCCGGCGCCCCCGCCCGCGCGGCCTTTCGGGCTATATTGCCGCGTCGCGCATCCGACCGGCCCCGGACGGCATCCCCCCATGACCTCCTCTTCCCCGGCGGCGGCGCGCGAGTTCTGCCGGCGCACCCTGCCGCGGGTCTCGCGCACCTTCGCCCTCAACATCGAACTGCTCGGCGGCTCGCTCCGCGAGGCGGTGCGGGTCGCCTACCTGCTCTGCCGCGCGGCCGACACCATCGAGGACCGCTGGGCGGGCAGCCCGGACGAGATCGAGTCGCGCTTCGACGCGTTCGCGGCCGCGCTCGGCGGCGACGCCGCTGCCGCCGCGTCGCTGGCGACCGCCGCGCCGGCGAGCGGGCCCTCGCCTGCGGCGGCCCGCCATCCCGACTCCGACTTCGACCTGCTCGCCCACCTGCCGCTCGTGCTCGAGGCGTTCCGCGCGCTCGAGCCGGGCGACCGCGAGGCGGTCGCCGAGGGCGTCCGCACCATGTCCGACGGCATGCGCCGCTACGCCGCCCGCGCCGCACGGCGCGGGCCGGGCGTCTGCTACGTGGACGACGAAGCCGAGCTGCGGGACTACTGCTGGGTCGTCGCCGGCTGCGTCGGCGTGATGCTGACGAAGCTCCACGAGCGCCGCGCCGGCCCGGAGCCCGCGGGTGGGGTCCGCGAGCGCCGGAGGCAGCTCGCCCCCAAAGTCGGCGAGGCGCTGCAGCTCACCAACATCCTGCTCGACTGGCCGACCGATGTGCGCCGCGGCCGCTGCTACCTGCCGGCCGCATGGCTCGCCGAGGCCGGCCTCACGACGCGCGACCTCGCGGGCGGCGAGGCGCCCGGCGCGCTCGCGCTCGCGCGCCGTCTCGAGGGGCTCGCGCACGAGGCGCTCGACCAGGTCGCCGACTACCTCGACACGATCGCGCCGCGGCACGTGCGCTACCGGCTCTTCTGCCTGTGGCCGGCCCTGTGGGCGCGCGCCTCGATCCGCGTCGCGCACGCCGACCGGCGCTTTCCGCTGCTCGGGCGGCCCAAGCTCACGCGCGCGCAGCTCTGGACCATCGCCGCGCGTTCGCTGCTCGTGCTGCACAGCCGCGCCGGCACGCGGCGAATGCTCGCGCGGGCGTAGCGGCGTCGCGCCCGCGCCGCCGGCCGGGCCCGCGGGCCCGATGGCCGCGCCGCCGTGTGCTAGCGTCGGCCGCACATGACACGCGATTCCTCCGCCGCGGACCCGACCTCGGGCTTCCGTGCGCTGCGGCACCCCAACTTCCGGCTCTACTGGTCGGGCCAGCTCGTCTCGCTGGCCGGCACCTGGATGCAGAGCGTCGCGCAGGGCTGGCTCATGCACCGGCTCACCGCGTCGGCGTTCATGCTCGGCCTGCTCAGCTTCGCGCAGTTCATCCCCGTGCTGCCGCTCGCGCTGTGGGCGGGCGTGGTCGCCGACCGCGTCGACAAGCGCCGGCTGCTGCTCGTTACGCAGTCGCTCATGCTGCTGCAGGCGACGCTGATGGCGCTCGCGGTCAGCTCCGGCGTCGTGCAGCCGTGGATGGTGCTGGCGCTCGCGCTCGTGCACGGCTGCGTCAACACCTTCGACCTGCCGGCCCGGCAGTCGTTCGTCATCGAGCTGACCGGGCGCGAGGACCTCTCGAACGGCATCGCGCTCAACTCGGCGGCGTTCAACACCGCGCGCATCGTCGGGCCGTCGGTCGCCGGCCTCGTGCTCGCCACGCTCGGCGAGGCGGCGTGTTTCTGGCTGAACGCGCTGTCGTTCGTGGCGGTGCTCGCCGCGCTCGCGGCGCTGCGCGTGCCGAAGCGCGGGGGCCCGGCCGAGACGCGCTCGATGGGCGCGACGCTGGTGGACGGCGTGCGCTACGCCTGGCGCACGACCTCGCTGCGCAACCTGCTCCTGCTGCTCGCGGTGTGCGCGGGGCTGGGGTTCCAGTACAACGTGCTGCTGCCGGTCTACACGCGCGAACTGCTCCACGCGGGGCCGCAGGTGTACGGCGCGCTGCTCGCCTCGTTCGGCGTGGGCTCGCTGCTCGCGGCGCTGCGCATGACCGCGAAGCTCGACCGCTGGGCGCTGCGCCGCCACCTGCTCACCGGGCTCGTCCTCGCGGGGACCGGGTTCGCGGGCTTCGCGTGGATCCGCGTGCCGGCGGTCATGATGCTGATGGGGGCGCTCTCGGGTTTCGGGCTCATCCTCTACGTCTCGAGCACGAACATCCTCGTCCAGATGACCACGGCCGACGAGTACCGCGGCCGGGTCATGAGCATTTACACGCTCATGTTCCTCGGCACCGCGCCGTTCGGCGCGCTGCTCGCGGGCGCCATCGCGCAGCGCTTCGGCGCCCCGGTGGCGACCAGCGTGTGCGCGCTCATCCTGCTCGGCGGGGCGCTGTGGGTGTCGGCGCGACTGCGCGCGATCGCCGCGCGCGAGCGCGCGGTCGAGCCGCCGGTGGTCGAGAGCGGGGCGCCGCGCTGAACTCCCCCGCGCCGCCCGGCCCCGCGCGAGACGCTTCTCCCTCGCGGCCCGGCCCGCTGCGGGACTAAGCTGCCGCCGCCATGAGCGACGCGACGCTTCGCTTTCCCGAGCGGTTCCTGTGGGGCGCGGCCACCTCGGCGCACCAGGTCGAGGGCGGCAACACGCTCAACGACTGGTGGCGCTTCGAGCACGTCGCGGGCGCGATCCGCGGCGGCGCGCGCAGCGGCGACGCGTGCCGGCACTTCGAGCGCTTCGACGAGGACTTCGCGCTCGCCGCCGCCGACGGGCACAACGCCCACCGCCTGTCGTTCGAGTGGAGCCGCATCGAGCCGCGGCCCGGGCGCTACGACCCCGGGGCGGTCGCCCACTACCACGCCGTGCTCGCCTCGCTGCGCCGCCACGGGCTCACGCCGGTCGTGACGCTCCACCACTTCACGAACCCGCTGTGGATCGCCGACGCGGGCGGCTGGGAGTCGGCCGCCACGGTCGAGGCCTTCGAGCGCTTCGCGCGCTTCTGCGCGCGCGAGTTCGGCGGCGAGGTGGACTGGTGGTGCACGGTGAACGAGCCCGAGGTGTTCGCGTTTCGCGGCTGGTCGGAGGGCATCTGGCCGCCCGCGGTACGCGACAACTCGCGTGCGCTCACGGTGATCGCGAACCAGCTCGAGGCGCACGGCCGCGCCTACCGCGCCATCCACGCCGAGGACCACACCGACGCCGACGGCGACGGCCGCGCGGCGCGCGTGGGGTTCGCGAAGCACTTCGCACAGCTCGAGCCGCTGCGCCCCTGGCACCCGCTCGACCGCGTGCAGGCCTGGTTCGAGCACCGCGTCTTCAACGAGGCCGTGCTGCGCGCACCCGTGGACGGCGTCGTCAGCCTCGCGATCCCGGGCGCCACCGCCGTCCGGCGCGTGGTGCCGGTCCTCAAGGGCGCGCTCGACTGGATCGGGCTCAACTACTACACGCGCTGGCGCGTGCGCTCGCTCTCGCCGGTGCCGCACGTCGCCGGGCCCGGCGCGGCGCTCAACGACCTCGGCTGGGAGGTCTGGCCCGAGGGCTTCACGCGCGCGATCCACGCCGCGGCGCGCCTCGCCGAGGCGCCGGTGCTGGTCACGGAGAACGGCTTCGCCGACGAGCGCGACGCGTTCCGCCCGCGGGCGATCGTCGGGTTCGCCGAGGCCATGCACCGCGCGATCGCGGGCGGCACGCGCGTGCTCGGCTACCTGCACTGGTCGCTGCTCGACAACTTCGAGTGGGCCGACGGCTACCACGGCCGCTTCGGGCTCTACGCCGTGGACTTCGCCGACCCCGCGCGAGCGCGCCGCCGCACGCGCGGCGCCGGCGTGCTGGCCCGCATCGCGCTCGCGAACGCACTCGGCCCCGAGGCGCGCGAGGCGGCGCGGGGCTGAGGGCCGGCGCCGCCCGCGCCGGGGCGGCGTGACGCGAGCACGCCCGCGCCGCGTTTGCGCCCGTTCGCGCGCCCCCGATATCCTGCGGCCCGCGCATTTCGAAAGGAGCTCCACCCCATGTGCCCGTTCTGCAAGGACAAGTCCTGCAAGATCGTCGAGCAGCCGAGCGGCCGGCTCGTGTGCGAGTGCGGCAAGCACTCGTGGCCCAACAGCGGCGCCTACGACGAGGCCTGCCGCAGGGCCAGCCTCACGGTCGTGAAGACCGTCCACACCTGGACGCAGTCGTACTGACCTGATCGCCGCTCGCGGGCGATGGCCCGCGGCCCGGAGGCCCGATGAAGCTCGCGAGTGTCGAGGCCGTCGCGCGAGCCCTCGACGCGGCCGGTGTGCCGTTCCTGGTCGTGGGCGGGCTGGCCGTCGTCGCCCACGGGTACGGCCGCCAGACCCTGGACCTCGACATCGTCGTGCGGCTTCAGCCCGAACCCGTGCGCGCCGCGTTCCGCGCCCTCGAGAGCCTCGGCTACCGGCCGGGAGTGCCGGTCACGGCGGAGGGGTTCGCCGACCCCGGGCAGCGGGCCGCGTGGATCCGCGACAAGGGCATGACGGTGCTCGGCTTTCACAGCGACCGCTTCCGCGACACCCCGGTGGACGTGTTCGTGGCCGAGCCCTTCGACTTCGAGGAAGAGCATCGCCTCGCGCTCGTCGAGGAAGTCGCTCCAGGAGTTCCCGTGCGGATCGTGCGCCTCGAAGCCCTGCTGAAGCTCAAGCGTGAAGCCGGCAGGCCGCAGGACCTCGCCGACGCGGCCGAACTGCGCCTGCTCCACGGAGAGGCCGAAGGTGGCTGAGTCCGGCGACTGGAGCGGCGCCGGCTGGCGGGAGCATCGCAGGAGGCAGCACCTCGAGTTCCTCGCGCTGCCGTTGCGGGAGAAGCTCGCCGTCGTCGAGCGGCTCGGGGAGGTCGCGGAGTACTTCGCGGCCCGCCGCAGGGCCCGCGGCCTGCCGGTCCACGGCCGCACCGCGGACGACACCCCGCCGGCCCGCTGAGCCGGGGCCGGCCGGACCTACGCCGTCGCGCCCGTTCGGGACGCGGCCAGCCGGCGCAACTCGCCCGCCACGTCGTCCAGCTCGATCAGTTCGGGCACGAGGCCCCACGCGCCCTGCGCGGCCGCGAACGCGGCGCCCTCCTCGAGCGCGACCGTGCCGCCCGCGCACAGCTCGTGCGCGAGCACCGGGATGCCGGGGCGCTTGAGCGCCGCGAGCACGTGCGCGGGGTCGGGCCGCATCGCGAAGCCGCGCGGGTTGACCGCGCCCAGGACGAAGTCGGGCTCGACGCCCCACTCGTGCAGCCGCGCCATCAGCGTGCCGAGGTTGCGCGTCTCGAACCCGGCGAGGCCGCCGAAGCGCGCGCGGCCCCACGTGACGAGCCGCTCGAGCGCGCGGGCGTTGCCGGCCGCGAGCGCGAGGTCGGTGACACCCGCGGCGAACGCGACCCCGAGCGGCGAGCGCGCGCGGAACCCCGCCAGCTCGCGCTCGCAGCGCGCCACGACGCGCGCCGAGAGGTCCCCGGAGAGCGCGGCGGGCAGCAGCGCGAGCCCCGCGAAGCCGGCCTTGAGCGGCGCGAACAGCCGCCCGCTCCCGCCGTCGCCCGACTCGTCGAGCGCGTGCGCCTCGTGCACGTCGTCGTCGGGCGGCGTGAGCGGCAGCCGCACCACCATCGGCACCGGCCGCCGCAGCTCGCGCAGCGCGGCGCGAATCGTCGCCGACGGCGGGCCGTAGACGCCCCCGGCGCCCGCGTCGAGCGCCTTGACCAGGGTGACCGCGAGCGACTCGGGCTCGCGGAAGCGCGCCGCCACCTCGAGCGCGCGGTCGCGCGTCGCGTGCGCGGGCAGCTCGAGCGAGGCCGCGCCGAGCAGAAGCCGCGGCGCGTTCACGACGCCACCTCGATGCGCTCGCCGGCGACGCCCTCGCCGGCCGCCGAGCGGCGCAGCGCGTCGAGCACGCGCACCACGCGCAGCGCGCGCGCGGGGTCGAGCGCGGGCTCGGCGGCGCCGTCCAGCGCGCGGCGGAACGCGAGCACGACCGCGGTCGGCTCGCCGGCGTCGAACGGCAGGCCGTCGGGCTCGTCGGCGAGCACGCGCCGCGCGGGACCGGCCGCGAAGCCCTCGGGCGGCACCGTGAGGTCGGTCTCGAGCGCGTCGTCCGAGGCGAGCAGCGAGCCGCGCTCGCCCTCGGCCTCGACGACGAGCGCCGCGCGCGGGTAGCCGGGCACGCTCCACGAGGCGTCCACGGCCGCGTCGAGCCCCTCGGTCAGCTCGAGCGTGGCGTGCACCTCGTCGAGCCGCTCGCCGAACAGCCGGTGCACCGAGGCGCGCACCGCGCGCGTCGGTCCGAAGAGCGCATCGAGCAGCCACAGCAGGTCGGAGAGAACGAAGTCGAGCACGTCGCCCGTGCGCGGGTCGGCGCCCGCGGCGAAGACGCGCGAGACGAACGTCGAGGCGCGCACGCGCGAGGGCCGCCCGATCGCACGCGCGAGCAGCAGTTCGTGCGCGCGCCGGAACAGCGGGTGGAAGAGCGCGGGCGAGCCGCAGAAGAGCCGGCCGCCGTCCGCGAGCCGCGCCTCGAGGCGCGCGGCCTCCTCGCCGTTCGCGGCGGGCAGGCCCGTCACCAGCACCGGCAGGCCGCGCGCGAGCGCCTCCTCGACCGCGGCCGCGCGCTGCGCGAGCGGCAGGCACACGAGCGCGGCGCCGACGGCGGACCTGGCGGCGAGCGCTTCGAGGCTCGCGGCCGCCGGGGCGGAGAAGCCCAGGCCGCGCGCGAAGCGCCGCCGGTCCGCGCGCGCGTCCACGAGGCCGGCCAGCTCGCAGCCGGGCAGGCGCGCCGCGGCCATGGCGTGCTCGAGGCCGGAGCGGCCGAGGCCGAGCACGGCCAGGCGCGAGGTGTCGGACGCGGGGGCGTCGGGCGGGGAGTCCGTCGTGGAGGGGTGGCCGGGGCCCATGGAGGTGGTGCGGCGGCCGCGCCTCCCTGGCGCGCCGCGGCGCGGGCGACCGTACAGGCGCGGGCGGCGGGCGGCAAGAACGACGACGGCCCGCGCCGGTTTTCGGCGCGGGCCCGTCGGGACGATGTCGGCGAAGGGGTCGCTCAGGCGGTCAGCTTGAACTCGATCTTCACGTCCTCGCGATCGCGCTCCTCGATCTTGAACCACTCCGCGGGCTGCAGGTTCATCCCGCCGGCGACCCACGAGTCGGGGATCTGCTGGATGCGCGTGTTGAAGATCGTCACCGTGTCGTTGTAGAACTCGCGCCGGTCCGCGATCTGGTTCTCCAGCTCGCTGATGCGCTGCTGCAGCGCCAGGAACGACTGGTTCGCCTTGAGGTCCGGGTAGTTCTCGGCGACCGCGAAGAAGCCGCCCAGCGCGGCCGTGACCATGTTCTCGGCCTGCGCGCGCTGGCCCACCGTGCGCGCCGCGGCGATGGCGCCGCGCGCCTCGCTCAGCTTGTCGAACACCGCGCGCTCGTGCTGCATGTAGGCCTCGCACACCTTGACGAGCTTCGGCAGCTCGTCGTGCCGCTGCTTGAGCAGCACGTCGATGTTGGCCCACGAGCGGCTGATGTTGTTCTTCATCTCGATCAGCGTGTTGTAGATGGCCAGGAAGTAGCCGACCGAGCCCACCAGCAGAAACCCGATCACCACCGTCCAGAGGATCTCACCGGGATGCATCGCGACCTCCTCGCGTGATTGGAAACGGCCGGTCGTCCCGCCGGCCGGAACTCACTTCGTCCACTGCCCGGACTTCGCCAGCTCGAGCAGGCACCACACTCCGAACAACGTCAGCAGCGGGCCGCCGACGAGGCCGCCCGCGGCCTTCAGCCCGTACAGCAGGGTCTCGGCCTTCTCCGAGGTCGTGCTGACGAGGAACACCGGGTCGCCGGGGCCCTTGCGGATCACCGCGGCGACGTCCTCGTCGTGCTCGCGCACGTGCGTCGCGCCGTACGAGTCGGTGCCCGTCGCCTGCAGCGCCTCCTCGTCGAACGACACCGTGCGCGCGACCGACTTCGGGTGGGCGCGCCCGAGCACGTACACCGCCCGGCCCTCCTCCAGCCGCCGCTCGCGGAACCGCATCGGGCCCACCGACCACAGGTGCCGCAGGGCGAGGTTCCGGCTCTCCATGAAGTCCGTGTACATCTGCGGCACGCCGAAGCCGTGCGTCTCCTCGACCACGTCGAAGGCGACCTTGCACTCGGCGCCCTGCGGGTAGACGAGCGCCACGCCCGTCTCGTCCTTCAGGTAGAACGGCCGGCCCGAGTCGGCGCGATGCACCGTGCGCCACGAGCGCGTGCCGTGCTTCGACTTCGAGGCCAGGGTCTGGATCTCGACGCCCCACCAGGCGCACGGGCGGCCCGAGAACGGCGCGACCGTGCGGCTGCGCGGGATCACGCGACCGTTCACCTCGACGAGGCCGATGGCCATCGAGCGCATGCGCGCGGTCGGCGTGTTGCGGATCAGCGTCTGCACGCGCAGGGCCCGGAAGCCCTGCGCGAACAGCCACGGCCCGCCGGCGGCGAGCGCCGCGCCGAATCCCAGCTCGAGCGGGTGCACGCTCAGGCCCTCCCCATCGCGATCTCGGCCGCCCACGCGAGGTAGGCGAGCCCGGCGAGCGTGAGCAGCGGCCCGGCGAGCGCCCCGGCCACGGCCCGGCGCGGGGGCGCGAAGCGCATGGGGCTGGCGTTGCCGTCGGCGACCACGTGCAGCTCGATGGGATCGGCGCCCGTCACGCGCAGGCGCGGCCGCCCGGGCGGCTCGGGCGCGGCCTCGACCGCGATGCCGTCGGTGCCGGTCGCGGCCAGCGTCCCGGCCTCGGCGACGACGGCGGTGTCCACGCCCACGGTGCGGGCCAGCCCGATCACCTCGACGCGCGCGCCGGCCTCGAGCGAGCGCTCGACGATGTGGAGCGGCGCGCGGCGTTCGCGCAGCCAGCGCAGGGTCTCGTCCTGGTCGAGCAGCGCCGCCATGTTGGCGCTCACCTGCTCGCCCGCGGCGACCGTGCGCTCGGCGGTGACGGGCAGCGCCCAGTCGCCCGGCGAGTCCTCGACGAACGCGTCGCATGCGCCCGAGACGAGCTTGAACCCGCGCCGCTGCCCCACGCGCCCGGCCATGGGCACGTCGGTGGCGGACACGTCGAGCACGTAGCCCGCGCAGGGCTTCATCGAGAGCGGTGAGAAGAGCGGGCTCTCGAGCGCGACCGTGCCCACGAGCTGCACGAACCCGTGCGAAGCGGGCTCGGCGAGCGCGGGCGAAAGGCGCGCGAGCACGCGGCGCCGGCGCAGCGCGCGCAGCCCGCTCGCGAAGAGCGGCCCGCCCGCGACCACGCACGCCACCGCGGCGAGCATGCCGGCGGTGCTCACGGGGACGACGAAGGTGCCTGCCATGACGCCCCGGTTATCGGCCCCGCCGGGGCGGGCTTTGAGCGGCGTTTCGGGGCCGGCCGGGCGCCCGGCCGCCCCGCGGGGCTGGAACCGAGGGGCGTCCGCGCCGATACTGCCGCCCGACCCAGTCCCCACGGAGGCCGCATGTTCCGTCGCCGTCGTGTCTCGCCGATTTTCCTGCTCGGGGTGGCCGGTTGCGCCCTGATCGCCGCCGCGACCGGGCTCTACTTCGTCTCGACGCAGTTCTGGTCCGGCGGGAAGGTCGCCGACCTCGACGCTCTGGACGGGCCCGTGAGCGTCACGCTCGACCCGGCGATGAACCCGGTGCGCGTGATCGTGCACCGCTCCGGGCCGCGGCTGCGGAAGTCCGTCCGCGCGAGCGTGGACGTGACGCTGCGCGACGCGGCCGGCGCCGAGTTGTGGACGCGGTCGGCGCGCTGGTCGGGCCGCTCGTCGAAGTCCCGCGGCTCCGGCCGCTCGAAGTCGGCCTCCGTGCTCACGACATTCGACGTCCCGGCGCCGGGCGAGTACCGGCTCGCCGCCGAGGTGCACGCCCCGGAGGGCTACCAGCCGCGCGAACTGCGCCTCGAGGTGCGGCGGCAGGTGGCGCGCGTGAACCCGGCCATCGTCTGGACGGGGGTGGCCGTCGCCGCCCTCAGCCTGCTCGTCGGGGCCCTCGGCGCGAGGCTGGTCCGCGCGTAGCGTCGCGGACGCGCGACGCCCCGGCCGCCGCGCCGGGCGTCCGGGCGGTCAGCGCGCGCTCGCCAGCGCCCGCCCGCCGTCGATGGACATGCTGGCGCCGGTGATCCAGCCGGCCTGATCGCCCAGCAGGTAGAGGACGAGCGCCGCCACCTCGTCGGCGGTGCCGACCCGCCCGATGGGGTGCGTGGTCTTCCCCCGCTCGAGGAAGCCCGGGTAGTCGGCGACCGCGCCGGTCACCGTGTGCAACTCGGTCACGACGACGCCCGGCGCCACGCAGTTGACCCGCACGCCGAACGGCGCGAAGTCGAGCGCCGCGCAGCGCGTGTACATCTCGACCGCGGCCTTGCTCACGCAGTAGGCCGCGAGGTTGCCGTACGGCCGGATGCCGGCGACCGAGGAGACGTTGACCACGGCGCCCCTGCTCGCCCGCAGGGCCTCGGCGGCGGCGCGCGTGACCTGCATCACGCCGGTGACGTTCACGTCCATCATGCGGTCCCACTCGGCGGTCGGCGTATCCATCACCGTGCCGTTGCCGAGCACGCCGGCGGCGTTGACGAGCCCGTCCAGCCGCCCGAAGCGCTCGAGCGCGGCCTTCACCCACGCGCCGCACGCCGCCTCGTCGCGCGTGTCGCCGGTCACGACCAGAACGCCGCGCCCGGCCGCCTCCAGTTCCTTCGCGACCTCGTCCAGCCGCTCGCGCCGCCGCCCGGCGAGCACGACGTTCGCCCCTTCCGCCCCCAGCGCGCGCGCGCACGCGCGCCCGATGCCGCTGCTCGCCCCCGTCACCAGCACCGTCTTCCCCGCGAACCGCTGCTGCGTCATGACCGCCTCCCGGGATCGTCTTCGTGAAATGCTCCGGATGCCGCGCCAGCGTAGCCACGCGAACGCGCGGGGGCCAGCGGAGCGCGCCCCTCGCGGAGGTCGCGCGCCGGCGGGCGCGCGCAGGCCGCGCGGAGCCTTGCCGCGCCCGGGGCCCGCGTGCTCCAATGCGGCGAAGCACTTCCACGCCAACGCCGCGCCCGGGGCCGACCCTCCCGCGCGGACGACTCAGAGACTCCGACCACGGACGGTTCATGTCTCTCACCGGCCTCGACGGCGCGCTGCTCGCGCTCGCGGTGTGGGGACTCGTGGCGGCGATGCTGCTGCCCGCGCTCGCCGCGCTCGTGCCCGCGCTGCCCGCGCCGCTGCGGCACGCCGTGCCGCGCGCGCTCGCGACGGCCGCCTGCGTGATCGTGGGCGCCACCGGGCTGCGCGCGCTTGCGGGCGCGGACGTGCCGCCGCTCGCCTGGTGGCCGGGCTTCCCGGGCCAGCCGTTCACGCTGGCGCCCGACGCGCTGTCGGCCCCGTTCGTGACGCTCCTCGGCGCGGTGGGCGCCGCGGCGTTCGCCGCGCACGCGCCGATCGGCTCGACGCGCGGCGCGGCGGCCCGGCTGGCGCTGCACGCCGGCTTCGCGCTGGCGCTGTTCGCGGCGTTCACGGCCCGCCACGTGCTCCTGTTCCTGGTCGCGTGGGAGGCGATGACGCTGCTGTCGGCGGCGCTGGTCGCCCACGACCCGTCCAGCTCGCGCGGGCGCGGCGCGGCGTGGACCTACCTGGCGCTCTCGCACGCGGGCGCGGCCTGCATCGCGCTCGCGCTCTTCACGCTCTCGGCGCAGGCGGGCTCGTTCCGCTTCGAGGCGATCGCGGCCGTGTACGCGAACCTGCCGGCCGCCGAGGCGGCGCGGCTCGCGTGGTGGTTCACGGCCGGCTTCGCGGTCAAGCTCGCGCTGCTGCCGCTCCACGTCTGGCTGCCGATGGCGCACCCCGAGGCGCCGGCCCCGGTCTCGGCGATGCTCTCGGGCGTGATGGTCAAGGCCGGCCTCTACGGCCTGCTGCGCTTTGCGTGGGCCATGCCGGGCGCACCGCCCGTCCACTGGGGCACGGTGCTGGTGCTGGCCGGCATGGCCTCGATGATCGCGGGCGCGCTCTACGCGGCGATCGAAGCCGATGCCAAGCGGCTGCTCGCCTACTCGACGCTCAAGCACGCGGGCGTGCTCGCGCTCGCGACCGGGCTCGCGGCGCTGCTCGCCGAGGCGGGGCAGCGCGAGGTCGCGGGCGTGGCGCTGGCGGCGGCGCTCTACCACGCGGTCGGGCACGGGCTCGCCAAGGCGCTCGCGTTCCTCGCGGTGGGCGAGGCGGTGCACGCGGGCGGCGCGCGCCACCTCGACCACCTCGGCGGGCTCGCGAACCGCATGCCGCGCACCTCGCTCGCGGCGCTGATCGCGACGCTCGCGCTCTCGGGCCTGCCGGCGCTCCCCTGCTTCGCCGGCGAGTGGCTGGTGTTCCAGTCGCTGGTGCTCGGCTACTCGGCGGGCGCCGGCCAGCTGCGGCTGCTCGCGCCGTTCGCGGGCGCGGCGCTGGCGCTGGCCAGCGCGCTCGCAGTGGCGGCGCTGGTCAAGCTCTACGGCATCGCGTTCCTCGGCCGCCCGCGCACCGAGGCCGCCGCCGCGGCGCACGACGCGCCGCGCGACGTCGCGGTGGCCATGCTGGCGTTCGCGGCGCTGCCGCTCGCGTGGGGGCTCGCGGCGCCCGTCATGGCCGTGGCGCTCGCCGCGCCGCTCGGGGCGCTGCTGCGCGACTTCGACGCGGCGCGCCTCGCGGGCGGCGCCGGTTTCGCGCTGCTGCCCGCGCGCGACGGCGGCTCCAGCGTCGCGCCCGCCGCGGTGGCGCTGCTGGTGGCGCTGTTCGCGGCCGTCGCGCTCGCCTGGCTGCGGGGCGCCCGCGGGCAGCGGCGCGTGCTGCGGCGCGCGCCGTCGTGGACCTGCGGCGCGCCCGCCGACGCGCGCGCCCAGTACACGGCGCTCGGGCTCACCAAGCCGTTGCGGCTCATCTTCGAGCCCGTCCTGCGCTCGACCCGCGAGGTGGACGTGCTCGAGGAGGGCTCGCCCTACTTCGCCCTCCGCCTGCGCTACCGCTCCACCGTGCCGGCGCTGTTCGAGCAGTGGATCTACCAGCCGTTCGTGCTGGCGGTGATCTGGACCTCGGAGCAGGCGCGGCGCCTGCAGACCGGCAGCCTCCACCTCTACCTGGCCTACCTGCTCGCGACGCTGGTCGGCCTGCTGCTGTGGGGACGCTGATGCCGGCCGCCGCGATCGTGCTGCAGACCGTCCTGCTGGTGGCCCTCGCGCCGCTCTGGAACGGCGTGGTCGCGCGCCTCAAGGCGCGGCTGCAGATGCGGCGCGGGCTGCCGGTGCTGCAGCGCTACCGCGACCTCTTCAAGCTCGTGGGCAAGGAGACGGTGCTCTCGGAGCACGCCTCGCCGCTCGCGCGCGTCGCGCCCTACCTCATGGCCGGAGCGGCGGTGACGCTGTGCACCTGGACGCCGGTGCTCACCACCGTGCCGGGCCTCGGGTTCGCGGGCGACCTCGTCATGACCGTGGCGCTGCTCGCGGTCATGCGCGTGCTGCTCGCGCTGCTCGCGCTCGAGGCGGGCACCACCTTCGGGGGCATGGCGGCGAGCCGCCACCTGGCGCTGTCGGCGCTCGCCGAGCCGGCGCTGATGCTGGCGGTGTTCACGCTCGCGCTCAACGCCGGCAGCACCGACCTCGCGCGCATCGCCGCCGCGGTCGAGGCCGCGCCCTCGGCGTGGCTCTCGCCCTCGCACCTGCTCGCGCTCACCGCCGTGTGGATCGTGGTCGTCTCCGAGACCGGCCGCGTGCCGGTGGACAACCCGGCCACCCACCTCGAGCTGACCATGATCCACGAGGGGATGACGCTCGACGTGTCGGGCCACCACCTCGTGCTGCTCGAATGGGCCGGGGCGGTGCGCCAGCTCGTGCTGCTCACGCTGGTCGCGAACCTGTTCCTGCCGTGGGGCATCGCCGACACGCTCGAGCCGGCGGCGCTCGGGCTCGCGCTGCTCGCCTGGCTCGGCAAGCTCGCGCTGTTCGCGGTGGCCGTGGCGCTCACCGAATCGCTCACCGCGAAGATGCGGCTGTTCCGCGTGCCGGAGTTCCTCGGCATGGCGTTCCTGCTCGCGCTCATCGCGCTCACCTCCGACACCCTGCTCCGCGGATGAACCTCCCCTTCCCCGACTGGCTGCCCCGCAGCAACACGGTGAACCTCCTCGCCGGCGCGTTCCTCCTGACGGCGCTCTACGCCGCCGCGCAGCGGCGGCTGCTCGCGGCGATCACCGCCTACCAGTGGAACTCGGTCGCGCTCGGGCTCATCGCCGCGATGGTCGCGGTCGTGACCGGCGCGCGGCACATCGCGCTGGCGGCGGTCCTGGTGTTCGCGATCAAGGCGATCGCCATGCCCGTGGTGCTCCGGCGCCAGGCGATGCGCGGCGGCGGCGACACCGTGGCCGAGCCTTTCATGGGCGTGCCGGCGGGCATGCTGGTGTGCGGCGGGCTCGTGGTGCTGGCGTTCAGCCAGACGCGGGCGCTGTTCGGCACCGGCGCCAGCATCCTCGCCGCCTGCCTGCCGGTCTCGGTCGCGGCGACGCTCGTCGGGCTCTTCGTCATGGTCAGCCGCCGCCGCGCGCTCATGCAGGTGGTCGGGCTCGTCATCGTCGAGAACGCCATCTTCCTCGCCGCCGTCTCGCTCACCTACGGCATGCCGCTCGTGGTCGAGATGGGCGTGCTGCTCGACCTGCTCGTCGGCGTCGCCCTGCTCGGCCTGTTCGTGGGCCGCATCGAGGAGACGCACGGCGACACCGACACCACCCGCCTCACCTCGCTGAAGGGCTGACCGCATGGCCTGGCTGCTGCCGCTCCTGCTCGCCGCCCCGCTCGGGGGGATCGCCTGCCTGCTGCTCGGCGGCTCGGCGTGGACGCGGCGGGTGGCGCTCGCCACCACCGCGGCGGCGCTCGCCGCGGCGGTGGCGCTCGTGGCGCGCGTGCTCACGGGCGGGGCGTTCGGCGCGGCCGGCGGCTGGCTGCACGCCGACGCGCTGGTGGCGCTGGTGGCGCTGACCGTGACCGGCACCGCGCTGCCGTGCGCCTGGTACGGCTCGTTCTACATGCCGTTCGTCGCCGAGCGCGACCACACCGACGCGCGCTGGGCGCCCGGGCGTTACGAGGCGCTGCTGCTGGGGCTGCTCGCCTGCATGCTGCTCGCGGCGGCGGCCGACAACCTCGGCCTTCTGTGGATCGCCATCGAAGGCGCCACGCTGGCCTCGGCGCTGCTCGTCGGCTACTACCGCCGCCCGGGCGCGGTCGAGGCGGCGTGGAAGTACCTCGTGCTGTGCTCGGTCGGCATCTCGCTCGCGCTGCTCGCGACCGTGCTGCTCTACTACTCCGCGGGACGCATCTTCGCCGAGGAGGGCGCGGCGCTGCAGTGGACGCGGCTGCGCGAGGTGGCGCACCAGCTCGACCCGCGCTTCGTCAAGCTGGCGTTCCTGTTCGCGCTCGCCGGCTACGGCGCCAAGGCGGGGCTCGCGCCCATGCACTCGTGGCTGCCCGACGCCTACAGCCAGGCGCCGACGCCCGTCGCGGCGCTCATGTCCACGGCGCTGCTCGCCACCTCGCTGTCGGCGCTGCTGCGGTTCTTCTCGATCACCGCCGCGTGCGCGGGGCCGGCGTGGCCCGGCGGGCTGTTCGCCCTGTTCGGCGCGCTCTCGATGGTGCTCGCGATCCCGTTCCTGCTGGTGCAGGGCGAGTACAAGCGGCTGCTCGCCTACTCCAGCATCGAGCACGCCGGGCTCATCACGCTGGCGATCGGCTTCGGCACCCCGCTCGCGGTGTTCGGCGGACTCTTCCACCTGCTCGCGCAGTCGTTCGCCAAAGCGCTGGCGTTCCTGCTCGCCGGCTCGCTCGGCCGCGGCGCGCAATCGCGCCGCATGGACCACTTTCCCGGCGTGCTGCAGGCGAGCCCGGGCCTGGGCGCGCTGCTCGCGGTCGCCGGCATCGGCCTCGTCGGCCTGCCGCCCGCGGGCACGTTCGTCTCCGAGTGGCTGGCTCTGGCGGGCGGGTTCTCGAGCCCGCAGGGGCTCGCCGCGCGCGTCGCGCTCGGGGCGCTGGTCGTGGCGTTCCTCGGGCTGACGTACCACTGGTCGCGCATGGTGCTGGGCCGGCCGCGCGAGGGCTTCGCCGACCCGCTGCCCGGCGTCTCGCACGCGCCGATGTGGGCGCTGGCCGGCGCGCTGCTCGTGCTCGGCGTGTTCCTGCCCGCGCCGGTGCGCGCGCTGATCGAGCAGGCGGCGAAGGTGGTGCGCCCGTGAACCTGTTCGCCGGCGAGCTGTTCCCGCTCGACGTCGCGCTGCGCGGCATCCGCGAACGCTTCGCCGGCGCGGTGATCGACGCCGAGCGCGCCTCGATGCGCGAGCACGTCGTCGTGGTGCCCGCCGAGCGCCTCGCCGAGGTCGCGGGCGCGGTGGCCAACGAGTGGAACGGCACTTTCCTCACCCTGTTCGGGCTCGACGAGCGCGCCGAGGGCGGCCGCTTCCGGCTGCACGTGATGTTCTCGATGGCGCCCGAGGACGCGATCCTGACGCTCGTGGCCGCGGTGCCGGAGCTCACCCCCGCCTACCGCGCCGTGACCACCACGGTGCACGCCGCGCACTGGTGCGAGCGCGAGGTGGCCGACATGCTCGGCGTGCAGCCCGTGGGGCACCCGTCCCCGCGGCCGCTCGTCGGCCACGACGGCTGGCCCGCGGGCATGCATGTCCTGCGAAGAGACTTCGTGCTGCCCGAAAACGTTTCGTGGCCGCCTCGGTTCTCGTTCGTTCCCGTCGAGGGCGAGGGCGTCTTCGAGATTCCCGTGGGGCCGATCCACGCCGGCGTGATCGAGCCGGGGCACTTCCGGTTCTCGAGCGTGGGCGAGGCCGTCCTCAAGCTCGAGGTCAAGCTGGGCTGGACCTGGCGCGGGCTCGAGAAGCTCGCCGAGGGCGCGAACCTCACGCGCGGGCTCGAGCTGGCCGAGCGGTTGTGCGGCACGTGCGCGTTCTCGAACGCGCTCGCGTTCTGCGCCGCCGCCGAGGAGCTGGCCGGCGTCGCCGTGCCGCCGCGCGCACGCGCGCTGCGGTCCATGGTCGCGGAGCTGGAGCGCATCTCGAACCACCTGCTGGACATGACCGGGATCCTGAACGACGTCGCGTGGGTGGTGGGCGCGGCGGAACTCGCCCGCCAGCGCGAGATCCTGCAGCAGACGCTCGACGCCCTGTTCGGGCACCGCTTCCTGCGCGGCGTGTGCGTGCCCGGCGGCGTGGCGCGCGACCTCGAGGACACGCAGCAGCTGTGGCTGCGCCGCGTGCTCTCGGAGCTGCGCGCCGAGGTGGCGGGCACCTGCCGCATCGCGACCGCGAACGCCGCGGTGATCGACCGCCTGACCGGCACGGGCGTGCTGCCCGCCGCGACGGCGCGCGACCTCGGCGTCACCGGCGTCGCCGCGCGCGCGAGCGGCCTCGCGCTCGACGGGCGCCGCGACCACCCGTACGCGTTCTACCGCGACCTCGACTTCCAGGTCGTCACCCGCCGGGACGGCGACGTGCTGGCGCGCTTCGACCTGCGGCTCGCCGAGATCCACGAGTCGCTGAACCTGGTGGACCAGATGATCCTGCGCCTGCCCGGCGGCCCGATCACGCAGCACATCGGCGAACTGCCGCCGGGACGCTGGGGCGTGGGGCTGGTCGAGTCCTCGCGCGGTCTCACGTCGCAGTGGCTGCGCGCCGACGACCGGGGCCGCATCGGCGACTGGCGCGTGCGCTCGGCCTCGCACGCGATCTGGCCGGCGCTCGCGCTGTCGGTGCCGGGCAACATCGTCCCGGACTTCCCGTTGATCAACAAGAGCTTCAACCTGTGCTACGCGTGCACGGACAAGTAGGCCGCTCATGAGAAAGGCCATGGCGCCATGTGGGAAGTGCTGAAGCGCCCGCTGCAGCTGGGCAGCCTGGCCGGCCGCGAGGCGGCGCCCCCGCCGGCGGGGCTCGAGCCCGCGCCGCGCGAGCCGGACGGCGAGGTGCAGGTCCTCGGCGAGGCGCTGCGCGTGGAGGTGCGGCGGCTGTTCCGCGGCTCGCTCAAGCTCCGGCACCTCGACGCCGGCTCGTGCAACGCCTGCGAGAGCGAGCTGGCGGCGCTCCTGAACCCGTTCTACGACATGCAGCGCTTCGGCGTGGACCTGGTGGCCTCGCCGCGCCACGCCGACGGCCTGCTGGTGACGGGGCCGGTCACCCGGCACCTGGAGGAAGCCGTCCGGCTGACGGACGAGGCGACGCCGCGCCCGCGGCTGGTGATCGCGGTCGGCGACTGCGCGTGCGACGGCGGCTTCTGCCGCGACTCGTTCGCGGTGCACCCGGGCGTGAACGGCATCGCCCCGATCGACGTGCGCATCCCAGGCTGCCCGCCGCGCCCTGCGACGATCCTCGCGGCGCTGCTCGAGGCGCTGGGCCGCGAGAGCGTGCGGAAGAAGATCGCGGGGTAAGTGCCCGCCCCTACTCCGGGCGGTCGCGCGGGACGAGGTCGAGGTACCCGGCGATCGTCGCGTCGCCCAGCGGCTTCACCCGCACGCCGAGCGAATGCGTGAGCAGGCCGTACACCACCCCGTGCCGCTCGCGCACTTCGCGATAGCCCTGCCGCTCCCAGAACGCGACCGCCCGGGCGTTGGACTGAATGACGCCCAGCCGCAGCCAGCGCGCGCCGTGCCGCTCCGCGTGCGCGGCCCATGCCTCGTCCAGTTCGCGAGCGAGCCCGCTGCCGTGCTCGGCGCTCGCCACGAGGAAGAGCCCCAAGTGCCAGACGCGCGGCGCGAGCAGGTCCTCGACGAAGGAGAGGAACGCGAGCCACCGGCCGTTCCCGCGCTCGAGCACCGCCCAGTGACGGCTCTCGCCCTGCGGCATGTCGGCCGGCGGGCGCTCGGTGATCTCCTCGAGCCCCGCCGTGTCCGACCACGGGCGGCCGTAGGCCAGTTCGGCGTAGAGCGGGTTCGCGTCCAGGAACGCCTGCAGCGCCGGGGCGTCCTGCGGCCCCAGCGCCACGGCGATCCAGCGGTGGCCTTCGAGTTCCACGTTCCGCTCCAGCATGCGCGGCAGGTTACCCCGAGCAACAGGCCGGACGCTGCCTCGGCGCGGGCTTCGCGGCCGGCGCGGTGCCGTGGCCCGCGTGTTCGCCTGCGCCCGCCGCCATCGCGTCCTCGTGCGCCACTTCGGGCCCGTGCCCCTGGTGCATCGCGTGCACGACCGCGTGGCCCTGGCCGCGGGCGATGAGCCAGCGGTTGAGCGGGAACGCCGCGGCGCCCGCGACGGCCAGCGCGACCGTCATGCTGCCCCAGAAGAGCGGGTCGTGAAGGTGCGCGTCCATCGCGCCCGGGATCACGAGCATCAGCCCGTTGTCCACGATCTCCATCAGCGTGATCGAGGCCGCGTCGGCGGCGACCGCCAGGCCCAGCGCGCGGCGCAGGCCGAAGCCCGCCGCGAGCAGAGGCCGCATGGTCAGCGCGAAGCCCGAGACGAACGCCAGCGTCACGGCCAGCGCGATGGTCGCGACGTTCGAGAACCCCAGCGCGGCGCCGATCGCCATGCCGAGCACCTCGCCGATGGCGCAGCCGGCGAGGCAGTGGAGGGTCGCGAGGAGGGCGATCTTGTTCAGAGACATCGTGGCGTGTGCGGCGTGGTTCATGGCGGGCCTCTCCATGGGTCGGGGACCTGCGGCGGCGACTCGTGCATCCAACCCGGCGGACGCCGGGCCCGCCCGGGCCTTACAGTGTCCGCTGCCCGGCCATTCACGAGAGAGGCCCGCCATGACCGAACTCGAGAACCCGCTGCTGCCCGCCACCCCTGAAGTGGTCGCCCGGCTCGTCGCGAACCACCGCGAGTTCCTGCGCTTCCTGGAAGCTCGTGTGCGCGACCGCGCGGTCGCCGAGGACATTCTTCAGGCCGCGTTCGTGAAGGCGCTCGAAAGAGGCGGCGCCTTGCGGGAAAACGAGAGCGCGGTCGCATGGTTCTACCGCCTGCTCCGCAACGCCCTCGTGGACCACTGGCGGCGCGCGGGCCGCGAGTCGAAGGTCATCGAGCGCGAGGCCGAGAGCGCCGACGCTCCCGTCGAGGACCCCGATCTGCAGACGGCTGTCTGTCGCTGTTTCGAGGATTTGCTGCCCACGCTCAAGCCCGAGTACGCCGACCTTCTGCGCCGCGTGGACCTTCAGGGCGCGGCCGTCTCGGCGGCCGCGGCCGAGTTGGGCATCACCGCGAACAACGCCAGCGTGCGGCTCCACCGCGCACGCCACGCGCTTCGGAGCGGCCTCGAAGCCAGCTGCGGCACCTGCGCCACCCACGGCTGCCTCGACTGCTCGTGCGGAGGGCCGAAGGCCGGGCGCTGAGTGCGGGGCCGGCGACGCGATCGGGCCACCGGCGGCGGACGCCCGTGGCCCGATGCGTGATCTCCCGCTTCTAGAAGAGCAGCCCGGTCACCTGGAACTGCCACGTGGTCAGCGCGCCGCGCATGACCTCGGCGCCGACCGCGAGGCGCCGAAAGCGCGCCTCGACTCCGGCGAAGCGGTGCGGCACGTCCATCGCCTCCTGGTCCAGGTCCACGACGCCCGAACGCTCGTTCGCGAGCACCGCGTCGCTGCCCACGCCCACGTAGGGCGTCAGGAAGCCGCGGAACGTGCGGCCGACCGAGACGTCCAGCGTCGCCGCGTGCAGGTCGAGGTCGTCCGCGCGGATGGTCCGCGTGTAGGCGCCCCGCAGCGCCACGCTCACCGGCATGGCCTCGTTCTGGCGCAGCCAGCCGTAGCGGGCCTCGATGCCGACCCAGCCGTAGTTGGCCTTCGGGTTCTCGGCGTAGAAGCCGCCCACGTCCAGTGCGTCGGTCAGTCCCACGCGCGCCCGGATCGTCGGGAACTTCTTGTCCGAGCCCAGCTCGTGCGTGGCGTCCGGGTGGGCGAACGTGTCGTTCCAGGCGTCGGAGCGCTCGTCCACCGTGAACGAGATGCCCTCGAGCCCGACGGCCGCCCGGCCGCGCCCCAGCGCGAGCGGCGCGCCGGTGTGCTTGAAGGCCGAAGCCGAGCCGAACTCGCGCACGAAGCGATGGAACGCCGCCTGGGTCAGCTCGGGCGCGAACTGGATCGAGCAGTCCTTCAGGTTCGGGTTGACGTGCAGCTCGGGGTCGGCCGCGTGGCCGTTCCCGCCGTGGGCGATGGCCGCCGTGGGAACGAGCCCCACGAGGGCCGCCAGGATCAGGTGCTTCTTCATGGCGCTTCCCTCCCAACCAGGGGTGATGCGGGTGACCCGCGTTCTCGGGGACGTGCGACGCCCCAACTACGCGGCCCGGGCCCCCGAAGTCGCATGCCCGGCGCGCCAATCGCTGTGCATTCCGCGCCACGCCGGGGCTCCGGTGCGGTAGCTTCCCGGCCCATGTGGACGACCCGCGGGACGGTGCTCACGGTTTCGAGCCGCGCCCTGGTCACGGCCTGCGAACGGCTGGGGCTCGACACGGACGCGCTGCTCGCCGCGGCCGGCATCCCGCGCGAGGTGGTCGAGGACCCCGACGGCCGCCTCGAGGGCCCGCGGGCGGGCGCGCTGTGGGCGCGCGCCTACGAACTGTCGCGCGACCCCGTGCTGAGCCTGCACGCGGCCGAGGCGTGCCCGATCGGCGCCTACAAGGTCATCGACTACATGGGCGCGAACGCCGCGACGGTCGGCGAGGCGTTCCGGTTTTCGTCGCGCTACTTCCCGCTCGTCAACACCGCGGTGCGGCTGCCCATCGACGAGTCGGGCGACCCGGTCACGTTCGACGTCGAGGACGAGAGCGGGCCCGGCGGCGTCACGCGGCCCTACGCCGAGTACTGCCTCGCCGCGTTCGTGCTGCACGTGCGCGGCACGACCGGCGTGCCGTTCCCGGTGCGGCGCGTCACGTTCGTGCACCCCGCGCCGGCCGACGTCTCCGAGCACGAGCGCGTCTTCGGCTGCCCGGTCGCCTTCGGCGCCGCGCACAACCGGCTCGAGCTGGACCGCGCCGTGTGGGAGACCCCGACCACCGGCGCGCAGCCCGGCGTGCTGCAGGTGCTCGCCGAGCACGCCGAACTGCTCCTGCGGAACCTGCCGCGCGGGCCGGGCCTGGTCGAACGCACGCGACGCGCGATCGGCGAGCGGCTGCGCGGCGGCGACCCCTCGCTCGACGCGGTCGCGCGCGAACTGGGCACCAGCGGCCGCACGCTGCAGCGCCGGCTCGGCGAGCTGGGCTATTCGTTCAACGCGCTGGCCGACGAGGTGCGCTCGGCGACCGCGAAGCTCTACCTCGAGCAGCCCGACATCGCCGTCTCGGAGATCGCCTGGCTGCTCGGCTTCGCCGACCCCAGCACGTTCGTGCGCGCGTTCAAGCGCTGGACCGGCGAGACCCCGGCGCGCTACCGCGCCACCCGCCGCGCGGCCGGCTGAGCGGACGGCGCCACCTCACCCTTCCGCGGCCGACGTGTGTCCGGCGAGGTAGCGCCACCCGCCGTCGCGGCGCACGAACACCTGCGTGGTGCGGAAGCGCGCGTTCAGCTCGGCGCCGTCGAACGCCGCGCGGTCGCGCAGCAGGGCGGTCGCGACCGCGACGTCGCCGGCCACGCGCACCTCGAGGCCCTCCCATTCCTGCGACCGCCACTTCGCGCGGCCCGACTCGAGGTAGAACGCCAGGTAGTCCTCGCGGCCGAAGACGGCGCCGCTCGCGTTCGTGTAGAGGAAGGCCGGGTCGAGCAGGCGCCGGAAGTACGCCGCGTCGCCGCGCACGAGCGCCGCCGCGCGCTCGGCGAACAGCGCCTCGATCTCCGCGCGGGCGGCGGCTTCGCCGGCCACGCTCAGCGGCCCTTCTCGATCTCCCGCGCGCGCCAGATCCGCTTCTCGTCGGCGCGGCCCCTGTTGTAGCCGAACTGCCAGGCGAGGAAGATCGCGATCGCGTGCAGCAGCCACCAGCCGAAGCTCAGGAACTTGATGCCGTCCGGCAGGACCATGGTTGCCTCTTCTCCTTCAATCGGGGCGCGGCGCCCCGAGACCGGCCAGGAAATCGCGGTCGCCTTCGAGGACCTCCCCGAGCGCGACCTCGCGCGGCTCCATCCAGCGCGCCGCGTGCACCTCGGGACTCGGCGTGAACGCGAACGAGTCGAGGGCGCAACGGATGAAGATCACTTCCACGTGCACGCCGTGCGCGTAGTCGTGCGCGTGAACGGCGAGCGTCTCGTGCGCCGCGGCGCCCACGCCCAGCTCCTCGCGCAGCTCGCGCACGAGCGCGGCTTCCGGCGACTCGCCCTCCTCCAGCTTGCCGCCCGGGAACTCCCACTGCAGCCCGAGCGGGCCGCCGGGCGGGCGCTGCGTGAGCAGCAGCCGCGGACCGTCCCACACCACCGCGGCGACGACGCGCACGCGCTTCGTCGCACGAACCTCAGCCAATCGCGCGCTCCTCGACCATGCGCTCGAAGAGCTGCAGGTACCGGCGGTCGCCCGCGTCGCGCGCGGCGAGCGCGGCCCGCGCGCAGTCGGTGAGGAGCTGCGCCTGCCCGGGGCCGAGCCTGGGGCGGCGCAGCGCGCGAGGGAGCTTGAGGTAGCTGGGCGCGTGGTCCACGAGCATCGAGTGCCGCGCCAGCGCGAACAGGTCGCACGAGCGCTCGCCGCGCGGCACGAGGCCGCGCGCCTGCAGCAGGTGCGTGAACTCGTGCGCGATCGTGAACAGGTAGAGCCGCCGCGGGCGGATCCACACGCCGGGCCGGTCGGGGTCCATCGAGCCCCAGCCGAGCACGCCGCGCTTCTGCGCGAGCCCGACGTGGATCGTGACGCCGTCCAGCTCCGGGAAGAACTTCCGCGCGAACTCGAGGTGCTCGAGCATGCGCGCCTTGTGCGGCGAGCGCTCGGCCAGGCGCGAGAACGTCCAGCGCGGCCGCGCGGGCCCGAGGTCGAGCGCGGTCTGCTCGAGCAGCCGCACGCGCGGCTGGCGGCGGCGCGGGGGCCCCGAGGCGCGGCGGCGCGCGGGGCGAGAGGCCGGGAGCGGCACCGCGACCATGGCGGCGCCCTCGCGCCCGATCCTGCGGGCGGCGCGCGCGAGACGGTTCATGAACGCCGCGAGCCGGAGCATCGCGCGGCAGTGAACACGAAGCCGCGCGGCGTGGTCAATGGCTCGGCGCCCGGGCGCCACTGCCCGGATGGGCCGTGGGGCTCGTCAGTCGAACGCGGCGATGCGGGCGGTGCGCCTCTCGCCGCCGAAGCTCATGCGGACGAAGTAGAGCCCCGGGCGCGGGCGCAGCCCCGGCGCTACCTCGGCCTGCCCCGGACCCGCGCGCAGGCCCGCGACCTCGCGGTCGTGCACGCGCCGCCCGGCCAGGTCGAAGAGTTCGAGGCGAGCCGTGCCCGGCGACGGCAGCGTGAACGACACGCTCCAGCCCTCGCGCGCGGGATTGGGCCAGGCGGACGACAGCGCGAACGCGGGCGGCGGCGGCTCGAGGAGGGACGTCGCGCAGGGGCGCGGAGAGGCGAATGGTTCGGCGAAGCGCGCGGCGAACGCATCGCGCGCGTCGTCCACCGCGCACTGCAGCACGGCCGCCGAGGCGATCGGCGTCTCGCCCTGCGCCACGACCAGCGCCAGCCAGAGCGTGAGCGTGTCGCCGCGCGCGAGCGCGCGAGGGGCGAGCGTCGCGAGCAGTTTGAGGTTGCTCGGCTGCCCGTCGAGCCAGCCGCCGCCGGCGACGGGGTCGCCGCTGTAGGGCAGCGGCGAAGGCAGGCCACTCACCGGATCGAACCAGGGAAGGCCGTTCGTCTTCAGTCCCCGCAGCAGGTTCCATGTCTCGGAGGCGTTCGCGGGGTCGGAGCCGTTCACGTAGTCGGCGAAGGCCGCGAGCCGGGCCGGGGCCGGGACGGACGCCGTGCCCGCCGCGAGCCAGGCGAAGCCCACGGCGGGCTCGGCTTCGCCGAAGTCCGGGTCGGGCGCGGCGCTCGTGTTGTACGCGTAGCCCAGCGCGCGGGTCGTGTCGCAGCCCGAAAGGTCGTCGTGGAGATCGCCGCCGATGTCGGGATCGGCCCAGAACGCGGCGCGCAGGCCGGGCAGGTCGTGATCCCCTCGCAGCACGACGTCCCAGCGCACCAGCGCCGCCCCCGAGAACGGCCCCATACGGTGCCAGGCCATGACCGCCTGGCGGACCTCCACGCCGAGCGGCGCGGTCGAGCCCGCCGGACTCGTGTGGCTCGCCGGGTTCGCGTCGTGGAAGACGCACCACAGCATCTGGTCGCCGGTCACGTCCGGCCCCGGCACGTCCACCGAATCCCCCGCCGCCGGTGTGGACGTGTCCGGCAGCCGGTGCAGCCGCCACGGCGCGCCGTGCGGCGCGGCGCCGCGCATGTACTCGCTCCACGAGTGGTGCGCGAGCGGATCCAGCGTCGCGTCGGCGGCCAGTTCGAACGCCGAGCGCTCGACGCGCGCCGTGTCGGCCGGATGGCCGGTCCAGCGCGACACCTTGTAGACCACGTGCTCCGGGCCGCCGTCGGCGGCGGTGCCGGGCGAGAACTCCGAGACGTACTCGGCGAGCGCGAGGCGAGGCCCGCCGTCCAGGCTGTCGCCGAGCCACAGACCCGAGGCGTACACGATCGGCAGGCCGGAAGCGCGCGGGTAGAGCAGCCCGGCGTTCGACGTCGCCGGATCGGCCGGGAAGCGGCCGTCGTTCGCGACCCACATGCGCAGGCGGTTCACGTCGAGCCGGCGCGCGTCGAACGCCGCCGTGCGCGCGGGTGCGACGCCCGTCACGAGCAGCAGGATCGCGGCCGCGATCACCCATGCGCGCATCGGAGTTCTCCCCGCCCGGTGCGTCCCGTCCCGGTCCTTCCCCTCGCCAAGGCTAGTCCCGCGCGAGCCCGGTCCGCCACGGGTAATCCCCACGGAGGCGCGGCGCCCCGGACCGGGCGGCGCGACGGCCCGGTTCCCGCACGCGATCGCGGCCCCGCGCGGACCGCCGCCCGCTCCGCTGGACGGCCCCCGGCCGCCGCGTGCATCCTGCCCGGCCTGCCATGAGCGAACGCCCCGAAATCTCCGCCATCGTCCCGGCCTACAACGAAGCCGAGAACCTCGAATCGCTGTTCACCGAGCTGCGCGCCGCGCTCGACGCGACCGGGCGGCCGTGGGAGCTGCTCGTGGTGGACGACGGCAGCACCGACGGCACCGCGGCCGCGCTCGCGGCCGAGGCCGCACGCGACCCGCGCGTGGTGCCGGTCGTGCTCGAGCGCAACGCCGGCCAGAGCGCCGCGCTCGCCGCCGGGCTCGCCCGCGCCCGCGGCGACATCGTCGTGACGCTCGACGCCGACCTGCAGAACGACCCGGCCGACCTGCCGAAGCTGCTCGGGGCGCTCGAAGGCGCCGACGTGGTCTCCGGCGTGCGCGCGAAGCGCAACGACTCGTGGGTGCGGCTCGTCTCGTCGCGCGTCGCCAACGGCGTGCGCCGCGCCGTGCTCGGCGACCCGGTCACCGACATCGGCTGCTCGTTCAAGGCCTACCGCCGCGAGGCGCTCGAGGGCCTGCCGATGTTCGTCGGCGTGCACCGCTTTCTGCCCGCGCTGTGCGTGTTCCGCGGCGCGCGCTTCGCCGAGGTCGGGCTGAATCACCGCCCGCGGCGCGCCGGCGTCTCCAAGTACGGCGTCGGCAACCGGCTCTGGCGCGGGCTCGCGGACCTCGCCGGCGTGCTCTGGCTGCGCTCGCGACTCGTCCGCTACCGCATCCGCGGGGATCGCCGGTAGACGCCGCTTGGCCCGCGCGCGCCGCTGGCCTAGATTCCCCGCGCCCCCGCATCGCACACCTCCAGGAGGCTTTCCCGTGCGTTTCCGCTTCGCGCTGCCCATCGCCTGCTCCGCGCTGCTCGCCGCAGCGCTCGCCGTGCCCGCGTCCGCCCAGGGGGGCGATCCCTCCACGCCCGTGCCGGGCCAGACTGCGGCGTCGTCGGCCGGGACGCCGGCGCACGCCGGCGTGTCGGGCCTCGACGTCATGACCTCGACCGTGTTCCAGGAGGGCCAGAGCAGCTTCTCGGGGCTCGCACTGCGGCTGCGGCTGCGCTCGGGCGCGCTCGTCCCGAACGTCGAGATCATGCCGGCCGTCGAGTACTGGCAGAACGTGAGCCGGCTCACCGTCTACGGGATCAAGACCACGCGCAGCAACGCCACCCTCGGCTGCCAGGTGCGCTGGATCATGGAGCGCGAACACTGGCAGCCCTACCTCGGCGGCGGCATCGCCGTGCACTTCCTGTCGGACAAGGTGAGTTCGCCGGAGCTGACGGAGGTCAACGAGCACAACTCGACCGTGCGCGGCGGCTACTCGCTGATCGGCGGCGTGACGTTCCCGATCACGCAGAAGCTGTCGAACTTCGTCGAGCTGCAGCACCACGGCGTCAGCCGTTTCCGCCAGCTCAAGTTCAACACCGGCCTCGGCTGGAACTTCTAGGCCGGGAGCGCGGCGGGGCGCGCGGCGCGATGGGACGGCTCGAGGCGCTGCGGAGCCTGCGCGGGCTGTCGGTGGGCGACGCCTACGGCCAGGTGCTGACGCGCAGCCCGCTCCGTGAGCCGCCGGCCGGCGGGCCGTCCGGGTCGTGGCGCTGGAGCGACGCGACGCACATGGCGCTCTCGGTGACCGAACTGCTGCTGGCGCAGGGCACGCTCGAACCGGACGCGCTCGCGAAGGCGCTCGCGCTTCGCCATGCCGAGGATCCCGGGCGCGGATACGGGCGCGGCACGGCGGAAGTGCTGAACGGCGTGCTCGCCGGCGAGCCGTGGAGCCGGCTCGCCCCCGCGCTCTTCGCCGGGCAGGGCTCGTACGGCTGCGGCGCCGCCCTGCGAGCCGCGCCCATCGGCGCGTTCTTCGCGGGCGACCCGGCCCGCGCCGCGCTCGAGGCGGACCGCTCGTCGGTGGTCACGCACTCGCACCTCGAGGGCCGCGTCGGCGCGACGGCGGTGGCGGTGGCCGCCGCGATGCTCGCGACGGGCGATCCGCCGCGCGGCGACGCGCTGCTCGGCGCCGTGGCCGAAGGCCTGCCGAGGAGCCGAACGCGCTCCGGCATCGAGGCGGCGGTGAAGCTCTCGGCCGCCGAGCCCGACGCCGCGGCCACGAAGCTCGGCGCCGGGCGCGAGTTCACGGCGCCCGACACGGTGCCCTTCTGCCTGTGGGTGGTCGCGCGCCACGGCCGGCACTTCGAGCGCGCGCTCGGCATCGCCTGCAAGCCGGCCGGCGCGCACAACTGCGTCGGCGCCCTCGTGGGCGCGCTCTCGGCCCTGCTCGACCCGCGCATCCCGCCCGAGTGGCTGAGGCTGCGCGGACCGCTCCCGGCGGCGCTCGAGGGCTAGTCCGCGCCGCGCGGGGCGCGCACCGGGCCCGCAACGGAAACGGCCCGCGGGCACACTCGCCGCGGGCCGCTCCATTCGGTGACGGTTCCCCCCCAGGACCCGCCGCCGGGTTTCCCCCCCCCTCTCAGTTCAGCATCACGACCCGCCGCGTCTCGTTGCGGCCGCCCAGCGTCAGGTGCAGCCAGTACACGCCCGAGCCCGCGCGCACGCCGGAACGGTCGCGGCCGTCCCACGCGAAGCGGTGCACGCCCGCGCCCAGCTCGCGCGGCGCGAGCGAGGCGACCATGCGGCCCTGCGCGTCGTACACCGCCCAGCCCGCGATCGCCGTGCGATCGAGCGAGAGGTCGAACGACAGCCTCCCGTGGAAGGGGTTGCCGCGCACCGCCCACGCGGAGCCCGCGCGGCCCGTGCCAACCGCGAGCGGCGCGAACGACGCGGAGTCACGGGCCATCTGCACCGGCGCGGCGCGGCCGTTCGCTTCCCACGCCGCGTGCAGCGCGTCGCCGGCGCCGTCGGTCACGTTCTCGTCGCGCAGGAACTCGACGTACTCCTTGCTGGTGCTCTGGTAGAGCAGCTTCGCCGTCAGCCGGCGTGCCGTCGGCGGCAGCGGGTACGAGGTCACGTCGTAGTTCTGGCCGTCGGCGTAGCGCGGCGCGGGCCGCGACGCGTCCACCGGCTGGCCGCCGAACGCCTCGAACGCGGCGTTCGTGAAGCCCAGCGGCGGGATCCGGTTGTCGAGGTAGATCGTGTCGTTGAGCGCGAAGTGGAACGACGGCCCGGCGTCGGCGCCCAGCGCCGCGGCGAGCGGCGGCGAGATGCCGAGGTGCGTCTCGTACACCTGCAGGTGCTCGTCGTGCGTCAGCACGCCGGTCGCCGCGTCGTACGCGCCGCTCTCGAACACCTTGTTGTCGTTCCCGTCCCAGGCCTCGACCTGGATCCACATGCGGCGGCCTTCGGGGTAGCCCGTCGGCAGCTTGTGGCCGGTGCGGTTCACGACCGTGATCTCGGCGCGGACGCTGTCGCCCTCGGGCACGATGGCGATGCCGAGCGTCGCGGCCTTGCGCATCAGCTCGTTCGAGCGCAGGGCGCCCTCGGCGAGCGCGGCCGGATTGGTTTCGCCCGGGTAGAGCGTGCCGACCACGCCGATCATCCACGAGCTGCCGCCCGTGAGGTCGTGCCTCGGCAGGTCCTGCCGCACCTGCGCGAGCGGGTCGTTGCAGCCCTTCGCGGCGACGTCGGACATGTGGCAGTCCTGGCAGGAGCGCACGGTGCCGTCGGGGCGGTTGCCCGCGAAGTCGGGCGCGATCACGCCGGCCGGGTAGGCGCTGTTCTTCCACTCGCTGTACGTGCGCTCGAGCGGCATCACGTGGCTCGACAGCATGCTCGTGGGCGGCGCGTCGAGCGGCCCGGGCGCGTAGTCCGCGGTCCCCGTGCGGTCGAAGGCCGGGTTCGAGACGTCGTGGCAGGTGCCGCAGAAGTCGCTGCTCTGGTGGAACGGGGACACGAGCACCTGGTGCGGCGAGACGTGGTCGGCGAACGGCCCGCGGCGGCGCGACTGCGGGTCGAGCACCATCTGTCCGTTCGAGTAGTTGACCGGCGTGTGCCCGGGCAGCAGACCGCCGATCACCTCGAGGTCCTCGACCGGGCTCACGCCCGGCTTGTAGCTCGGGTCGGCCATGCGATGACAGAGGTCGCAGTTGACGCCGTCGCGGTCCGAGGCGAGCAGCGCGCTGCCGTTGGTCGGCTGGCTGCGGCCGGCGATCCAGCCCTGCATCGAGTGGCAGCGGATGCACAGGTCGCCCGACGAGGGTGCGTCCTGGTCCGCGACCGTGAGGCAGGCGTAGAACAACGGGTCGCGCCCGGCCTGCGCCATCATGCTGCCCTGGAACGTGCGGCCCGGTTCGTTCGCGGGGTCGTAGCCGCCGTGGCAGGTGATGCAGGTGCCCGAGGACGACAGGCCGCTGACCTGCAGCGGCTGCGTGCCGGGCATGTCGAAGTCGCGGAGCGTGGTCGGCGCGGTGCCGCCGGCGATCGCCGTGATCGTGAAGGCCGTGTTGCTCGAATCGCGGCCCGAGTTGCCGGTCGGGTCCCACGCCACCACCAGCACGCTGCCCGCGCCGGTCGGCATGTTCGGCACGAACCACGGCTGCGAGCCGGTGTTGGTGATGCCGATCGCGATCGGGGTCCACAGCGCCGAGGCCGCGTCACGCCAGTACACGTTGACCGCCGAGATGCCGATGTTGTCGCTCGCGGTCCACGTGATGCTGCGCAGCGAGCCGCCGCCCCACGACTCGCCGCCGTTCGGAGAGGTCACGGTCACGACCGGCGGCTGCGTGTCGCCGCCCATCGTGGGCGTCAGATAGGGCGTCAGCTCGGCGAGGTTCGGCACGTTCACGGCGCTGCTCACATTGGTCGAATTGAGCCCCGGGAAAGTGGGTGTGTTCGAGTACGTGAGGTTCGTGATCTCGGTCAGCGTCGTGTACGTGTCGGCGTCGTTGTCCTCGTTCTCGATGAAGTGCATGGCCTGCTGGCGGCCGGCGTCGTTGTTCGAGTAGTTGCCGATCACGGCGGCGAGGCGGTTGCCATAGGGGTTCTTCGGGCCGGCGCCGTTGAAGTCGTAGTGGCAGACGCCACAGTGGCCGGCGTGGCTCGGCAGGTTGTCGAGCTTGCTGCCGACGGCGCCCGGATAGGCGTTGAAGAACGACGTCCGGATCGTCGGCCGGGCCGTCACGGCCGGGACGAGCGCCAGCGTGGCGGCGGCGGCCAGCGCGGCTACCAGGCCGAGTCGCAGCGTGCGGGGGTGGGTGCGCATGGCTCCTCCGAAGTTGACCGTGATCAAGAAAGCGGCACTTGGAGTCACGCATCGTCCGTGCCCCTCTCGCAAGGCGCGCCGGGCGCTTGCAACCGGCTGGGGCCCAACGCCTCGGAAGAGGCCGTGGGCTCGACACGA
This sequence comes from uncultured bacterium, assembly GCA_964619155.1. Lineage (GTDB taxonomy): Bacteria > Eisenbacteria > RBG-16-71-46 > RBG-16-71-46 > RBG-16-71-46 > CAIXRL01. The sequence goes on from CAZUEM010000014.1 coordinate 38,949, forward strand.
GGGACCCTCGCCTGCCCGAATGACACGAACCTGTCAGAGTGGCCGCGCGCGTCGCCGCGAGTCACGCGAGACTGAACCAGAATCGCGGCCCAACCGCCGGATTGTGCGGGGCCACCGCACACGAAAAACCCCGCGCGCCGGTGGGCGCGCGGGGCCTGTCTGAACGGTTCCGAGAGCTAGTACGAGAACCCGAGCAGGCCGGGGTCCGGCATCATGTCCGGGCTCCACGGATCGGGCATCAGCTCCACCTCGCACGGCTGCGGCACGACGCTCTCGGCCGCCGCCTTCACGTCGGCCATGAGCTGCGGCGCGTACGGGCAGAACGGCGTCGTCAGCATCATGCGCACGTGCGTGCGCTGCGGCAGGAAGTGGATCTCGCGGATGAGCCCGAGGTCGATCACCGACAGGTTGATCTCCGGGTCCATCACCGTCTCGAGCGCCGAGCGCACCGCCAGCTCCTGCTGCGACGGCATGCTGGAGAAGGCCGGCGGGCCCGCGGGCTTCTGCGGCGCCGGCAGTCCGTCGGCGCCGGCCGCGGTCGAGACCGGCGTCGCGGGGACTTCCCACGGCTGCCGCTGTCCGGTGTGCGGGTTCATCGGCGCCGCGGCCTTCGCCGCAGGGTCGAGGCTCACCTGGATCTCGTCGCCGACCACGCGCACCGCGTAGGTCGCCACCGGCGAGGTGGCCGGAAAGCTCCTCGCGGCTCCGGTGCGGACGTCGAACGTCGCGCCGTGGCGCGGGCACTCGACCAGGCCGTCCGTGACCGTGCCCTCGGCCACCGGGCCGCCGTCGTGCGTGCACACGTCCTCGATCGCCCAGTAGCCGTCGTCGAGACGGAACACGGCGACCTCGGTGTCATCCACGCGGGTGATCTTCACGCCGCCCACGGCGATCTCGCCGGCGCGGGCCACCGTCACGAATCCCAGCGGATCGCTCACAGCGCTCCGTCCTCCTCTTCGCCGGGCCACTGGGTCATCCCCCAGACGCCGGCTTTCAGGGTCTTCAGCGCGAGCAGCGCGCACTTGAGGCGCACCGGCCCGAGCTCGATGCCGAGCATGTCGAGCACGTCCTCGCGCGTGAGGTTCCTCACTTCGTCGAGGGTCTTCCCCTCGACGTGTTCGCACAGCATGGACGCGGCCGCCTGGCTGATCGAGCAGCCGTGACCGGAGAACCGCACCTTCTCGATACGGCCCTCGTGCACGCGCACGTCCATGCGGATCCGGTCCCCGCAGAGCGGGTTGGCGTCCTCGTAGGTGACCGTCGCGTCGTCCAGCGTGCCGTGGCAGCGCGGGTGCTGGTAGTGGTCGAGGATGTGCTCGCGGAACAGGTCGCTCATGGCCGCCAGCCTACCGCGCGAACACGCGCCGCGTCTCGTGCAGGCCGGCGACGAGCGCGTCCACGTCCTCGCGCAGCGAGTAGCAGTGGAACGACGCGCGCGCCGAGGCCGGCACGCCGAGCAACTCGTGCAGCGGCATCGCGCAGTGGTGCCCGGCGCGCACGCACACGCCGCGCTGGTCGAGCACCGTGGCCACGTCGTGCGGGTGGATGCCGTCCATCGTGAACGACACGAGCCCGCCCCGGTGCTCCGCCGCCGGGCCCATGACGCGCAGGCCCGGCACCTCGGCGAGCCGCTCGAGCGCGTAGGCGACCAGCTCGCGGTCGTGCGCGAAGACGTGCTCCATGCCGAGGCCCTCGAGGTATCGCACGGCCGCGCCGAGCCCGACGGCCTCCGCGATCGGCATGGTGCCGGCCTCGAACTTCCATGGCAGTTCGTTCCACTTCGACTCGCGCAGCGAGACCTCGCGGATCATCTCGCCGCCGCCCAGGAACGGCGGCATGGCCTCGAGCAGCGCGCGGCGCCCCCACAGCACGCCGATGCCGGTCGGCCCGAGCATCTTGTGGCCGGTGAACGCCACGAAGTCCGCGCCGGTCGCGCGCACGTCGAGCGGCATGTGCGCGGCGCTCTGCGAGGCGTCGAGCAGCACGGCCGCGCCGCGCTCCTTCGCGAGCCGGGCGATCTCGGCGGCCGGGTTCACGGTGCCGAGCACGTTCGAGACGTGCACGAACGACACGAGCTTCACCTTCCCGTCCGCGAGCAGGCCCGGGATCGCGCCGAACTCGAGGCGTCCGTCGCCCGTGAGCGGCACGAAGCGCAGCTCCACCTTCCGCTCGGCCGCGAGCAGGTGCCACGGCACGAGGTTCGAGTGATGCTCCATCGGCGTCAGCAGGATGGCGTCGCCGTCCCGCAGGTGCGTGCGGCCCCACGCGTGCGCGACGAGATTGATGGCCTCGGTGCTGTTGCGCGTGAAGACCACCTCGCGCGGGTTCGCCGCGTTCACGAACGCCGCGACGCGGCGGCGGGCGTCCTCGTAGAGCGCCGTCGCCTCCTCGGCGATGGCGTAGACGCCGCGGTGGATGTTCGAGTTGCAGGTCCGGTAGTAGCGGTCCATCGCGTCGAGGACCGCCTGGGGCTTCTGCGACGTCGCGGCGCTGTCGAGGTAGACCAGCGGCGTCGCGCGCGGCGCGACGAGGATCGGGAAGTCCTCGCGGACCCGGGCCGGGTCGAAGGGCGCGGCAGGCGCGGAGGACGGAACGCCCGCCGCGGGCCCCTGACCCGTGGGTGTCGCGGTCATCGCGTCAGCCGATCTTGCGCGCGATCTCGTCGCGCAGCCGGTCGCGGACGGCCTCGAGCGGGATGCGGTCGAGCACGGGCTCGAAGAACGCCTCCACGATGAGCCGCTGGGCCTCGGGCTGCGGGAGCCCGCGCGCCATGAGGTAGAACAGGTGCTCCGGCTCGATGTAGCCCAGCGTGGCGCCGTGCGTGCAGCGCACGTCGTTCGCGAGGATCTCGAGGCCGGGGATGCTGTCCGCGCGCGCCTGGTCGGAGAGCAGCAGGTTGCGGTTCGCCTGGTAGGCGTCCGTCTTCTGTGCGCCCTCGGCCACCTGGATGAGGCCCTGGTAGACGCTGCGGGCCTTGTCCTTGAGGCAGCCCTTGATGAGCAGGTCGCTCGTGCAGTTCGGCTGCAGGTGGCGCTGGAGCGTGTGCAGGTGGAAGTGCTGGCGCTGGTCGCCGAACATGAACCCGTGCACGAACGCGCGCGCACCGGGGCCGTCGAGGTTGAACCAGGCGTTCGCCTTCGTGCTGCGGCCGCCGACCATGACCTGGATCCACTGCAGCTCGGCGTCGCGCTCCACGCGGGCCCGCGCGTTCGAGTAGTGGAACACGTTGCGGCCCCAGTCCTGCAGGCTCGCGAACGTCAGCCGCGCGTTCGCGCCGACGAACACCTCGGTGCCGCCGCAGTGGAACGCCGCGCCCTCGGCCGGCTCGGAGAGCTGCTCCTCGATCACCGTGACCTCGGCGCCCTCCTCGACCACCACGAGCGAGCGCGGGGCCGACATCGCGCCCGCGCCGCCGAGCCAGTGGAACAGCCGCACCGGCAGCGCCGCCTTCACGCCCTTCGGCACGTGCACGAACGCGCCGCCCGAGTGGATCGCCGCGTTGAGCGCCGCGTACCAGTCGTAGTCGTCGTGCAGCAGCGAGCCGTAGCGCTCGCGGATCAGCCCCTCGTGCTCGCGCGTCGCGCGGTCGAAGGAGCACACCGTGACGCCCTGCTTCGCCAGTTCGGGGTGCGTCTGCTCGAGCACCGTGCCGCCGTCGCGCTGGACGACCAGCGCGACGCTGCCCGCCTCGGACGCGATGCGCTCGAGCACCGGCGCGGGCAGGTCGTCCACGTTGCGGGCCGCGGGGCCCGCCGTGAACGGGTCGAGCGTGTGGAGCACCTGCTCAAGCGAGCCGAAGTCGGTGCGACGCCACAGCTCCTCGTCGCGGCGCGGACGCTTCAGCGCGGACAGCGTTCCGGCGGCGGCGCGGCGGCGCTCCGACGCCCACGCGCCCTCGCGGGCGTCGCGGGCGCGCGCGGCGGCGCGCTCCGCCCAGGCGGCTTCGAACGCGGTCTGGACCTGCGTGGTGGGAGGCGTCATCCGACCGAGCCCTCCATCTGCAGCTGGATCAGGCGGTTCATCTCGACCGCGTACTCCATGGGCAGCTCCTTCACGATCGGCTCGATGAACCCGGCCACGATCATCGCGGCGGCTTCCTCCTCGGGAATGCCGCGGCTGGTCAGGTAGAAGATCTGCTCGTCGCCGATCTTCGACACGGTGGCCTCGTGGCCGATCGTGACCTTGTCCTCCTCGATCTCCATGTACGGGTAGGTGTCCGACCGCGAGGCCTCGTCGAGGATCAGCGCGTCGCAGTTCACGGTCGAGCGGCAGTTCGTCGCGCCCTTCACGACCTTCACGAGGCCGCGGTAGCCGGCCCGCCCGCCGTCCTTGCTGATGGACTTGGAGATGATCTTGCTCGAGGTGTTCGGCGCGCAGTGCACGGCCTTGGCGCCGGCGTCCTGGTGCTGGCCCCTGCCCGCGAACGCGATCGACAACACCTCGGCGTGCGCGCCCGGCTCCATCATGTAGACGGCCGGGTACTTCATGGTCAGCTTCGAGCCCAGGTTGCCGTCCACCCACTCCATGGTCGCGTTCTCGTACGCGACCGCGCGCTTGGTGACGAGGTTGTAGACGTTGTTCGACCAGTTCTGGATCGTCGTGTAGCGG
>CAZUEM010000015.1:0-40415 GCA_964619155.1 uncultured bacterium
GCCGCGAAGCCCGCGCCGCCTCCGTGGCCCGGGTTCGCGCCCGCGGAGCGCGCGCCCGCGCCCGCCCCGAAGGCGCCGCCGCGCGGCCTGCTCATCGCCGCGATCGCCGCGGTCGCGGTGGTCGCCGCGGCGCTCACGCTGTTCGTGTGGCGCCCGTGGGCGCCGCGGCCGCTCCAGGGCCTCGGCGACGACTTCGGCGTCCCGGACTCCACGGTGCGGCTCGACATCGAGACCGTGCCCCCGGGCGCGCAGGTCCTGCTGCCCTCGACGGGGCAGACGAGCCTCAGCCCGACCTACTTCGAGAACCTCAAGGCCGGCCCGACGCGCGTGCGCGTGTCGCTGAGCGGCTACCAGACGCGCGACACCGTGCTCGAACTGTCGCCGGGCGCGCCCGCGGCGCTGCGGCTCGAACTGGCCTCGCTCACGGCGAGCGCCTGCACGCTGTTCGTGGTCACGAAGCCGGCGGCCGACGAGGTGCTCGTGGACGGCCTCACGGCGTCGCGGCTCGACTCGCTCACCTGGTACATGCCGGTCGGCCCCGGCACGCACTCCGTGGACGTCACCGCCGCGGGCCACGAGAAGTGGAGCCGGGTGGCGGCGGCGAAGGTGAACGCGGGCGCCAACGCGCGCGTGCGCGTCACGCTGCGGCCCGGCGCCGCCGAACCGGTCGCGGCCGAGACGCCCGGCGCCGCACCGGAGACCATCGCGCCGCCCGCGGCGGCGGGCGGCGACAGGCCCTGGCAGGTCGCCGGCGGCACGCAGGTGACGGTCGAGTGCGACCCGGCCGCGCAGCTGTTCGTGAACGGCGTCGCCTACCCGACGATGGTGCAGCGCGCCGATCTGTCCATGGGCCCGGGCAACCACACGTTCAAGTTCGTGCATCCGGACTACGTGGACGCCGTGGTCACGAAGCGGCTCAAGCGCAACCAGAAGACCGAGCACGTGCGCTTCGACTTCCGCGCCGGCAGCGGCATCCTGTCGGTGTCGTCGTCGAACGGCGGCTACCAGGTGTTCCTCGACGGAAAATTCCGGGGCTACACGCCGCTCGTCATCCGCGAGGTGAAGACCGGCACCCGGCTCGTCGAGTTGCGCGACAAGCAGGGCGGGGGCGTGATCTCCTCGCGCCAGGTCAAGGTCGCGAATTCCTCGAAGCCGGTCGAGGTGCGGTTCTAGATGACTTTCAGCGATTCGGAATCAGCGGCTCGACCGCGGCCCGCTTGCTCGGCCTCCTGCCTCGCTGCGCTGCATCCACTCGGGCTCTCGCCCTCCGTGGCTTCGCCCTCGTCGGACGCACCGCCGTCGCGCCGCTGATGCCGAATCGCTGAAACGTACTTAGGCGCGGGCTCGAACGGAACGCGGCCCGGCGGTTCGCCCCGCCGGGCCGCGTCGTGCTTCGTGGCGCCGGGCGCGCCGCGCTACGCCTCGAGCTTCGCTTCGAGCGTCAGCTCGGCGTTGAGCAGGCGCGAGATCGGGCAGCCGAGCTTGGTGGCCTCGGCGACCTCCGCGAACTTCGCGGCGTCCATGCCCGGCACCTTCGCGGCGACCGTGAGCGCCGACCTGGTGACCGTCGGCTTGTTGTCCACGCGGTCGAGCGTCACCACCGACTTGACGCTGATCTTCTCGGGCGAGAATCCCGCGCCTCCGATCGCGCCCGAGAGCGCCATCGCGTAGCAGCCGGCGTGCGCCGCGGCGATCAGCTCCTCGGGGGTCGTGCCGGGCGTGGACGCGCCCTCGAAACGCTTGCCGAAGTCGTAGGGCAGCCCGGCGAACGAGCCGGTGCCGGCGCCGAGCTGGCCCTTGCCGTCCTTGAGTCCGCCGGTCCAGACGGCGGTCGCGGTGCTCTGCATGGAGGTTCCTTTCGTGCCCGGCCGCGGGCCGGGGGCATGCTGCGGGGAGGGCCCGCCGCGGCGCGGCGGGCGGAAGACGGGCGGGAGGTTAGCGCCTCCCGCCCGGGATGTCGCGAGAGCCGGTCACTCGGCGTGCGCGCCCGTGCCGCCCGAGGCCGGCGCGCCGAAGACGGGCGCCCCGTCGGATGCGGCCGCGGGCACTTCGGTGCGCGCGCGGTGAGGGGCGTTCTCCGGCTCGCCGAACAACTTCTTCGCCCACACCGAGCACCGGGCGCCGAAGTCGTCGAGGTAGGTGTAGACGACGGGCACGACGATCAGCGTCAGCATCGTCGAGGTGATGAGCCCGCCGATCACGGCGCGGGCCATGGGCGCGCGGAACTCGCCGCCCTCGCCGAGCGCCAGCGCCGTCGGCAGCATGCCGAAGATCATGGCCAGCGTGGTCATGACGATCGGCCGCAGCCGGAGCTGGCCGGCGTCCACCAGCGCCGAGTGGCGGTCCTGGCCCCGCTCGCGCGCCTTGTTGACGAAGTCCACGAGCAGGATGGCGTTCTTCACCACCAGGCCCATGAGCATGATGATGCCGATCATGCTCATCATGTTGAGCGAGCCGCGCGTCAGCGCCAGCGCCAGCATCACGCCGACCAGCGAGAGCGGCATCGAGAGCATGATCGCCAGCGGCTGGATCAGCGAGCCGAACTGGCTGGCGAGGATGATGTAGAGGAACACCACCGCGAGCGTCAGCGACTCGAGCATGTAGCCGACGGTCTCCTCGAAGTCCGCCTGCTCGCCGCCGAAGTCGAAGCGGTAGCCGGGCGGCAGCTCGAGGGCGCCGAGCCGCTTCTGGATGTCGCCGGTGACGTCGGTCAGCGGCCGCCCCTGGAAGTTGCCCTCGATCGTCGCGACGCGCTCGAGCTTCTGGCGGTCGATCTGCGCCGGGGCGCCGCCGCGCCGGACCGTCGCCACCTGGCCGAGCGGCACCATCACCGGCGCACCGGTCGCGCGGTCCACCTGGCTGGTCGCCAGCGGCACGCGCAGCAGGTCCTGGCTCGACTCGCGCGCCTCCGGCGACATGCGCACGATCACGTCGTGCGCCAGTCCGGTCTCGTCCTCCCAGTCGCCGGCCTTCTGGCCCGAGAGCACCGGGCGCAGCGAGGCGCCGATCTGGCCGATGGACAGGCCGACCTGCGAGGCGAGGTCGCGGTCCACGTCCACGATCCACTCCGGCTTGCGGCCCTCGAGCGACGAGTGCAGCTCGACGAGGCCCGGCACGTCGCGGATCGCCTCCACGGCGCGGTCCGAGATGCGCTGCAGCTCGGCGAGGTCCGGGCCGTTCAGGTTGATCACGATCGGGGCCTGCGCGCCGCCGACCGGGCCGCCCTGCAGCACGCGCGCCCGCGAGTCGGTGAAGCGGCCGATCGTCCTGCGGATGTCGGTCTCGAACTCCTGCTGGTTGAGCTTCCGCTCGTGCCGCGGCTTCAGCTTGATGAAGATGCTCCCGCGGTTGACCTCGTTGTTCTGCGCCGGCCCGCCCACGGTGACGTAGGTGTAGGCCACCTCGGGCCGCGTTCCGAGCCAGCTCGCGATCTCGAGCCCCTTGGCCCGGGTGTAGGCGATGGACGAGCCCACCGGCGTCTCGAACGCGACGCTGGTCTGGCCCTCGTCCGAGCGCGGCATGAACTCGCCGCCGACCGCGCCCAGCATGGGCATGGCGATCGCGATGACGAACGACAGCGTCGCGATGCCGGAGGTGAGCAGGCGGTGGCGCAGCGACCAGGCGATCAGCGCGCGGTACCGCACGCCGAGCGTCTCGAACCAGTCGTTGAAGCGCTTGAGCACCCGCCCGACCGGGCCCTCGTGCGAGCCGCCCTCGGCCATCGGGTCGTACCAGCGGGAGGACAGCATCGGGTCGAGCGTGAACGAGACGAACAGCGACACCAGCACGGCGAAGGCGACGACGATGCCGAACTGGAAGAAGAACCGGCCGACGATGCCGCCCATGAACGCCACGGGCACGAACACCGCCACGATCGAGAGCGAGGTCGCGAGCACGGCGAAGCCGATCTCGGCCGTGCCCTTGCGCGCCGCCTCCATGTGCTCCTCGCCGTGCTCGACGTGACGCACGATGTTCTCGCGCACGACGATCGCGTCGTCGATCAGGATGCCGATCATGAGCGAGAGCGCCATGAGCGTCATCATGTTGAGCGTGAAGCCGAACGCGTACAGCGTGAAGAACGACGAGATCACCGACACCGGCAGCGTGAGGCCGGTGATCACGGTCGAGCGCCACGAGTTCAGGAACAGGAAGACGATGAGCACGGTGAGGATCGCGCCCTCGACCAGCGTCTTCTGCACGTCCTCGACCGAGTGCCGGATCCAGACCGAGTTGTCCTGGATCATCTGCAGGCTCGCGCCGCGCGGCAGCTTGCGGTTGAGCTCGGCGACCGCCTCGTTGACCTCGTCGGCGATGTCCACCGTGTTGCCGCCCGCGACCTTGCGGATCTCGACGGCCACCGCGCGCTCGCCGTTCACGAACGCGGCGTCGCGCTCCTCCTCCTGCGCGTCCTCGATGCGGGCGATCTGCGACAGCCGCACGGTGGCGCCGCCGCGCACGGCGACCGCGACGTTCTCGAAGTCCTTCGGGGTCCGCAGCCGCCCCTTGATGCGCACGAGGTCCTCGCGCGCGCCGCGCTGCACGCGCCCCGCCGGGACGTCGGCGTTCTCGCGCTGCAGCGCCGCGACGACCATGTCGGGCGACAGGCCGAGCGCGTTCATGCGGTCGGGCGACAGCAGCACGTGCACCTCGCGGCGCACGCCGCCGGCCACCTGCACGCTGCCCACGCCCTGCACGTTCTGGATGCGGCGGCTGATGTCCTCCTCGGCGAGGCGGGTCAGGTCGCGCAGCGTCCAGCCGGGGCCCTTCACCGAGAACACCATGATCGGCTGCGCGGCCGGGTCGAACCGCCCGATGACCGGCGTCTCGATGTCGCGGGGCAGCTCGCTGCGGATCGCGTCCATCTTGGCGCGCACGTCCGCGACGTCGTCCATGATCTTGGTCTTCAGCTCGAACTCGATGAAGACCTGGCTGAAGCCCTCGTTCGAGTACGAGAAGATGCGCTTCACGCCCTCGACCGAGTTGACGGCCTCCTCGATCTTCTTCGTGACCTCGCGCTCGACGGCCTCGGGCGAGGCGCCGGGGTACTCGGTCGTGATCGAGACGAACGGGAACTCGACCTTGGGCCACAGGTCCACCGACAGCCGGCGGAACGAGAAGATGCCGAGCGTGACGAGCGCCACGATCATCATCGTGGCCAGCACGGGCCGCTTGATGGAGAGGTCGGAGAGGAACATGGCTACTTCTCCGATCCCGTGACGCGCACCGTCTGGCCTTCGGCGAGCCCGGCGAGCGCGCCGGTCACGACCGTGTCGCCGGCCGACAGGCCCGCGAGCACCTCGACCAGGTCGTGCGCGTCGTCGCGCACGCCGGTGCGCACCTCGCGGCGCGCGAGCCGGCCCTGCGCGAGCACGTACACCCACGCCGCGCCGCCGTCGCCGCGCACCGCCGCGGTCGGCACCGCCAGCGCCGCGCGCGCCTGCCGCGTCAGCACCTGCCCCGACGCGAACAGACCGCCGACCAGCCGTCCGCCGGCGTTCGGGACGCGCACGTAGACCTTGACCTGCCGCGTCGCCGGGTCGGCGGTGGCGTTGACGCGCGCCACGCGGCCGTCGATCTCGCCCTCGGCGCCGGTCACGGCCAGGCGCACCGCGGCGCCCGGCCGGACGTGCGCGACGTGCTCGCTCGGGACGGTGGCCTCGAACTCCAGTTCGCGGGTGTCGGCGACGACGAACAGCGGCTCGCCGCCGCCCACGCGGTCGCCGGTCTGCGCCGAGCGCGTGGCGATCGTGCCCGCGAACGGCGCGCGCACGATCGCGTCGGCGGCGCGCCGGGCCGCGACCGCCTCGCCGGCCTGGGCCGCGCGCCACGCCGCCTCGGCGCTCTCGACGTCGCGCTGGCTGACGGCGCCCTCGGCGAAGAGGTTCTTCATGCGCTCGTGGTCGGCCTGCGCGCTCTTCAGGGCCGCGCGGGCGCTGGCCACGTCGGCCTCGTAGGCCGTCATGCGGAAGCGGGCGAGCACCTCGCCCTTCGCCACGCGCTGGCCCTCGTTCGCGACGACGGACTCGAGCACGTCGTCGAACGGCGAGGTGACGCGCGCCTCGAGCCCGGGCGCGAGGGTGCCCGAGACCGGCACGCCCGCGGCGAGGTCGGAGCGGCGAGCGATCGCGATGTCGGAGGGCGCGAGCAGCGCCTCGCCGCCGGCGGCGCCGGAGCTGTCGGACTTCGCGGCCCCGTGGCCGGCGTCGGCGGAGTTGCCGCCGCAGCCGGCGAGGGCGATCGCCGCCGCGAGCGCGGCGGCCGTGAGGAGGAATCGGGTCGCGTGCATGGTCAGCGGCCTCCGTCGGCGGGGAGAAGGGTCGTCAGGTCGTCGAGCGACTTGTGGGTGATCGAGAGCGGCGCGCCGGTCGCGCGCTCGAGGCGCAGCAGGGCGAGCCGGTAGTCCTTGAGGGCGGCGACTTCGTTGACCTCGGCGGTCTGCAGCTGCAGCCGCGCGTCCGACACCTCGAGCTGCGTCGAGAGGCCGTTGCGCCAGCGCACGGTCGCGAGGTGGTGCGCGCGCGCGGCGAGCTGCACCGTGCCGCGCCGCGCGGCCAGCGTGGCGAGCGCGCGGTCGACCTCCTGCCGCGCCTGCTGCGCCTCGAACGCCACGCCGTCGTAGGTGCGGTCGCGCTCGGCCTCGGCCTGGCGCAGCTCGGCGGTCGCGCGCTGGACCGAGCCGAACGTGCGCCCGCCCTGGAAGAGCGGCCACTCGAGCCGGATCGAGCCGTCGATGGCGCGCACGAACTCGTTGCGCCTCACCGGCCACGCCTCCTCGGGGAAGGCCTGGTGCGCGACCGTCGCGCTCGCGGCCAGGCGCGGCCAGCGCGCCCACTTCTCGGCGCTGACCGCCTGCCGGCGGGCGCTGACGGTGGCGTCCGCGCCGCGCAGCGCCGCGCGCGCCGAGCCGTCGCCCGGCTCGTCCGCGAGCACCGGCACCCGCCCGGCCTCGAACGCCAGCGCGGACGTCAGCGCGAGCAGCTGCGCCGCCGGCAGGTCGAGCAGCTGGCGCAGCCGGAGCAGCGCCTGCGCCGTGCCGTTGCGCGCGGCGACCACCGCGGGCTCCTGGTTCGCGGCGTCCACCTGCGCCTGCAGCAGGTCGTACTCCGAGCGCGCGCCCTGGCGGTGGAAGAGCGTCACCTGCGCGAGGTGGGCGCGCGCCTGCGCGAGGCCCTCCTCGGCGATGGCCTGCACGGCCGACGCGTAGAGCGTCTCGAGGTAGGCGGCCCGCGCGCCGAGCGCGACGTCGGCGAGCGCCTCGTCCCGCGCCGCGAGCGCGTACTTGCGCACCGCGCGCGCCGCGGCGATGCCGGCGCCGACGCGCCCGCTCCACAGCGTCTGCGTCGCGGTCAGGTCGGCGGTCCAGCCGTGGATGGCGGCGAACGAGCTCTTGCTGAAGAGGTCCGCGAGCCCGCCGAGCGAGGTGTCGCCGGCCGCGGCGCGGAAGATCGAATCGAACTTGCGGTTGTAGGTGACGCCGCCGGTCACCTGCGGCAGCGCCTCGGCGGTGGCCTCCTTCACCTGGCCGTCGGCCACCCGCACTCCGGCCAGCGCGGCGCGGGCCGCGGGGCTGGTCGCGAGCGCGCGCGCGACCGCCTCGTCCATGGTCAGGCGCAGCGTGTCGGCGGGGGCGGGCGCCGGGACGCGGTCCTTCGCGGCGGCCGGCAGGGCGGGCGCCGCGGCGGCGAGCAGCGCGGCGAGCAGCAGCACGGGCGGCCTCACGGGCGGGCCTCCTTCGCGCGCGGCGCGAGGCCGTCGAAGACCACCGCGAGGCGTTCGCGCAGCTCGCGGCGCAGGTCGAAGTCCTCGCGGCGGCACTCCTCGGGGCAGAACAGCCAGTGGAAGAGCGTGGTCATGTAGATGCCGGTGAAGATCGCGTCCGCGCGCGCGTCGTCCACGTCGCCGCGCAGCTCGCCGCTCGCGCGGCCCTGCGCGAGCAGCGCGAACATCAGGTTGCGCCAGCCGAGCTCGACGTCGGCCGTCGGAGCGAACACGCGCCGCAGCCACTCGCCGAAGACGTACTGCGACAGCTCGCGGTCCTCGGCCCAGGCGTCGGACGCGAGCAGGTAGAGGTCGAGGATCTTCTCGCGCACCGGCCGCGGCTCGGCGAGCAGCGCGCCCGCGTTTTCCTCGGCCACCGCGAGGCGCTCCTCCGAGAGGTAGGCGAGCACGGCGTCCTTCTTGGGGAAGTAGTTGAAGAACGTGCCGCGGCCGACGTCGGCCCGCTCGGTGATCTCGTCCACCGTCGTCTGCTCGAAGCCCTTCTCGCGGAACAGCGCGATCGCGGCCTCGAAGATCCGGCGCCGGGTCTCTTCCTTCTTGCGCTCCCGCCGGGACAGCTCGGGGAGGGTCATGGCTGCTGCTCCTCGTGAGTTACGGGTCCGGTACTCGGGTCAATCATGTGCCGACTCTAACGTTGGACTCGGTTCAAAAGTTTCACGGGCAGGCCAAGTCCCATGCAAAGTTTCTGTCAGGCGAAGGGGTGGCGGCGGAGGGTTGGCCGGGCGCGCCGGCGGTGCTAGCTTGCCGCGCACCATGGCCAAGCGAACCAGCCCCCGAGTGATCAAGCACTGCCCGGAAGGCCACAGCATGGAAATGCTGTGGCGCACGTGCCCCAGGTGCACCGGCCAGCCCCCGGTCATGCAGCCCGAGCCGCGGGACTTCAGCCTGCCCACCGTGATCCTCGAGCCCGCCGCCGTCGCGCAGGCGGTCGCGCCGCCGCCGCCGGCCGTGGCGACCTGGTCGCTCGTGGTGGTCGAGGGGATCCTGCCCGGCAAGCGCATCGAACTGCAGGGCAAGGGGGTGCGCGTGGGACGGCAGCCCAACCGCGCGGGCGGGCAGGAGCCCTTCGAGCTTCCCGACACGCACCTCTCGCGCGATCACTTCGCGGTCGTTCCCGACGGCGAGGGCTGGGCGCTGCACGACCTCGGCTCCACGAACGGCACGCGCCTGAACGGCGAGAAGGTCACCCGCCGCGCGCTCGCGCACGACGACGAGATCCGCGCCGGCCACACGACGTTCCGCGTCGAGCACGGCGCCGGAAGCGGGGCGGGATGATCCGGCTCCGCATCCGCGAGGGGGACCGCGCGCGGGACGTCGAGCTGGACGCCGATTCGGTGCGCTTCGGGCGGCTGCCCGAGTGCGAGGTGCGCCTCGAGTCCACGGGCGTCTCGCGCGAGCACGCCGAGCTCTACCGCGAGCGCGGCGCCTGGCGCGTGCGCGACCTCGGCAGCCGCAACGGCACGCGCGTGAACGGCGAGAAGGTCGAGGACCGCGCGCTCGCCGAGGGCGACGAGATCGCGCTCGCCGACGACGCCGTGGTCGAGGTGCTGCGCCTCGGCGGCAAGCCCGCGCGCGCCGCGGAGCCCGCCGCCGCGGAGGACGAGGCCGGCGCCGGCTCCGAACCCGCCGCGGCGAAGCGGACGGGCGGGGCCGGCTTCCTGCGCGCCGAGAGGTGGCGGCTCGTCCCGGCGGGCGAGGGCGGCGAGAGCCTGCCGCTGCGCCGGCCCATCACGACGTTCGGCCGCGAGCCGGGCGTCGGCGCGGTGATCGAGCACGGCAGCATCTCGCGCGTGCACGCGCGCGCCGACGCGCGCGAGGGCGGCTGGCTGCTCACCGACCTCAAGAGCTCGAACGGCACCTTCGTCAACGACGAGCGCGTGCTGTGCGCCCCCGTGAAGGAGGGCGACCGGGTGCGCTTCGGCGACGTCGAGTACGTGCTCGAGCGCCGCGTCGGCTTCGACGCGGGCGCGCTCGCCGGATCGTGGTGGGTCGCGGCCGTGGTGGTCGCGGTCGTGCTCGGCGCCGTCTGGGGCGTGCGCGTCATCACCGAGCGCGAGCAGGCCGGGCGCGTCGAGGAGTCGTTCCGCCGCGAGGCCGCCGCGAGCCTCGCCCAGGCCGTGCGCGAAGCCGGAAGCGGCTCGGCCGACGTCGCGCGCGGCCACCTGCGCCACGCCGCCGACCTCGTGAAGCTCGCCGGGCTCGCGCCCGCGAAGGCCTCGCTCGAGCGCCCCGACGAGCTGTTCGCCGAGGTGCTGCCCGCGCTGCCCGCCGAGGTGCGCGACTTCGACTTCGCCTCGCTCACGGGCGGCGCCGCGCTCGCCAGCGAGCAGGCCTCGCTCGCGGCGCTCGACAACCCGCGCTACGTCGAGCACGAGCTGCGCCGCTACTGCGCCGAGCTGGGGCAGGACCCGAACCTGCCGCCCGAGTTCGTGGCGCAGGTCTGGGGCTTCGTACAGGCGTTCATGCGGAGCCCCGGCGACATGCGGCTGATGCTGCGCCGCTCGCGCACGCTGCAGCCGCGCATCCGCGCGATCCTCGCCCAGGAGCACCTGCCCGAGGCCGTCGCCTACGTCGCCTGGGTCGAGAGCAAGCTCGACTCGATGCAGGTGAGCCGCGCGGGCGCGGTGGGCCTGTGGCAGCTCATGGCGCCGACCGCGAAGGAGCGCGGGCTGCAGGTGGACCCGAACGTGCCGGCCCGCGACGAGCGCACGCGGGTGGACAAGTCCACGCGCGCGGCGGCACGCTACATCGCCGAGATGCTGCGCGACCAGGGCCCCGAGTACTTCATGCTCGTGCTCGCCTCGTACAACCGCGGGCACAACGCGCTCAAGTCCTACAAGCAGAAGATCGACGACCCCATGCTCGGCTCGACGCGGAAGTACTGGCACCTCGTCGAGCGCCGGATGCTGCCGGAGGAGACCCGGATGTACGTGCCGAAGGTGTTCGCGGTCCGCATCATCGCCGAAAACCCCAGCCGGTTCGGGTTCTGACGCCGTGCGCGCCCTCCGCCTTCCGCTCGCGGCCCTCGCTCTGGTGGCGCTGCTCGGCCCCGCGGCCCGCGCCGCGAATCCCCCGGCGCGCGTCTCGATCGACCGCGTCCGCGTGACCGGCGGCGGCGTGCACGAACTGGTCGTGCGCGCGCAGGACGAGAACGGGGCCCCGGTGGACGGCCTCGAGCGCGACCTGCAGGTGACGCTCGACGAGCACGGCGTCGGCGAGATGCGCGTCGAGTACTCGGGCGCCGCCGGCCCGCGCACGCTGGTCGCGGTCGTGGACGCGCCGCTGCTGCGGGGCGACGGCGCCGCGGTCGTGGACGACGTGCTGCGCGCGGTCGCCCGCGAGCTGGCGCCGGAGGACCGCGTCGCCGTCGTACTGGCGGGCGACAGGCCGGTCGTCAAGGAGTGGAGCGCGCGCGAGATGTCGCAGGCGGGCGACCGGCTGGCGTCGGTCGCGGCCGCGGGCGGCCCGAAGCTCTACGACGCGCTCAAGGCCGCGGCCGAGCGCGCCGCCGGGGCCCGGCGGATGTCCTCGGGCGCCGTGCTGGTGGTGACGCGCGGCGGGGACCGCGGCAGCCGCGCGCGCACGAGCGACGTGCTCGCGGCCGCGCTGCGCGGCGGCGCGACCTCGCTCGGCGTGGTCGTGGTGCCGGGCGGCGACGCGGACGGCGTGCAGCAGATGGAACGGCTCGCGGCGCTGACCGGCGGGCAGCTCTGGCACGCGCAGCCGGGCACCCCCGCGCCGCCCTCGCTGGCGGCGGGCGTCCGCGCCCTGCTCGACCGCTACCGCGTGACGTTCAAGGACGCGCGCTGGAGCCGCGACGAGACGACGCACCAGCTCGAGGCGCGGGCCGGCGACGGCGGCGCGGGCCCTTCGGGCACGCGCACGTACCGCCCCATCGACGTGTACGAGCCCGCCTGGTGGGCGACGGCCGCGATCTGGGTGGTCGTGGTCGCGGCCGCGATCGTGGCGGCCGTCGTGCTCCTCGGCCGGCGCCGCAGGCAGGTCTGCCTGCTCGTGGTGCAGGGCGGCGAGGAGGACGGGCAGTGGTACGAGGTCTTCGACCTGCCGCTGCGCATCGGCTCGAACCGCGAGAACGACATCGTGTTCGTGCGCGAGGGCGTGTCGCGCAACCACTGCCTGCTGCAGCGCGAGGGCCGCTCGATCGTGCTCGTGGACACGAACTCGGAGTTCGGCACGTTCGTCAACGGCGCGCGCGTCACCCGGCACGAGCTCGAGGAAGACGACGTCATCCGGATCGGCCACGACGTCGAGCTGGCGTACGAAGGGCGATGACACCCGGCGGCCGGGCGCAATCACCCGTTGCGCGAAGGCGGCCCGCCGAAGCATGCTGAGGCGATGAGGGGACGCCCCCGGCGTCCCGCCCCCGTCCCGACGAGAGGAATCCCGACGACATGGCGATGAACAAGGACTTCGGCCCGTTCGAGCTGAAGGAGAAGATCGGCAGCGGCGGCATGGCCTCGGTGTACCTGGCCGTGCAGAAGTCGCTGCAGCGCCCGGTCGTGCTCAAGATCCTCTACCCGCACCTCGCCGAGGACGAGAAGCTCGTGCAGCGCTTCGAACGCGAGGCGCGCGCCGCCGCCATGATGCGCCACGAGAACATCATCCAGGTCATCGACTGCGGGCGGCAGGACGACGTCGCCTACATCTGCATGGAGTTCGTCGAGGGCATGGACCTCAAGAAGTGGCTCGAGGCCCACGGCACCCCGCCGATCGAGATGGCGCTGCTCATGATGCGCGACGTCTGCCGCGGGCTCGAGCACGCGCACGGCCACCGCATCATCCACCGAGACATCAAGCCGGCGAACATCATGCTGACGCCGGACGGCACCATCAAGATCATGGACTTCGGCCTCGCGCGCAGCGGCAGCGAGACCAGCACGCAGATGACCATGGTCGGCTCGGTGCTGGGCACGCCCGCGTACATGTCGCCCGAGCAGGCGACGGGCGAGGTCGTGGACGAACGCTCGGACATCTTCTCGGCCGGCGTGGTCGCGTACGAGCTGCTCGGCGGCCAGCGGCCGTTCTCGGGCGACTCCTACTCGACCGTGCTGCGCGCGATCCTCACGTCCGAGCCGCAGGAGCTGTCGGAGTTCAACCCGCTCGTGCCCGAGGAAGTGGCGTCGATCGTGCGCAAGATGCTCGAGAAGGACGTGAGCAAGCGCTACTCGACGATCGCGCAGGCCCGCGAGGACCTCGAGGGCGTCATCGAGCAGCTCGGCCTGCTGCGCGGCAAGGACCTGCTCAAGGAGTACTCGAGCGCGCCCGACGTGGTGGGGCAGAAGTGGCGCCAGAAGCGCATGTCGCGCCACCTCGACCAGGGCATGTACTTCGAGAACATGGGCCTCGGCAAGATCGACGACGCCCTGCTCGAGTTCCGCCGGGTGCTGCACCTGGACCCGTCCAACGCGGTCGCGAAGGACCACCTCAAGAAGCTCGAGCGCGACCGCGAGAAGCTGGTGGCGAGCCAGCCGCCCGCGCCCGCGCCCGCCGCCGCGCCCGCCGACCCGGGCAGCACGGTGGTGATGTCGGCCGAGGAGGCCGCCGCGCAGGCCGCCGCGCCCAAGGTCGCGAAGCCCGCGCCGGCGCCCGCGAAGCCCGCCGCCGCCGCGCCGCCGAAGTCCGAGGCGAAGCCGGCCGCGAAGCCCGCGCCGGCGCCCGCGAAGGCCGCCGCGCCCGCGAAGCCCGCGGACGGGCAGAAGAAGAAGGGCGGGCTGCCCGTGCCCGCGATCGCGGGGATCGCCGTCGGCGTCATCGCCGTCGCCGCGGCCGCGATCTTCATGCTGACCCGCCCGTCGGACACCGGGACGTCCGAGACGCCGCCCGTGGACGAGCCGGTCGCCACGACCACCGAGGCGCCGCCCGTCGAGGCGCCGCCCCTGGTGGCGCCGACGGCGACCGCGACGGTCATGCCCCCGGCGCTCACGCCCGCGCAGGCCGAGTCGGTGAAGACGGCGGCCGCGCGCGCGAAGGCGGTGCGGGACTCGATCGCCGCGGCGAAGGCGGCCGCGAAGGCCGCGGCGGCCACGGCCACGGCCACGCCCGCGACGGCCGCCGCGGGAGGGGACGCGACCGTGATCGTGACCGCCGCCCCGTTCGCGAACTTCTTCGTGGACGGCGCGGCGAAGACGCAGAACGCCAAGACCTGGCGCGGCAAGCTGCCCGCCGGCAAGCACACGATCCGCGTCGAGCACCCGACGCTCGGCAAGCACGAGTGGCCGGTCGAGCTGGCCGGGGGCGAGACGAAGGAACTGGAGTACGACTTCCTCTCCGCCGCCTCCGGCAGCATCAACGTGACGTCCGAGGGCGGCTGGGCGGAGATCTACCTGAATGGCGACAGGATCGGGCACCCCACGCCGTGGGTCATCACCGGCGTGCTGCCGGGCAAGCACGAGATCTCGCTGGTGCGCGAGGGCTACACGGTGGACGGCGGCGCCAAGACCGTCACCGTGAAGGCCGGCCAGGAAGCCAAGGTGTCGTTCAAGGTGAAGCCGAAGAAGTAGGTTCCCTCTCCCCGCCGTGCGTCTCTCGCGCGGCGGAACCCGCTCCAGGCAAGGAGGCTCCGATGCGATCCCTGGTATGGAAGCTCGTGCTCGCCGCACTGACGCTGGCGCTCGCCGCCGCGCCGGTCGCGGGCACGTCGACGGCGTGGGCCGCGTCGCCCGCCCTCGAGGAGGCGCAGTCGCTCTACGACGGCGCGAAGTTCACGGACGCGGTGGCGCGCATCCGCACGGCGCTCTCCACCGGCGAAGTCTCCGGCTCGGAGGCCATCGCGGCGCGGGCGCTGATGGCGCGCTGCCTCGTCAAGGCCGGCAACCGCCTCGAGGCCAAGCAGGCGTTCAAGTTCGTGCTGCGCCAGCAGCCGGGCTGGCGCCCCGACGCGTCGGTGGGTCCCGACGAGCGCGAGGTGTTCGAGCTCGCCCAGCGCGAGCTGACGGCCGAGCAGATCGAGGCCGGCAAGCGCATCCCGGCGAGCCTGTCGTTCAACTTCGGCACGGGCCCCGGCGACAACGAGGACATGGCCGAGCTCGCGACGCCCGGCGGCGGCGAGGAGAAGTACGACGTCAAGCCGCAGATCGGCGGAGCGGTGCGCTTCCCAGTCACGCGGAACCTCTCGCTCGAACTCGAGATGCAGCGCCTGCGCGCCACCAACGTCGCGGGCACCGCGCCGAACGAAACGCGCTTCGAGATCACGGCCTACCCGGTCTCGGTGAGCCTCTTCTACACGCTGTACACCCAGCGCTGGGTGCGCGCGAACCTGTTCGCCGGCGGCGGCCTCCTCTCGTCGGCAATCTCGAAGATCGAGTTCGACGACTTCGGCGGCACGGCGCTCAACGTCTCGGGCCAGAAGAACGGCTCGTACTTCCACGGCGGCGCCGAGGCCGAACTGCTGCTGCACCCGCGCGTCGCGATCGCCGGCCGGGTGATGGGCCGCTCCGCCAAGGCCGAGAAGGTGATGGACGAGTTCGACTTCCTCGCCTGGGGCGTGGCCTCGCTCAAGAACCGCAAGATCGACTTCTCGGGCTTCTCCGCGACCCTCGGGCTCCGCGCCTACATCGGCTACTGATCCGCGGGCCGGACGCGCGTCGTCCGGCCGCGCATGGAGGCATCGCATGAATCGCAGGACGCTTCTCGGATCGGGGACGCTGCGGGCGCTCGCGCTCGCCGGACTCGTCCTTCTCGCGGCGGTGGCGGCGGTCGCGCCGTCCGTCGCGTTCGCGCAGTCGGGCCCGGTGGCCCAGGCGCAGTCGCAGTACGACGCGGGCAGGTTCCCCGAGGCCCTCGCCACGCTCGAGAGCGCGCTCGCCGGCGGCGCCGTGACCGGCAGCGACGCGCTCGCCGCGCGCACGCTGCTCGCGCGCTGCCAGGCCAAGGTCGGCGACGTGCCGGCGGCCCGCAAGACCTTCCTCGGCATCCTCCGCCAGGACCCGCAGTTCCGCCTCGACGAGGTGACCACGCCGCCGGACGAGGTGGTCGTGTTCCGCGAGGCGCTGCGCATGTACCTCGAGGAGCAGGAGGAGGCGGGCCGCCGCATCCCGGCCAGCCTCGCCGGCTTCTACGGCATCGGCTCGGGCAAGAACGAGGACATCGGCGAGTACGTCGCCTCGGGCGGCGGCGAGAAGGAGTTCGACAACAAGCCGTTCTTCGGCGTCGGCGTGCGCTTCCCGCTCGCCCCGCGCTGGTCGCTCGACCTCGAGCTGCAGCGCTTCCGCGCCGTGAACGAGGACTCGGTCTCCGGCCCGGCGAAGTCCACGTACGAGCTGACCGCGACCCCGCTGGTCGTGAACGTGGTCTACCTGGTCAAGGAGTCGGGCAAGCTGCGCATGAACGTGTTCGCCGGCGGCGGCCCGATGCTGAACGCCTACGCCGCGGACAAGTTCCTGTTCTTCGGCTCGATCGCGCTCAAGGTGACCGACACCAAGGTGGGCAGCTACATGCACGGCGGGTTCGAGGGCGAGTACCTGCTGCACCCGAAGCTCTCGGTGACCGGACGCGCGCTGGTGCGCTCGGCCAAGGCCACCAAGATGTTCGAGGGCTCGACGTTCGACCAGTACGGCACCGGGAAGACGATCGGCAACCGCGACATGGACTTCTCGGGCTTCGGCCTGACGCTGGGCCTGCGCGGCTACATCGGCTACTGACGCACCGCGGTTCCTCCGGCGGGCGGCCCCTTCTCGCGGGGCCGCCCGCCGCATTTGTCCTGTTGCGCCGCCGCGGCCCGCTGGCCTACGGTGGCGCGCGTCCGTTCGCACGACGTCCGGGAACGAAGCCGGGAGGAGACGCCATGGAAGACCGTCGCCGTCCGCTGGTGCACGCCATCGCCGCTCTGCTGCTGCTCGCGCAGCTGGCGAACACAGCGCCGGCCTTCGCCGCCACCGCGCCCGCGAAGCCGGCCGCGACCGCCGGCAAGGCCACGGGGCTCGTGCCGCGCGCCCAGGCCCTGTACCGCGAGGCCCGCTACGACGAGGCCATCGGCCTGCTCATGGGCCCCATCCTCCGCAAGGAGATGGCGGGCTCGGAGCTCATCGAGGCCCGCCTGGTGCTGGCGCGCTGCTACGTCAAGAAGGGCATCATGCCGCGCGCGAAGGAGCACTTCTCGGCCATCCTCGCCGCCGACCCGGCCTTCACGCTCGACCGGACGCGCGTGGACGCCGACGAGCTGGCCGTCTTCAACGAGGTCAGGGGCGTGCCCGCGACGCCGCCACCGGCGGCCACGGCCGGCAAGCCGGCCACGCCGGGCAAGGACGCGCCGGTCGCGGTCGAGCCCGCGAAGCCGACGCTGCGCAAGCCCGAGATGCCCGCGAGCGGCGAGAAGAAGGAGAGCTGGCTGGCGAAGAACAAGTTCCTCGCGATCGGCCTGCTCGTCGGCGGCGGCGTGGCCGCCGGGCTCGCGGCGGGCGGCGGCGGGGGCGGCAGCTCGCCTCCTCCGGGACCGGCGTCCCTGGCCGACTTCCCGTCGGTTCCCGCGCGTCCGTAGCGGAAGGGCGAGGGCGCAGCCGCGGCGCTCCATCTTCGCTCGCCCGGCGAACGAAGATGGCCTGCACGAATCCGGCGACGCGTCTGACGCCGCCCGCGCCCCGCGGGCGGCGTCGCTGCTGTAAACCCTTGAATTGAAAGAGGCAGGCGGCCTACATTCCGGCCGCCATGCGCACACTCCATTCCCGGATGACGCGGGTCTCCGTCCCCGCGCTCGCGTTCGCCTGCCTGCTCGCAGGCCCCGCCCTCGCGCTGCCGTTCATCGGCGGCGGGGGCGGCAAGGTGACGGTCACGATCAAGGGTGACGCGAACTCGAACAACTGCGGGGGCGGCACGGCCTCCGCGCTGAAAGTGCGCGTCTTCGCCGTGGCCGACGAGGCCGCGATCCGCACCGTGCTGAACAACAAGACGCTCTCCTGGTCCAAGCAGATGGAGGCCGCCGGCGCCAACGTCCTCGGCAAGCCCGTCGAGGACTTCATCGCCCCGGGCACGTCCAAGACCATCGTGCTCGAGCGCGACGCCAAGGCCACGGTCGTCGTGGTCGAGGGCAACTACTGCAAGAAGACCGGCGCGGACTGGTACTACGTCCACCCGGCGAAGAAGAAGAAGCTGAGTCTCACGTCGGGCGCCACGGGGTTCACGCTCACCACGGGGAAGTGACGCGATGGCCGAGCCGTCGAAGGACGCGAACGCGCAGGGACTGGGCGTCGTCTGGCAGGAAGGCATGCTGCTGTCGCCGCAGCACTTCCAGCAGATGGAGCGCTCGAACCACCTGCGCCTCACGCAGCGATTCCGCTTCAGCGAGCCGTTCGGCTACGGGCTGCGCTCGTTCACCCTCGACGACCAGGCGCTGCTGCACGGCCGCTTCAGCCTGATCCGCGCCGCGGGCGTCTTCCCGGACGGCACCTCCTTCGACACCGAGGCGGGCGACCCGCTGCCCACGCCCCGCGACATCGGCAAGTGGTTCGACGGCCAGCACGACCGCCTGCTCGTCTCGCTCGCCCTGCCCGTGCAGCGGCCGGGGCAGCCGCTGGCGGCCGACACCGCCGGCGACGCCATCCCGGGCCCGCGCTACACGCGCCAGAACGCCGTGCTCGCGGACGACCTCGTCGAGGGCGTGGACCGCGAGGTCGCGCTGGCCCGCAAGAACCTCGTGCTGCTGCTGCCCGACGAGGCCCTCTCGCAGCACGACGTGCTGCCGCTCGGCGAGGTCGTGCGCTCCTCGACCGGCTTCGCCATGCGCGAGCCGTTCGGTGGCGCGGCCGATCCGTACATCCCGCCGGTCGTCGCGCTCGAGGGCTCGCGCTCGCTGCACGCGCAGGTGCGGCGCATGCTCAACCTGCTGCTCGACCGCAGCCGCGAACTGAGCGAACTGCGCACGAACCGCGGCGGCGTCGCCGAGTTCGGGCGCAGCGACACCGCGAACTTCTGGCAGCTGCACAGCGTCAACACCTACGTGCCGCTCCTGCGGCACTACGTGGACAACCCGCGCGTCCACCCCGAGCCCGTGTTCCTCGCGCTCACGACGCTGGCGGGCGAACTGTGCACCTTCAACACCAAGATCTCGGCCCGCGAACTGCCCGTCTACGAGCACAACGCGCTCGGCACCTGCTTCGGACAGCTCTGCCGCACGCTCGAGGAGTTGCTGCAGGAGAACATCCCGACCCGCGGCAAGCGCGTCGAGCTGATCGTCAAGCCGGGCCCGATCCACGTCGGCGCGCTCAGCGAGCCGAAGCTGCTCGAGGCGCGCGCGCGGCTCTTCCTCGGCGTCTCCCACCCGGAGATGGACCGCCAGCAGGTGATCGCCTCGTTCCCGCTGCGGGCCGTCGTCGCCTCCGAGCGCGCCGTGCTCGGCCTCATGGCGGCGGCGCTCCCGGGACTCAAGCTCCAGCCGCCCGCGCCGGTCCCGGCGGGCACCCCCAACCACAACTCGTACGACTACTTCGAACTCGACCGCCAGCACGACCTGTGGCGCGACATCGCGGCCGCCCGCGACGTCGCCGTCTACCTGCCGCCCGAGTTCGCCAGCGCGAAGCTCGACCTCGTCGGCATCTGGGAGTAGCCGTGTTCGGATCTCGTGGCCCCAAGCGCCGCGGCCCCAAGCCGCGGCCGACGCAGTCGCAATTCGAAGCGGACCGGTCGACGCCCGGCATCCTCGAGACCGTCATCGGGATGGCGGCGCCGAAGCGCCCGTCGGCGTCCGCGGCGAAGCCGGACCGCCGCACGCGCCTCGTGGACCTCGCCATCGAGCCGCTGGCGCTGCTGCACGCGGCGTTCGGCCCGGCCGCGCCCATCGACGCCGCGAAGCTGCGCGAGCAGTGGAACGCGCAGCGCGCCGCGTTCGAGGAGGCGGCGCGCGAGCACGGGCACCGCGACTCCGACGTGAAGGCCGCCGTCTACGCGCTCGCCGTGGCGCTCGACGAGGCGGTCATGAGCCATCCGGACAAGATCGGGCCGTGGCTGCAGGGCGGGGCGCTCCAGCTCGAGTTCCACGAGCAGCGCGACCTCGTCGGCGGCCAGCGCTTCTTCGTGCGCCTCGACGAGCTGCGCAAGCAGCGCGAGGCGGCCATCGAGGCGATCGAGGTGTACGACGCCTGCCTGGCGCTCGGCTACCGCGGCCGCTTCGTCGCCGACCCGGCCGGCCGCGACGCGCTGATCGATTCGCTGCTCACCGACCTGACCGCGGTGCGCGGCGAGCCGTCGGGCCCGATCGCGCCCAACGTGGCGCGCACCGACGAGCAGACGGGCGAGACGCTCAAGAAGCTCCCCGCGTGGGTGCCGCCGGCGGTGCTGGCCGGCGCCGTCGTGCTCAGCTGGCTCACGGTCGTCCTCATCTCCTTCCTGCACGCGCGCGGCGTCGCCGGCGCGCTCTCGAGGCTGTGATGGGCGCGCTCCTTCCCAGCCGCTTCACGAACCCGCGCTTCGTCGCGCTCATGGCGCTCGGCGTCGTCATCGCGCTCGGGTTCTTCCTGCGCCGCCACCTCGTGCTGTTCCTCGTGCTCACGCTGGTCATCGCCCTGCTCGTGCTGGTCTACGTGGTCTGGCGCATGATGGTCGAGCTCAAGGCGGCCAAGGCGGGCAAGGGCATCCAGGGCGACCTCGACCGCCAGGTCGAGGAGGAGATCCAGAAGTCCACGTTCGGGCAGGACGTGGTCGTCCGGAACGTGAAGGCCGAGTGGGACGCGGCGATGGCCGAGTTCCGAAAGTCGCCCGTCGGGCGCCGGCTCGGCGACCGCGCGCTCGCGCAGCTGCCGATGTTCTTCGTCATCGGCCCCGAGGGCGCGGGCAAGAGCGCGCTCATCCGCGAGTCCGGGCTCGCGTCCGTGCTGCGCGACGCCGAGGGCCGCCCCAAGGCGGTGCGCGGCGTCGGCGGCGGCCGCGACTTCAGCTGGTGGTTCACCGAGCAGGCGTTCCTGCTCGACATGTCCGGGCGGACGCTCAAGCGCTCGCAGTTCGACGACACCGACGACTGGGTCGCGTTCCTCAAGTCGCTGCAGAAGCAGCGGCCCGAGCGCCCGATCAACGGCGTCGTGCTGGCCGTGCCCGTGCACGACGTGGCCGGCGCCGCGAAGGAGAAGCTCGGGCCGCTGGCGACCACGCTGCGCGAGCGCATCCGCGACCTCGGCCACCACCTCGGGATGGAGTTCCCGGTGTGGGTCGTGTTCACGCACTGCGACCGCGTCGCCGGGTTCGCCGAGACGTTCGAGGGCTTCGCGGGCGAGCAGGCCGACCAGGCCTGGGGCGCCACGATCCCGGCGGCGAAGGCGCGCGAGACCGCGGCCGCGGCGCTGTTCGAGGCCGAGTACCGCACGCTGGTCGCGGCGCTCGGCACGCTGCGCGGCACGCGCGTGCACGCGCTGGCCGACGACGCGCAGCGGCTGCGCGCGCTCGCGTTCCCGGCCCAGATGGAGAGCCTGCGCGCCGACCTGCAGTCGTTCGTCGGCCAGCTCTTCGAGAAGGGCAAGGGCCCGGCCGAGGGCGGCTTCCTGCGCGGCTTCTACTTCGTGTGCTCCGAGGTCGGCGGTTCGGCCGTGGACCGCGTGCTCGGGCCGGCGGCCGAGCGCGCCGGGCTGCCCGCGCGCCTCGACGCGCCGACACCCGAGGTGGCGCGGCGCGCGTGGTTCGGGCCGAGCCTGTGGCGCCGGATCATCCTGCGCGACGCCTCGCTGGCCTCGGCGAGCGAGTGGGCGCGCGGGAACGCGCAGCGCGCGCGCTGGATCCAGCTCGGCGGCCTGGGCGGCGCCTACCTGCTGCTGACGGCCCTGTTCGTGATCTTCGCCGTGAACGTCGCGAAGCCCGTGCGGCAGGCCGAGTCGGCCGCGCGCTTTCTCGCCGACCTCGGCGACGAGTTCGTGCCGCGGCAGGCGCTCGGGCGGCTCGACGCCATGCGCGCCGCGCTCGAGAAGCTCGAGGACAACCGCGCGCACAAGTCGTTCGGCATGCGGCTCGGCGCCTACTCGGGCGACGCGGTCATCGACGCCGCGCGCGAGCTGTACGTGCGGCGCGCCGAGCAGTACCTGCTGCAGCCGATCGCGAAGGAGGTGCGCGACACGCTCGAGGCGCAGCTCGCCACCGACCAGTCGCGGTTCGCGAACCTCTTCTACCAGTACCAGGCCTACCGGCTGCTCTCGGACCCGCACTCGACGGTGGAGCCCGCGGACTCGGTCGTCTTCGGCAAGGTGGTCGTCACCATGCTGCGGCCCGAGCTCGAGCGCGTCTCGGACGACTCGCTGCGCTACTTCGCCGGCCTCGCCCGGGCGCAGGCGCGCTGCCTCGCCGACCACGGCGAGCCCAAGCGCCGGTTCGGCGAGTTCGACGCCGGGCTCGCCTCGCGCGCGATCGCGACGCTGCAGCGGCGCTGGGGCGAGTGGCCGTCGCTCTACGACGACATGATCGCGGACGCGAACGAGGCGATCGAGGGCCTGACGATCAAGCGCATCCTCGCCGACGCGAAGAAGAAGCAGGAGCTGTTCGGCGACTCCGGCACGCTCTCGGGCGCCTACACGCGCGCGAGCTGGGAGGGCTTCGTGCGCCCGCGCCTGGCGATCATGAAGCACGTGGTGCGGCGCGAGAAGGACCCGCAGCTGCAGGCGCAGCTCGGCGGCGCGGTGAGCGGGCTCACCTCCGAGCTCGGCAAGCGCTACGCGGACGACTACGTGAGCGCCTGGGTGACGTTCCTGACCGGCCTCAAGGGCCGCCCGCAGGGCAGCAAGGGCCGTGCGTCGCTGCAGCGCGAGGCGACGTTCGACTCCGAGATCGAGGCGGTGCTGCGCCGCGTCCGGAGCGAGACGCAGCTCGACGGCGAGCCGCGCGAGATCGCCTCGGTGCGCGAGCGCTTCGGCCTCGTGGACTTCTGGCTCTCGCCGCCCAAGCGCGAGGGCTTCGCGGCGTTCAAGACGAAGGTGCCGTTCCTGCGCAGCGACATGGACAAGTCGCCGCACGAGAACTTCCGCGCCGCGCTCGACATGGCGGCCAAGGCGAAGGACAAGCAGGGCATCGACGGCGGCGCGTACAAGCTCGTCACGAACATGGCCATCGACTTCACCGACCCGACGGCGGCGCCCTGGCGCAAGACCGACGCGGCGGCGGCCCGCGGCATGCGCGCGGTGCTGACGATCATGAAGCCGTTCAGCTCGGGCGGCGGTGGCGGCTTCGGGGCCGGCGGCGGCGGCGCGGGCGGTGGCGGCGGTGGCGGCGGCGCGACGGACCCGGGCGACCCGGTGGCGTTCGCGACCGACTGGCAGGCCCAGGTGCAGCAGCCCTTCGCCGACCTGGCGGGCAAGTACCCGTTCAGCGCCGGCGGGCCGGACGCCAAGATCAGCGAGTTCGCGGGGTTCTTCAAGCCCGGCGGCGCGCTGGACCTGATCTACGCCGCGCACTTCAAGGGCCGGGTCAGCCGCGACGGCCAGGAGATCGGCCAGCAGGTCTCGGGCATGACGCCCGCGATCCGCGCGTGGCTCAAGAAGGCCTTCCAGATCCAGGACGCGTTCTTCTCGAGCGGCGCCGAGCCCAGGCTGCTCTTCGACGTCAAGACGCGCGCCGACCAGCTCAAGCCGGGCGGGGCGCTGCGCTCGGTCACCTGGTCGGTGGGCAACTCGTCGCTCTTCTACGAGATGGGCGACGAACCGCCGGTCACGCTGAACTGGTCCGCCGAGACGGCCGGGCAGGGCTCGTCGCTGAGCGCCGACGTCAACGGCCTGCCGGTGGACGGCCCGAAGTCCGAGGGCGAGTGGGGGCTCTTCCACGTCCTCGACAAGGCCACGCTGTCCCCGGCCGGCGGCGACCGCGTGAAGGCGACCTGGAAGTTCGGCAGCGTGACCATGGCGGTCGAGATCGTCCCGCGCACGACGGTCCATCCCTTCGTGTCGGGTTTCCTCAGGCTGGGTCCGCCGCCTCCCGTGGGCGGCAACTAGACGGACGGACGACGGCGCCGCGCCCGGCGGACGGGCGGGACGCCGGACGGGCATCGCGGCACGTTTCACCGGCGCACCGGCGGTCCCGCTTCATTCCATTCACGCAGTCCTCCCATGCGGACGGAACCATGAGCGCGGAAGTCCTGGAACTCGGGAAGAAGCCGATCTCCGACGCGGCCCCCACGGGGGTGCCGAGCCGCGACGACCCCGCGTACGAAGCCCTCGCCGCGGAGTTCCGCAAGCTCGAGCTGCCCGAGCTGCCGGCCGTGGACTGGTTCGGGGCGGTCAACAACGCCTCGAAGATCCTCGGCGAGAAGTCGAAGGACGTGATGGCGGGCGTCTACCTCGCGATCGCGCTGTTCGAGCGCGAGGGCTACGACGGGTTCGCCGACGGCCTCACGGTGCTGCACGACATGGCGTCCACGTACTGGGACACCATGCACCCCGAGCGGGTGCGCCCGCGCCAGAGCGCGTTCCAGTACCTCGGCGACCGGGCCGCGAAGCGCGTCGCCCAGCGCGGGCCCGAAGGCCTGGGCCACGCGACCGCGGAGCGCATCCTCGCGCTCGTGGAACAGCTCGACACCCTGGTCGGCGAGAAGCTCGAGGGCGGCGCCGGGCTGCTCACCGAGCTGCGGCGCGAGATGCGCGACGTCGCCGAGCAGACCGCGCCCGCCGCGCCGAGCGCGCCCCCGCCGTCCGCGTCCGCCGCCCCGGGCGCGCCCGCGCCGTCCTTCTCGGCGCCGGCCGCGGCGATGCCGTCCTCGGTCGGCGGCGAGGAGGACTTCGACCGCGCCGTGCAGGCCATCCGCCCGACGCTCCGCTCGCTCGGGGAGTTCAAGCGCCGCGTCAACCCGCGCGACCCGATGGCCTACCGCCTGCCGCGCATCGCGACGTGGATGGCCATCAAGCAGGCGCCGCCCGCGACGGGCGGGGCGACCTCGATTCCCGCGCCGCAGCCGGCCGACCTGCGCACGCGGCTCGAGGGCAAGATCGCGGCGCAGCAGTGGGCCGGCGTGCTCGAGGAGACCGAGAGCCTGATGGCGAACAGCGTCTTCTGGCTCGACCTGCACTACTACGCGTACACCGCGCTCAAGGGCATGGGGCCCGACTTCGGTCCCGCCGCCGAGGCCGTCGCGACGGAGGTGCGCGGGCTGGTGCAGCGCCTGCCCGAACTGCCCGACCTCGCGTTCGCGGGCGGCCAGCCGCTCGCCGCGGACGCGACGCGCGCGTGGATCCGCGAGACCGTCCTCGCCGCGCCCGGCGGCGGCGGCGCGAAGGCCTCGGGAGGCCTGGCGCTCTCCGCCGAGGGCGGCGAGCCCGAGGGCCTCGCCGAGGCGCGCGACCAGGCCGCGGCGCTGGCGGCCGAGAACCGGCTCGCCGAGGCGGTGCGGCTGTTCGAACAGGGCGCGGCGCGCGCGGTCCGCGCGCGCGAGCGCGCGGCGTGGAAGGTCGCGGTCGCGCAGCTGTGCGCCGACGCCGGCCGCCACGACGTCGCGCTGGCCCAGATCGAAGCCCTGCAGGACGACCTGCAGTCCACCTCGCTCGAGGCCTGGGACCCCGAACTCGCCTCGCAGATGCTGCGCCTCCACCTCGCGGCGCGGCAGAAGGCCGTGCCCGCGGGCGCGGCCCCCGAGGAACAGCAGAAGACGCGCGAACTGCTGCGCCGGCTCGCCCGCCTCGACGCGGCGGCGGCGCTGGAGTTTCAACGCCCGGCGCAGTGATGCCCGCGGCAGCCGGTGAGCCACTCAACCCGAAGGAAAGGAGAGAACGATGGCGAAGGACGGATCGGTCGGGCCGCGGTCACGAATCAACATCAAGTACACCGCGGCGATCGGTGACGCCCAGAAGGAGATCGAGCTGCCGCTGCGCATGCTCGTGATGGGCGATTTCACCGGCAAGCAGGACGGCACCGCGCTGGCGGACCGCAAGGCCATCTCGGTCAACAAGGACAACTTCCACGAGGTCATGAGCCAGCAGAAGCTCGAGGCCAAGGTCGCGGTGAAGGACAAGCTCACCGGCGACCCCGACTCGCAGCTGGCGGTCAGCCTGAAGTTCGACTCGCTCAAGGACTTCACGCCCGGCCAGGTCGCGCACCAGGTGCCCGAGCTGGCGAAGCTGATGCAGGTCCGCGAGGCGCTGATGGCGCTCAAGAGCGACCTCAACAAGGCGGACTTCCGCAAGAAGCTGGAGCAGCTGGTCACGGACCCCGAGCTGCGGTCGAAGCTCGAGGGCATGCTCGGAGAGTGACGTCCCGGGGCCGCGATCCGCGCCCCTCGCTACGGAACCTGGGCACGCGTGAGGCGTGCGTGGAGGTCGAGAGATGTCCGAGGAAATGGAAGGCCAGCAGCAGCAGCAGCAGGCCCAGTTCGGCGAGGGGGTGCCGCAGCTCGAGGAGCTGATCGCCACCACCGCCGGCTCGCCGCAGGAGGAAGGCTACGAGCTGATGAGCACCGGCATCCGCGAGTTCGTGCGGCGGCTGCTGGGCAAGCCGGGCGTCAAGGTCAACGCCGCCCTGCTCACCGAGTTCGTGGCGGACCTCGACAAGAAGCTCAGCCTGCAGGTGGACGAGATCCTGCACCACCCGGACGTGCAGAAGCTCGAGTCCGCCTGGCGCGGCCTGTTCTTCCTGGTGGACCGCACGAACTTCAAGGAGAACATCAAGGTCGAGTTCGTCAACTGCACGAAGGACGACCTGCTCACCGACTTCGAGGACGAGCCCGAGATGACGCGCACGGGCATGTTCAAGCACGTGTACGACAGCGGGTACGGCGTGTTCGGCGGCGAGCCGGTCGGCGCGATCGTCGGCAACTACGAGTTCGACGCCTCGGCCCCGCAGGACGTCAAGCTGCTCGGCTACTGCGCGAGCGTCGCGGCCATGGCGCACGCGCCGTTCCTCTCGGCGGCCGGCGCGAAGACGTTCGGCGTCAAGTCGTACGAGGAGCTGACGGCCATCAAGGACGTGAGGAGCGTCTTCGAGGGGCCGAAGTACGCGCGCTGGCGCTCGTTCCGCGACTCCGAGGACGCTCGCTACGTGGGCCTCACGGCGCCGCGCTTCCTGCTCCGCCTGCCCTACGGCGCGGAGACGGTGCCGGTCAAGGAGTTCGCGTACGAGGAGTCGGTCACGAGCTCGCACGAGAACTACCTGTGGGGCAACACGGCGTTCGCGTTCGCCACGCGCCTCACCGACGCGTTCGCGAAGAACCGCTGGTGCGCGAACATCATCGGCCCGCAGGCCGGCGGCGCCGTCGAGGAGCTGCCGGTGCACGTGTTCAAGGCGGCCGGCGCCGACACGATGAAGATCCCGACCGAGGTGCAGATCGGCGACGCGCTCGACCTGTCGCTCTCGGACCTGGGCTTCGTCAGCCTGAGCTGGCGCAAGGGCAGCGACAACGCCGCGTTCTTCGCCGCCAACTCGGCGCAGAAGCCGGCGTACTTCGGGCAGAGCGCGAAGGGCAAGGAGGCGGAGGCCAACTTCAAGGTGGCCACCCGGCTCCCGTACATCTTCGTGATCTCCCGCCTCGCGCACTACATCAAGTGCATCCAGCGCGAGAACATCGGCCAGAACATGTCGGTCGAGAAGCTCAACCGCATGCTCTCGGACTGGGTCGGCCAGTACGTGTCGGAGATGGACAGCCCGTCCGACGAGGCGATCGCGCGCCGGCCGCTCAAGAAGGCCGAGATCAACGTCGAGGAGATCCCGGGCGAGGTGGGCTGGTACCGGGTCGGCCTCAAGGTGATGCCGCACATGAAGTACGAGGGCGCGGACTTCACGCTCTCGCTGGTCGGCAAGCTCGACAAGAAGGCGAAGTAGTCCATCCACGGAGGCGGGACGGCCGGCGCGAGCCGGCCGTGCCGGTGACGCTGCTCCCGCCCCCGTACTCGTACGTCACCCAGGAGGAGTCCGCAGATGGCTGAAACCGTACATCTGTACCTCAAGGCGAACGGCGCCGACATCCAGGGCGAGCCGACGCAGACGTCGCTCGGCCGCGAGAACAGCATCGAGTGCCTGTACTTCGAGCAGGGCGCGCGCACGGCCCGCGAGGCCGGCAGCGGCCTGGCCACGGGACGGCGCCAGTACGAGCCGCTGCTCATCCGCAAGCGGATCGACAAGTCCTCGCCCCTCATCAGCAAGGCGCTGTGCGAGAACCAGGTGATCGAGGGCACGTTCAAGTTCTTCCGCCCGAACCCCACCGGCGACGGCACGACGGAGCAGTTCTACACGATCGCCATCAAGAAGGGCCGCGTCGCGAGCCAGCGCCTGTGGGTGCCGGACACGATCGTCCCCGCGTCCTCGACGGAACCGCCGCTCGAGGAAGTGACGTTCGTGTTCCACTCCATCGACTGGACCTACACGAACGGCGGCATCACGCACTCGGACACCTGGGACGCGCAGCGCTAGTCCACCGGCGTGGCCGCGGGGGCGCCGCCCCCGCGGCCGCCGCCTTCCCCTTCCGGAGCGTCCCGTGGCCCGCGAACTCAGCCTGCTCGACCGCATCAAGCACCCGGACCGCGAGGACCGGCGTTCCGTGGACCCGGACGCCGGCCGGCTCGCGGCGTCGGTGCTGCGCAATCTCGAGCGGCTGCTCAACTCGCGCCACGGCAGCGCTCCGACCAGCCTCGACTACGGCATCCCGAGCCTCGAGGACGTCATGCACGGCGGCACCGACTCGCTGCGCGAGCTGACGGCCGAGATCAAGCGCACGATCGAGCAGTACGAGCCGCGCCTGCGCACCGTGCGCGTGCGGCTCGTGCCGCGCACCGACGACGACACTCTGTTGCGCTTCGACATCACCGCCGAGCTGCCCGTGGGCAGCCGGAAGTCGCGCGTCCACTTCGAGACCCGGGTCGAGAACTCCGGCCGATTGAGCGTGAAGGAGTAGCCGTGCGCTCGACGTACTACGACGAAGAGCTCGATTACATCCGCAACCTCGCCCGCGAGTTCGGCGCCACGCACCACGAGGCCGCCCACCTCGTCGAGCCCGGCCAGGACCCCGACGTCGAGCGCCTGCTCGAGGGCTTCGCGTTCCTCGCGGCCCAGGTGCGGCAGACGCTCGACGACGACTTCCCCGAGCTGACGCACGGCCTGTTCAACATGCTGTGGCCGCACTTCCTGCGTCCGGTGCCGTCGCTGGCGATCCAGCAGTTCAAGCCGCGCGCCGGCGCCCTGCGCCAGGCGCTGCGCGTGCCCGCGGGCGCCGAGGTCGTGACCGACGAGTCGAGCACCGAGCTGCGGTTCCGCTACCGCACCGCGTGGGACGTGACCGTCCACCCGATCGAGCTCGAGTCGGCGGCGATCGAGACGACGCGCCGGGGCGAGAGCAGCCTCGTGCTGCAGTTCCAGCTCCACCCGAACGTCAAGTTCGACGCGCTCGAGATGACGAAGCTGCGGCTCTACCTGCACGAGGACGTGCGGCACGCCTGGCAGCTCCATCACCACCTGCTGCGCCGCGTGGCCGAGGCGACCGCGACCGCGGACGCCGGCGACGGCCCGGTGCCGGTGCGGCTCGAGCCCGTCGGCTTCACCCGGGCCGAGGCGGTGCTGCCGCACCGCGACGGCGTGCCGCTCGGGCACCGGCTGCTGCAGGAGTACTTCCTGTTCCCGCAGAAGTTCGGGTTCGTGGACCTGTGCGGGCTCGAGGGCCTGCGCGGCGAGCAGGTGAAGTCGCGCTTCACCGTGCGCGTCGTGTTCGACGCCGAGGCCGAGCCCGGCATGCGCGTGGTCCGGGAGGACATCCGGCTCCACTGCGCGCCGGTCATCAACCTGTTCACGCACGAGAGCGAGCCGGTGACGCTCGAGGCGACGCGCGCGCGCTACGCGCTGCGGCCGCAGGGCGCCGACCGCTCGCGCCTCGACATCTGGTCGGTGGACTCGATGTCGGTGCGCGGCACCGACCGCGTGGACCGCGAGATCCCGTGGTTCTACTCGTTCTCGCCCGACGTCTTCCGGGAGTCGTCCGCCTACTACACGGTGCGCCGCCAGGTGTCGCCCGACGCGGAGAGCTTCCTGACCTGGGCGACCGTCGTCGAGGCGAGCGGCGGGCCGCACCCGATCGGCGAGGGCACGGCGACGTTCGAGATCACCTGCACGAACGGCCGCGCCGTGGCCGCGCTCGACGCGGGCGCGCTCCGGGCGATGACCGACACGAGCCCGACGGGCACGACGTTCGAGAACATCACCAAGCCCACGCCGCAGATCGAGGTGCCGCAGCGGGTCGGCCTGCTGTGGCGGCTGCTCTCGCTGCTGAGCCTCAACCGCGCGCGCTTCGCGAACGTCGAGACCCTGCGCCTGACGCTCGAGCTGATGGCGTCGCTCAACGCGGGCGCCGCGGGCGGGGAGAAGGGATTCACGATCGGCGGCCAGGACGAGCGCGCGGCCCGCGACATCCAGCGGCGGATCCGCGCCCTGCGCGGCGTGACCTCGGCTCCGGTCGAGCGCATCCACGGCGGCGGCATGATCCGCGGCTCGCGCATCACCGTGGCGGTGGACCCGCAGCCGTTCGAAGGGCTGGGGGCGCTGCACCTGTTCGGCAGCGTGCTCGACGAGTTCTTCGCCTCGCACGCGACCATCAACACGTTCACCCAGCTCGAGGTGCGCCACGACGAGAGCCGGCTGCCGCTCGCGTGGCCGCCGCGCCTGGGCGAGGACCGCGCGTGAGCCCCGAGCTGCGCCATCCGGCCCACGCGTGGGAGTTCCACCCGCTGGTCCGCCATCTGGTGGAGCGGCTCAGGCCGCGCGTCCGCCCGGGCGAGCCGGGGCGGCCGGAGCACGAGCGCGTGCGCTTCGTCTCGAATCCCTCGCTCGGCTTTCCGCCGTCCGAGGTGGACTCGGTCGAGTGGTCGGGGCCGGAGGGCGAGGAGCGGGCCACCGTGACGGTGAACTTCATGGGGCTGCACGGCCAGGCCTCGCCGCTGCCCGGGCACTACGCGCAGGAGATCGCCTGGGACCTGAAGGAGCCCGAAGGCCGGCGGGTCCGCGACTTCCTGGACCTCTTCAACCACCGCATGGTCTCGCTGCTCGTCCGCGCGCGGCAGAAGTACCGCCACGCGGAGCGCTTCGACGGGCGGGCCGGCGACGAGTTCACGAAGCGCGTGCTGGCGCTCGCCGGGCTCGACGACGAGGAGGTGCGCGGCGCATCCGGCGCGCGGCTCCAGCAGATCCTGCGCGCCTTCGGGGTGCTCGCGGCGCGCAACCGCAGCGCCTCGGGCCTCGAGGACATGCTGCGGGCCTGCTTCCCCGGCATCGACGTGCGGGTCCGTTCGTGCGTGCCGCGCCGGCTCGCGATCCCCGCGGACCAGTGCCTGGTCCTGCGGCCCGGCCGGCGCACGGCGCCGCGGCGCGGCGACGCGCTCACCGGGCTCGGCCGCGACACCTGCCTCGGCACCAGCCGCGTGGACGCCAGCTCGGCGTTCCGGGTCGCGCTCGGGCCCATGGACTACGCCGATTTCCGCCGCTTCCTGCCGGGCGAGCCCGACTTCGACTCGCTCGCCCGCCTCACGCGGCTGTACGTGCAGGAGCCGCTCGACTTCGACGTCGAGCTGCGCCTGCGCGCGAACCAGCGCCCGGCCCAGCGCCTCGCGCCAGGGGACGGGCTGCGGCTCGGCCAGACGAGCTGGGTCGCGCCCACCGACGCGCGCGAAGGCGTCACGCGGCTCCGCGTGCCGCCGCCCGCCGATTTCAGCAGCGAAACGCACACCGACCACGCCGCCTGACGGCGCCCCGGAGAGGGATTCGATGGAAGTGGACCTGAAGCAGCTGCCGCGCAAGCTCGACCCGACCTGCCGCCGCACCCTCGAGGCCGCCCTCGGCCGCTGCATGGCCGCCGGCCACTACGAACTGACGGTCGAGCACTGGCTCGCCCAGCTCCTCGAGGACCCGGGCTCGGACCTGCAGCCGATCCTGCGCCACTTCGAGATCTCGCAGGTGATCTTCGCGAAGACTCTGCAGCGCGCCCTCGACCGGATGAAGTCCGGCAACACGGGGCGCCCGGTCTTCAACCCGAACCTGACGCTGCTGATGAAGGACGCGTGGATCAACGCGTCGGTGACCATGGGCCACCCGCTCATCCGCTCGGGCGTGCTGTTCTCGACGTTCATCGGCGCGGCCGGCCGCTACAGCGGCGAGGACTTCTCGTCCATGTTCGACAACGTCCGCTTCGACGAGCTGAAGCGCGACATGGAGGACATCTGCAAGACCTCGCGCGAGAACGGCGAGATCGCCGAGGCCGCGGCGCTGTCCTCGGGCGGCGCCGGCGGGCCCGCCGGCAGCGCGCCGCTCGGCGGCGGCGCGGGCGGCGAATCGGCGGTCGCGCGGTTCATGACCGACTTCACCGAGAAGGCGAAGAAGGGCGAGATCGACCCGGTGTTCGGCCGCGACCGCGAGATCCGGCAGATGATCGACATCCTCGCGCGGCGCCGGAAGAACAACCCGATCGTGGTCGGCGAGCCCGGCGTCGGCAAGACCGCCGTGGTCGAGGGCCTGGCGCTGCGCATCGCGCAGGGCGACGTGCCCGAGTCGCTCAAGAACGTGCGCCTGCTCTCGCTCGACCTCGGCCTGCTGCAGGCCGGCGCGAGCGTGAAGGGCGAGTTCGAGAACCGGCTCAAGAACGTCATCGCCGAGGTGAAGGGCTCGACCACGCCGATCATCACGTTCATCGACGAGGCGCACACGCTGATCGGCGCCGGCGGCGCGGCCGGCACCGGCGACGCGGCCAACCTGCTCAAGCCCGCGCTGGCGCGCGGCGAACTGCGCACGATCGCGGCGACGACCTGGTCGGAGTACAAGAAGTACTTCGAGAAGGACCCGGCGCTCGAGCGGCGCTTCCAGCTGGTCAAGCTGGACGAGCCGAGCGAGGACGACGCGGTGGTGATGATGCGCGGCCTGAAGGAGAAGTACGAGGCGGCGCACAAGGTCCGCATCCTGGACGAGGCGGTCGTGGCGGCGGCGAAGCTCTCGAGCCGTTACATCGCCGGGCGGCAGCTGCCCGACAAGTCCGTGGACCTGCTCGACACGGCCGCGGCGCGCGTCAACGTCGGCCGCGGCGCGCGGCCCGAGGCGGTGGACCAGATCGAACGCACGATGCAGGCGATCACGCGCGAGCGCGACGCGCTGCTGGGCGACGCCCGCCTGCGCGCCGCCTCGAACGAAGAGCGCCTGTCCGAGATCGACGCCCAGCTCGCGAAGCTGACCGGCGAGCGCGACGAGCTGATGAAGCGCTTCGAGCGCGAGCAGGCGGCCGTGAACAAGGTGCTGGCCCTGCGCGAGAAGATCGAGGCCGCCGCCGCCGGCAAGGGCGAGGCGCCGCCGCAGGCCGAGCTGGACGCCGCGCTCGAGGAGATGACGGCGGCGCGGGGCGACCAGCCGCTCGTGCCGCTCGACGTCGACGCGCGGCTCGTCGCCGGCGTGGTCGAGAGCTGGACCGGCATCCCGGTCGGCAAGATGGCGCAGGACGACGCCACCGCGATCCTGCGCTTCAAGGACCGCGTCGCCGAGCGCATCAAGGGCCAGGACCACGCCATCGAGGCCGTGGACCGGGGCCTGCGCGCCTCGCACGCCGGGCTCAAGAACCCGGGCACGCCGATCGGCGTGTTCCTGTTCGTCGGGCCCAGCGGCGTGGGCAAGACCGAGCTCGCCACGACCGTGGCCGACCTGATGTTCGGCGGCGAGCGCTTCCTGACCTCGATCGCGATGTCGGAGTTCCAGGAGAAGCACAGCACCTCGCGCCTCATCGGCACGGGCCCCGGCTACGTGGGCTACGGCGAGGGCGGCGTGCTCACCGAGGCCGTGCGCCAGCGCCCGTACTCGGTCGTGCTGCTCGACGAGGTCGAGAAGGCCGACCCCGAGGTGCTGAACCTGTTCTACCAGGTGTTCGACAAGGGCACGCTCGCCGACGGCGAGGGCCGCGTCATCGACTTCAAGAACACCATCGTGTTCCTGACCAGCAACCTCGCGACCGACACGATCACCCAGCTGTGCGGCTCGCCCGTGCGGCCCACGCGCGAGGAGCTGGTCGCGGCGATCCGGCCGGAGCTGTCGAAGTGGTTCAAGCCGGCGCTGCTCGCGCGCATGGAGATCGTGCCGTTCCTCACCCTCGCGCCCGAGTTCCTCGGCGAGATCGTGCGGCTCAAGCTCAGGAAGGTCGCGAACCGCCTGCGCGAGAGCCACAAGATGACCCTCGACCTCGACCCGAGGACGGTGGACGTCATCACCCGCCGCTGCACGGAAGTCGAGACGGGCGCGCGCAACATCGACCACATCATCACCCAGACGCTGCTGCCCATGCTGTCCACCGCGCTGCTCGAGCGGATGGCGCAGGGTCCGCTGCCGGGCGCGGTGCGCCTCACGGTCGCCGAGGACGAGTCGTTCCGGCTGGAGTTCGTCGAGACGGCGAAGTAGGAGGATCCGATGCCGCAGTCAGCATTCTTCACGCTCACGATCGACGGGGTGAGCGCGGACATCCGCGTCGTGGCCGTCCGCGGCGAGGAGGAGATCTCGGAGCTGTTCGAGTTCGAGGTCGAGTTCGTCTCCGACGACCCGGCGCTCGACTTCGACGCGATCGTCGGCAAGCCCGCGCTGCTCGAGATGGTGACCAACGAGGACCCCCGGTTCGTGCACGGCATCGTCCGGCGCGTCGAGGAGTCCGGCGTCGGCCAGAAGCTGAGCAGCTACACCGTCGAGATCGTGCCCGCGTTGTGGACGTTCGGGCTCAAGAGCGACTGCTGCATCTACCAGGCGCTCGCCGTCCCGGACGTGATCAAGGACGTGCTCGAATCGGGCGGCCTCGCCGCGGGCTCGGACTTCGACCTCGGCGGGCTCAAGGGCAGCTACCCCAAGCGCGAGTACATCGTCCAGTACCGCGAGAGCGACCTCGACTTCATCGACCGGCTGGCCGAGGAGGTGGGCATCTTCTACTTCTTCGAGCACACCGACTCCGGCCACAAGCTGGTGTTCGGCGACGACCCCGGCGCGCACGCCGACATCGGCGGCCTCGTCGAGCTGCCGTCGCGGCCGGACGACACCGGCATGCAGTCCGACACGGCGCAGGTCAGCGACCTGCGGTTCACCCGGACGCTGCGCACCGGCAAGGTGATGATGCAGTCGTTCAACTTCGAGAAGAACAAGCTCGCGCTCAAGACCGAGTCGGCGGCCGCGGACGAGGCCGACCACGTGGACTACGACTTCGACGGGCGGTACTACGACGAGGGCACCGGCAGGCAGCTGGCGAAGGTGCGCCAGGAGGCCTACGCGGCGCGCCGCCGCATCCTCACCGGCCGCTCGAACTGCCGCCACCTGACGGTGGGCTACAAGTTCGCGGTGATCGAGCACCTGCGCGACGATTTCAACGGCGACTACGTGATCACCAAGGTGAACCACCAGGGCGAACAGCCGCAGGCGGCCGGCGCGGACGCGATCGGCGCCGGGGCGGGGGAGCGCACCTACGCCAACACGTTCGAGGCCATCCCTGCCGCGGTGCCCTACCGCCCGCTCGCCGTCACCGAACGCGCGCTGGTGGACGGCCCGCAGACGGCGGTCGTGACCGGCCCCTCCGGCGAGGAGATCCACTGCGACTCGCACGGCCGGGTGAAGGTCCGGTTCTTCTGGGACCGCTACGGCTCGACCGACGACAAGAGCTCGTGCTGGGTGCGCGTCAGCCAGAGCCACCGCATCAACGACCTCGCCATCCCGCGGGTGGGCGAGGAGGTCATCGTCGGCTTCCTCGAGGGCGACCCGGACCAGCCGATCGTCATCGGCCGCGTCTACAACGGCGGGGCGCAGTCGCCGTACGCGCTGCCGGGCGACAAGACCAAGTCCACGTTCAAGACGCTCTCCTCGCCGGGCGGCGGCGGCTTCAACGAGCTGCGCTTCGAGGACGCGGCGGGCAGCGAGGAGGTCTACCTCCACGTCCAGAAGGACTGGAACATCGAGGTCCTCAACGACCGGACCGAGACCATCACCCGCAACCTGACGCACAAGACCGGGCAGGACGAGGAGCGCGAGGTCACCCGCGACCGCTTCCGCAAGGTCGGCCGCAACGAGGCGGTGGACATCGGCGGCGACCAGCTCGTGAAGATCAAGGGCGACCGCACCGAGGCCGTCGAGGGCAACGAGTCGGTCAAGATCGACGGCAACCTCACCCACGAGGTGGTCGGCAACCGCACCGAGAAGACCGGCAAGGAGCGCCAGTCCACCGTCGGCGGCAAGGACACGCTCACGGTCGGAGAGGACCACGAGATCGGCGTTGGCGGCGGCCAGACCATCAACGTGAAGGACGACTATTCGCTGACCGTGAAGGGCGACGCCTCCGTCGAGGTCAAGGGCGACCACGAGACGACCGCGAAGGGCGAGATCAAGGTGGACGCCAAGAAGGACATCGAGATCCAGTCCGGCAAGAAGATCAAGATCGACGGCGGCGACGAGATCACGATCAAGTGCGGCAGCGCCAGCATCGTGCTCAAGAAGAGCGGCGACATCACGATCAAGGGCAAGAACATCGACGTGAAGGCCGACAGCAACGTGCAGATCAAGGGCTCCAAGATCGCCGGGAACTGACCGGCCCGGGAGAGACGCCCCCGCGATGCTCGCGATCACCAACGCCACCCGCCACGCCGCCGACGCCGTGATCCTCGCGGACGCCGAGGGCCGCGACCTCGTCGTCGCGGTCGCCCGCGCGACGTTCACGGTCGCGAACGGCCGCCGGCCCGAGCCGGCGGAGGAGCCGGCGCCGCTCTGCCGCGCCGACGAGCACCGGGACGAGCCCGGCACGTCGAGCCTGGCCGCGGCCTCCGACTTCGCGCCGGGCAAGCCGCGCGCCGACGTGGTCGTGCTCGGGCACGCGCGCGCGCCCGGCGGCCGCGCCGTGACCGGGATGAGCGTGGCGGTCCGCGTCGGGGCCGTGTCGGCGAAGCTCGCCGTGACCGGCGACCGCACCTGGAAGAAGGGCCTGATGGGCGTCGCGCCGGGCAAGCCCGAGCGCTTCACCGCGATCCCGCTGGTGTGGGAGCGCGCCTACGGCGGCGCCTGCCCGCCGAAG
Organism: uncultured bacterium; assembly: GCA_964619155.1. Classification (GTDB taxonomy): domain Bacteria; phylum Eisenbacteria; class RBG-16-71-46; order RBG-16-71-46; family RBG-16-71-46; genus CAIXRL01. Next base: position 36,716 of record CAZUEM010000015.1, read on the forward strand.
GAGGGCGAAGGCCTGGTCTCGTACCGCCCGAACCCGGTCGGCCGCGGCTTCTGGCTGACCGACAAGGACGCGGCGGACCAGCCGCTGCCCAACTTCGAGTGGCCGGACGATCCGCTCAAGAAGCTCGCCTCGCGCCCCGCGCCCGCGGGCTTCGGCTTCGTCTCGCCCGACTGGGAATCGCGCGCCTCGCTCGCGGGCACGTACGACGCGAAGTGGGAGAAGACGCGCATGCCGCTCCTGCCCGAGGACTTCGACCCGGGCTTCTTCAACGTCGCGCCGGCGGCGCTCCAGTCGGCGCGCTTCTTCGAGGGCGGCGAGCCGGTGCGCCTCGCGGGACTGCACGAGGAGGGCGAGTTCGCCTTCGAACTGCCGCGCGACCGGGTGGAGGTGGACCTGCTGACGCCCGGCGACCGCGTGGCGACGCACCCGGCGGTGCTCGACACGGTGGTGATCGACGCCGACGCGAACCGCCTGACGCTCGTCTGGCGCGCGTGCGTGCGGGCACCCGAGCCGCTCACGCGCCTGCAGCACGTGCGCATCCGCAGCGAGCGCTTCCCGGCCCCGGCGCAGGCGTCCGTGGCCGCCGCGGGAGGGGCCCGTGGCTGACGCGGACGCGATCGTCGTCACCGGGGCCGGCTGCCTGACCTCGCTCGGCATGACCGCGCAGAGCTGGGCGGCGATGCGCGCGGGCTTCTCGCGCATCGCCGAGCGCGAGGACTTCCACCTGCTCGGGCCCGACGAGGAGTTCGACCTCCCGTCGCCGCTGACCGGCGCCGAGGCGCCCCCGGCGTGGGACGGCTCGCACCCGTGGGACCGGCTCGCGGAGCTGGCGCTGCCCGCCCTCGACGAGGCGCTCGAGCGCGCCGGTCTCACGCGCCGGGACTGGGAGCAGGTGCACGTCTCGCTGGCGCTGCGCGCGCCGGCGGACGCGGCGGCGTCCGCGGAGATGGGCCGCTACGTCACGAACGCGATGTGGACCGACGGCGCGCTGCCGAAGCCGCGCGCGGCGGCCGTGCGCTTCGAGGGCCACGCCGCGGGCGCGGTCGCGATCGTGGACGCGGCGCGCGCGCTGCGGGCGGGCGAGCGCGAGTGCTGCGTCGTCGGCGGCGCCGAGACGTTCCTCGACCCCGACGCGATCGCCGCGCTCGACCGTGCGTTCCGCCTGCGCAGCGAGCGCAGCGCCGACGGCTACCTGCCCGGCGAGGGCGCCGCGTTCGTCGTGCTCGAGACCGCCGCGCGCGCCGCGGCGCGCGGCGCGAACGCGCTCGCCACGCTCGCCGGGTACGGACTCGCGGACGAGCCGCGGCCGCTCGGCGCCGACGAGCCCTGCCGCGCCGAGGGCCTGTGCGACGCCGTGCGCCAGACGATCGAGCGCGCCGGCCGCGGCGGCGCGAAGCCGGCGCGCGCGGCCTGGGTGGTCTCCGACCAGAACGGCGAGCGCCACCGCGCGAAGGAGTGGGCGCTCGCGGTCACCCGGCTGCACGAGCTGCTCGACCCGGACCTGCATCTCTGGCACCCGGCGGAGAGCTTCGGCGACACCGGTCCGGCCGCGGGACCGCTGCTCGCCGCGATGACGGCCGAGACGTTCCGCCGCGGCGCGGCGCCCGCGGGCGCCGCGCTGGTGCTCGGTTCCTCCGACGGCCCCGCGCGCGGGGCGCTGCTCCTCGCCGCCCGCACCCGAAAGGACTGACCCGATGCCCGCGACCGTCAGCGTCAACATGCGCACCGTGGTGCACGCGAGCAGCAACGGCATCTGCATGGGCTTCCCGGACGTCTGCAAGACGCCGGGGCCGCCCGCGCCGTTCGTGCCGATTCCCTACCCGAACATCGCGCAGTCCTCGGACACCGCGCAGGGCAGCACGACGGTCAAGTGCGACGGCAACCCGATCATGCTGGAGGGTTCGAACTTCTCGACCAGCACGGGCGACGAGGCGGGCACCGCCGGCGGCGGCATGGTGTCGAACACGACCAAGGGCAAGGCCGAGTTCCAGATGTTCTCGTTCGACGTCAAGATCGACGGCAAGAAGGTGCCGCGTCTGCTCGACATCATGCTGCTCAACAAGATGTCGAGCCCGAACACGCCGCCCTTCCCGCTGCTCCAGCCGCCCGCGATCGTGGTGATCATCCCGGACAACGCGCAGGACAGCGACTCGGCGCTCTCGAAGTTCGAGCAGCCCGAGGGCGAGCAGAAGAAGGTGCAGTGATGAAGAAGCTCATCATCAACCTCGACTCGCGCCACCGCACCGTCCACTCCAAGGCCGAGCTGAACAAGAAGGCCAAGCGAAAGCTCTACTGGTTTCTCGAACCGGGCGGGAGCAACACGCCGCTCAAGTTCGTGCCCGCGAAGGACCGCGCCGGGTTCGGCTCGGCTGGCACGATGAAGTTCGCGAAGAACACCGACGACCAGGGCGTCTGCGAGCACGACGAGTTCAAGCTGTCGGTCTGCGGCCTCGACAAGTTCAAGGTCGCGGTGGGCCTCAAGCCCGACGGCTCGGACAAGCAGACGAACGAGGAATACGAGGTCTGGCGCCAGGTGTACTTCTCGGTGCGCTACATGGACGCCAAGTTCCTGTTCACGTTCGCGCCGCTGCACTCCGAGTACCAGAAGCACGGCATCTGGCCCGAGCAGGTCGCGGCGGGCGGCGGCTCGGCGAAGGTCAAGTACCAGCAGGTCATCACCGAGTACAACCAGGCCGACGCGCTGCTGCAGCCGGTCACCAAGCACAAGCTCGAGGGGCGCGTGCTGCTCGTGGACCGGATCTGGATCGCCTTCTACCGCGAGTTCACGGTCAAGTCGAAGCTGCGCAGCTTCCGGATCAGCGCCGAGAAGTGGGTGAGCGACGCGAAGTCGTCGTGGATCCTGTGGCCGACCGACAAGTTCGGCACGGGCAGCGTCGGCGGCGCCGGCATCGCGAACTACGACTTCACGCCGCACATGAAGCGCACCGGCGACACGCGGATCGAGGTGGACATCCCCGACGGCACGCCGATGGCCACCGCGCTCGACGAGGCGAAGGAGCGCGGCGTGCTCAACTACAAGTTCAAGGTCTGGTTCGTGAAGGTGCTGAACGGCTACGCCAACAGCGACACCGGGCGCATCTGCATCGCCTACCGCACGCTCGGGTCGCAGGCGCGGGCGGTCTCGCCGCGGCAGGGCACCGTGATCCACGAGATGGGCCACGGGCTCGGCATGGTCCCGCCGCAGATCCAGGAGTACAACGAGTACAACGGCAACCCGATCAAGTCCGGGCTCAAGAAGAACCCGACGCAGTACCAGAACGGCGGCGGCCACTGCAAAACGGCGGCCGGCGGTTCGAACCCGGACTACATCGACGGCACCTGCGTCATGTTCCACTACGGGCACGACGGGCGATCGCTGGCGTTCTGCGGCGACTGCGCGCCGATCCTGAAGCGGCTGAACATGAACAAGGACGACATGCAATGGCCGTAGGCCGGCGCTGGCTCGCGGCCCTGCTGGTCGCGGCCGGCCTCGCGGGCGCGGCGTGCGCGCCCCGCGGCGATTCGGGCAGCACGGGCGCGCCGCCCGCGGGTGGCGCGGCGGGAGAGACGATGAGCGACGCGGCGTTCGACAAGGTGAAGCTCGACACGTTCGAGCCGTCCGAGGGCACCCCGAAGGTCGAGTACGACTTCACGGGCATCCGCATCGCCATGCCCGCGAAGGTCTCCGCGGGCGGCCTCG
>CAZUEM010000015.1:40515-41983 GCA_964619155.1 uncultured bacterium
CCGAAGGACGCGACCGTGACCGGCTACTTCAACTACAACCTCGGCCGCGCCTGGAAGGTCCCGGCGAGGCCGGGCCGCTGGCGGGTGCACGTCGTGCTGCACGGAATCCACTCGAACGAAGTCGAGTTCGAGGTCGTGAAATGAGCGTCACGCTGCCCTGGTTCGAGCCGGTCGCCGATTCGCCCGCGATCGCCGAGGGCGTGGCCGGGATCGAGCTCGTCGTGCCGGCCGCCGTGCCTCTCGAGTCGCCGCCCTCGCTGGTCGTGACGGGCGTGTTCCAGCTCGCGGCGAAGGACGCCGCGGAACTGCCGCGCGAGGACCCGTTCGCCGCGCTCACGCTGCTCGTCGTCGAGGAAGGCTCGGCGCGCAGCTTCGCGCTGCGCCCGGCCCGCTCGGCCGTCGGGCCGGAGACGCGCGAGGTGCCGCCGGACTTCCGCCGCGGCTGGTTCCAGGCCGACCTGTTCGCCCAGGCGCGCTTCGTCCCGCGCGCCGGCCGCTATTTCGTTTCCGCGCACCTCGCGGCGCTGCGCTCGCGCCCCGCCGAGGTGCGCGTCACCGCCCGGCCGTGACCGCCGCGCCCGCATCCCGAGGAGGAGTCCTGTCATGAAGAACGATCCCGTGTCGGTTGCGGCCGCCGGCCGCGCCGTGCTGGCGAGCGTCATCGAGCTGACCGAACTGGGCGAGGCCGGCGTGGTCGTGCCGGGCGACCCGCCCGTGCGCCTGCGCTGCGACGTGCTGCGCACGGCCGACCGCCCGACCCTGACGCTGTCGCTCGGCGCGCGCGTGCTCGTGCTGCTGCCCGCCGCTGGCGAGGAGCGAGGCGTCGTGCTGGGCGTGGTCGGACCCTACGAGACGCCGCGCCCCGCGGACCCGGCGCCGCGCGAGCTGAAGCTCGAGGCCGGCGAACGGCTCGAACTGCGCTGCGGCGAGAGCGCGCTCACGATGGACGCCGAAGGCCGCGTGCTCGTGAAGGGCAGGGACATCGTGACCCGCGCGAAGCGGACGCAGAAGATCCGCGGCGGCACGGTGCACATCAACTGAGGAGGCCCGGGACCGTGAGCCCCGCGACGACCGCGAGCCGCGAACCGCGCGTGCTGGTCGAGGACCTGCCCGCCGAGCACCTGGAGGAGCTGGAATACCTCTGGGACCGTCGCGCGCGGACCGTGCGCTCGTACGAGCAGTTCGCCCCGCACCTGGCGGACCTCGACCGGCGCATGACGGCGAACCTGGCGGGCCTCGAGGCCGTGGCGCGCGTATCGCTGCCGTTGCTCGAGGAGGCCCTCGCGGGCGAGGAGGTCCCGCTCACCGCCGCGGCCGCGTGGGCCCTGCTGCGGATCGGCGGCGCGCGCGCGCCGGCCGCGGTGCTCGGCGCGATCGAGTCCGGCCCGCCGTCCGCGCGCGAGGGCGCCCGGCAGGCGCTGGTGTTCGGGCCGGCGGCGGCGCTGTCCGGCCGGCTGCGCCCGCTGGC
>CAZUEM010000016.1:0-38983 GCA_964619155.1 uncultured bacterium
CGCGGCGCTGGCGCCCGGCACGCCGCGCCGCGCCCGACGGCGGACCTCGCCGCCGCGGCCGCCGCGCTGGCGCTCGCCGGTGTCCTCGCGGCGAACGGCGCCGCGCTGGTCGGGCGCAACGAGGCGATGCCGCTCGGCGCCACCGGCCTGCGTGCCGACCCGACCGTGGATCGCGCGATCATCGCCCGCAACGTGCACGAGGGACTGTCACGCGCCGCGCTCCCGGAGGGCGCGAGCCTGTCGATCTGGTGCCCGCGCGCGTTCCAGCCGGGGCTCCCGGCCGCGGCCGCGGCCGACACCTCGCGCGACACCTACTACGAGGCCAACCTGCGCAGCGCGCTCATGGAGGGCATCGCGGTGCGCGTGATGTTCCCCGGACTCGGGGCCGTGCGTTTCGTGCGCGCGTTCGAGCCCGACTCGACGAAGCCCCTGTGGGCCGTGGCCCGCAACGACGGCCTGGTGCAGGTCCGGTCGCAGGACGAACTCGCCCGCATGCTCGCGGCGCGACCGGACATCCGGTGAGCGCGCCTGCCGCGCGCGCGGGGGGCGAGGGTGTCTCGGCGCCGGCCCGGAAGGGGCCGGGAGGAACCGATGGGGGACACGTCGCCATGACCGGCTGGAGACCGGTGGTCGCGTGCGTGCTGGCCCTGCTCGCGTGCGGCGGCGCCGCGCGCGCACAGGACGGGCCCCGCTGGGCGGTCGAGGCGCACCTCGGCGCGGCGTGGAACCTGCCGCTGCCGCTCGCCATCCGGCAGGAGGGCGAGGAGGAGTTGCGGCTGCGCGCGCGCTGGAGCACGCGCGCGTTCGAGTTCCCCCTCTACTACGTCGGCCGCGTCGCGACGCGCGAGCGCGGCGGGGGCTGGGCGCTCGATCTGACCCACCACAAGTTGCACCTCGTGAATCCGCCGCCCGAGGTGGGCTCGTTCTCCGTCTCGCACGGCTACAACCTGCTCACGCTCCATCGCCTGATCGACCGCGAGGCGCTGCGCTACGGGGTCGGAGTGGGGGTCGTGATCGCGCACCCCGAGAGCGAGGTGCGCGGGCGCCGGCTCGAGGAAAGCGGCGGCACGATCGGCGGCGGCTACTGGCTGACGGGGCCCACCGCGGGGGCGCTCATCGGCCTCGCGCCCGCGGCGCGCCGGGGCCTCTACCCGGCGGCCGAACTTCGGCTCACGCTCTCGCGCGCGAAGGTCCCGGTGGCGGGCGGCGACGCGACGGTGCCGAACGTCGCGATCCACGCGACCTTGGGCGTGGGCTGGGAAGCGGCGCGCTGAGGCCGCCGCGGGCGCGGCGGACGGTGCGGATCACCGGTACATCCCCTTGATCGCGCCCCAGGTGCGGCGGGTGGTCGGAACGTACGGATCGCACACGCCATTCCAGTAGACGAAGCTCCCGCCGGGGCCCGAGGGGAACGTGACGGTGTAGTCGCCGAGGCCGGCGGGCTGCAGCAGCCTGCACTCGCTGAAGTTGATGAAGGCGCAGGTCGGACATCCGTCGCAGGCTTCGGTTCCCGAACTCCTGGACCTCGAGATGTGCACCCGGCAGACGTTGAGTTCGGTCCCGTCCGCGAGCACCTCGACCTCGTGGCCGGCCTCCAGCGCCGCGCCGCCGTACAGGCGCACGGTTCCCGCCCCGATCCTGCCGGGTTGAATCTGGACCGCGGACATCCGTTGCCCGCCCTGCCAGAGGTCGGGGCAGTTCGTTTCCAGCATCGCCGGGTCGAACAACATGGCGATGGCGCCGGCGCGGCACTGCCCGGGGGCCACCTGCCACCAGGGCGGCAGCGGGAAGTCGCGGGAGACGACGACGTCGATCGTCGCGCTCGCCGCCGCGAAGCGCGGCATGTTCGCGGGTGCCACGACCGAAGCGAAGAGCACGAACGAACCGCCGACGTTCGAGTCGCACGCGAACCTCTTCTCGTGCCGGGAGCCCGGATCGGCCGCACACCCGTCCCAGCGAAGCCCGAGCCCGCCCTGCCCCCACGCGGGCGGCGCCGCGGCTCCGAGCGCCAGCAGTATCGCGAGCGGCCACCGTTTCGTGTCGGCTCCCCGAAAGCGCCTTCCGCGCGGTCGGTTCATCCGTGCAACTCCACCACGTCACGGTCGTGGAGGACGTGCTGGCGGTCCACCTGCTGGCCGTCGAACGCGGCGTGGCCCCAGACGCGGGCGAACTTGAGCCGCTCGGCCAGCTCGTGGTGCACGACGTTCGCGAACCTCTCCACCGTGGCGCCGCGCTCGAGCACGAACGGGCGCGCGAGATCGGGCTTGTGGCCCGGCTCCTTCGCGTAGATGCGGATCCGCCCGAGGTCGGCCCACAGCGCCTCGCGCAGCCCGTCGAGCCCGGCGCCGGTCGCGGCCGAGACCGCGTGCAGCGGCCATGCCGGGTCCAGCTCCTCGCGCACCAGCTCGAGCAGCGTGCCGTCGCCGTCGAGGTCGCTCTTGTTGAGCGCCACGCGCACCGGGCGCACGACCGCCCACGGGTGCGCCTCGCCGGGCGGCGGCGCGCCGCGCGCCGCGACCCGCGCGCGCTCGAGCAGGCCGCGCACGCACGCGAGATCGTCCTCGAACGCGTCGTCGTCGGGCGCGAGCACCACGAGCACGCCGTCGGCGTTGTGCACGAGGTTCGCGAGCCAGGGCTCGGTGTGCTGCGGGCTCGCGGCCGGCGTGTCCACGAGCTGCACCTGCAGGTCCTCGAACGCCATCATGCCGGGCAGCGGCACGCGCGTCGTGAAGGGGTAGGGGGCGACCTCGGGGTGGGCGTGCGTCAGGGCGGCGAGCAGCGCGCTCTTGCCGGAGTTGGGCGGGCCGACGAGCGCCCACTGCCCGGCGCCCTCGCGGCGCACGTGCCCGGGGTCGTCGTGGCGCGTCGCGCCGCGGTGGGTGTGCGCGCCTTCGTCCTCGAGCTTGGCGAGCCGCTTCTTGAGGTCGGCGTAGAGCTTCTCGGTGCCCTTGTGCTTGGGCAGCAGCGCGAGCATCTCGCGCAGCGCCTCGAGCTTCGCGTCGTGCGTGGCGGCGGTGCGGAACCGCTCCTCCGCCTCCTTGTACTGCGGCGTGAGGTTCGCTGGCATGCGCCGAGGATAGTCCCGCCCGGCAGCGCCGGGACACGCCGGAGCGCTCCGTTTGCCCGGCGGGAGGACGCGCGGCCGCCCTCGTCCCCGGTCGCGGACCGCGCGATCCCGGCGGGGCGCCACGCGACGCTGGCCTCGCCCGGCCGGGCTTCACTATTCTGGCCCGCGAGGTTCGCCCGACCCGCCCCGCCGATCCCGGAGAACCCGTTGAAGCGACAGACCTCCCCGCACCACCGTCCGCACGGCGCCCGGCCGGCCGGGCGCCCCATGGGCGCGCGGCCCGCGCCCGCGTGGCTGAGTCCCGCGATCGTGTACGGCGTGCCGGTGGCGGCGGCCCTGTGGGTGCACCTCGGCGCGCTGGGCGCCTACTTCACGACCGACGACCTCATCCTGCTCGGGCGCGCGGGCGGCCTGGCGCCGTTCCCGGCGACGCCCTGGCGGTGGCTCTCGGGGCAGGCGTACTGGCGGGTGTTCTGGCCGCTCTTCGGCATCGAGCCGCTCGGCTGGCACGTCGTGGGCTGGCTGCTGCACGGCATCGCCACCGGGCTGGTCGCGCTGTGGGCGCGCCGGCTCGGAGCGAGCCGCACCACCGCCGTGCTCGCGGCGCTGCTCTTCGGCACGACCGCACGGGCGCGCACCGTGGTGTGGCAGGTGACGGGCGTGGGCGAGAGCCTCGCCGCGGCGTTCACGCTGCTCGCGCTCGTGGCGTTCGCGAAGCCGGGAGAAGGCTTCCGCCGCGGAGCGACCGCGTGGCACGCGGCGGCGCTGCTCGGCAAGGAGAGCATGGGCCTCGCGCCGCTGGCCGCGCTCGCGGGCGCCGGGGCGCCGCTGCGCTCGGCGGGCGCGTGGCTGCGCGGTGCGTGGCCGGCGCTTGCGCTCACGGCCGCGGCGTGGACGTACGTGGCGTTCGCCCGCGGCTCCGTCGGCTCGCTCGGCGGCGACGCCTACGCGATGGGCCTGGGCGGTCACGTCCTCGCCCACCTGTTCACCTACACGCTGTGGTCCGCCGACCCCGTGCACCTCGCGGCCATGGTCCCCAACCCGCCGCCGGTCGCCTGGGCGGGCGCGGCGATCGCGGTGCTGGGGCTGCTCGTGGGTTTCGCGGTGCAGTCGGGATCGCGCCCGGCGCGCGCGGGGCTGGCGCTGTGGGCGCTGGCGCTGCTGCCGGTGCTGCCGCTCGTCCACGCGGTCCACGAGCACTACCTCTACCTGCCGCGCGCGGGGTTCGCGCTCGCGCTGGCCGCCGCGGTGGCCGCGCTCGGCGGCCGCGTGCGCGCGGTCGGCTGGGCGGCCGCCGGGTTCGTCGCCGCCGTGCACGGGCTGTCGGCGGTGCTGTTCCTGAACGCGATGGCGACCGCGCGCATCCCGGAGCTCGACCTGCCGCGCGACTCGTTCCTGCGCCGCATGGAGGTGGCGCGCAACGCCATGCGGAGCGTGCGCGGCAAGTTCCGCCGCGAGCCGGTGCGGCTCGTGATCTACACGCCGCCGGGCACGCTGAAGGGCTACGACACGCGCACCGGCTCGCCGGTCGCCGACGAGTCCGGCTACGCGTTCCGGCAGAACATGCTGCAGGCCACGCTCGACGGCGGGCGCGGCCTGCGCGTGCTCGAGCCCGCGATCCTCGACGTGCGCTTCACGGAGACGCCCGGCGGGCCCGAGGAGAACCGGGTGCTCGCCACCGACGCGGGCGGCGGACGCATCGCGCTCCACGGCCGCGCGCCGGGCGCGCACGCCGTGATGCTGGATTTCTGGGAGCAGATGGGCTACCACGAAGCCGCCGCGCGGCACCGCGCCGCGCTCGCGGCGCTCGATTCCGCGCTGGTCGGCCGCCCCGCCGGCGCGGGAGCGGACGCGCCCGCCGGGCGGTAGAATCCGCCCCGCTGACCGAGCCCCCGACTCCGGAGTCCGCATGCCGCTGGTCGAAATCGAACGCGAAGGCGCGCTCGCGCGCGTCTGGTTCAACCGCCCCGAAGTCCACAACGCCCTTTCCGCCGCGCTCGGCGACGAGCTCTCCGCCGCGCTGCACGCGCTCGCCCACGATCCGTCGGTGCGCTGCGTCGTGCTGGGCGGGCGAGGGCCGTCGTTCTGCGCCGGCGCCGACATCGGCGAAATGAAGGCGAGCGGGGCGGCCTCGTTCGAGCAGAACCTCGCCGAGGCGACGCGCATGGGCAACACGTTCGCGGCGCTCGCCGACTTCCCGAAGCCCGTCGTGGGCCGCGTGCACGGCGGCGTGTTCGGCGGCGGCGTGGGCTTCGCGTGCGCGTGCGACGTCACGGTGGCGAGCGACGACGCGGTGTTCGGCTTCAGCGAGGTGCGCCTCGGCATCCTGCCGGGCCTCATCTCGCCCTACGTCATCCGCCGCCTCGGCGACCGCGCGGCGCGCGAGCTGATGCTGACGGGCGAGCGCTTCGACGCCGCGGCCGCGCTGCGGCTGGGCCTCGTGCACCACGTCGTGCCCGCGGCCGGGCTGGACGCGAAGGTCAGCGAGCGCGCCGGCGAGCTGCTCAAGGGCGGCCCCGAGGCGCAGAAGCGGATCAAGACGCTGCTCGAGCTGTACGCCGACTCGACCTGGGAGGAATACCGCGCCGCGCTCCCTCGCGCGCTCGCCGAAGCGCGTGGAAGCGACGAGGCCCGCGACGGCCTCGCCGCCTTCTTCGAGAAGCGACGGCCGCGGTGGCTGCAGTGAGGATCCGGCGGGGCTGGATCGCCGCCGTCCTCGCGCTGCTCTCCGCGGCGCTCTCGGTGCTCGTGCAGCGGCGCGCCCTCGGCGCCTACTTCACGCCGGACGACCTGCTGCAGCTCGAGCGCGCGAGCGGGCTCGCGCACTGGCCGGTCTCGGCGTGGCGGTGGCTGTCGGGCTGGGCGTACGCCAAACTCGCGACCTCGGCCTTCGGCCCGGACCCGTGGCCCTACCACGCGGTGAACCTCGGCCTGCTCGCGCTCTCGGCGGCGCTGCTCTTCCTGCTCGCGCGGCGCCTGGGCGCGAGCCGGCCGGCCGCGTTCGTGGCGGCCGGGCTGTTCGGCGCCTCGCGAGTCCACTTCACGGCGCTCGTCGCGACCTCGTGGACGAGCGAGTTCCTCTCGCTGGCGCTCGTGCTCGGCGCGCTGCTCGTTTTCGGCGCGCGGCCGTGGCGGCTCCTCGCCGCGTCGCTGCTCGTCGTGGCGGCCGTGTCGGCGAAGGAGAGCGTGCTGCTGCTGCCCGCGGCGCTGCTGCCGGCGGTCCCGCCGGGCGAGCGCCGGCCGCTGCTGGTCCTGCTCGCGGTGGGCGCGATCGCCGGCGCGTGGTGCATCGCCGACGGCGGCGGCACCGGCCGGTTCGCCGGCGAGGCGTACGCGACGGCGTTCGGACCCAACATGGCGGCCTCGCTCTTCACGCTCGCCCGCTGGGCCGTGGACCTGACCACCCCGATCCCCGACGCGCTCACGAGCGCCGACCCGGGCGCCTGGACCATCGGGCTGCCGGTCGTGCTCGCGCTCGCGGCGCTCGCCGTGCTGCTGCGCCGCCGCGCTCCGTACGCGACGGCCGGGGCGGCGTGGTGGCTGCTCGGGCTGCTGCCGGTGCTGCCGCTCGTGCACCAGACCAACCTGCACTATTTGGTCGCTCCGGCCGCGGGGCTCGCGCTGGTCGTGGCGGGCGCGCTCGACGCCGGCGTGTTCCGCGCCGCGTGGGCGGCGCCGGGCGGGCGGCGCGCGCCCGCGCTCGCCTGGGGCGCCGCCCTGGTGCTCGTCGTGGGCTGGGCCGCCGCGCAGGACCGGCTGCTCGAGGCGCGCTGGACCGCGGTGCTGCCGGGCGGCGACGCGCCCGCCGACCCGGTGCTGCGCAAGAGCGAGTACGCGCGCCGGCTCATCGAGGGCACGCGCGAGGCGCTCGCGGGACGCCGCGCGCGCGTCGCCTTCTTCCTGCTCGACGAGACGATGGGCCTGCACGACCTGCACACCGGCGGGACCCGCGCGCTTCTCCCGGGCGAGGTCCGGCGCAACGCGGTCGAGTCCATCCTCGGCGACGGCACGGCGCTGCGCGCGCTCGTGCCGAACGTGGACTCGGTGCTGTTCGTGCACCGGCTCGATTCGTCGCTCGAGGGCTTCGACTGCTTCCTGCCGACGCGCGAATGCCACGCCCGCTACCTGGGCCGCCCGCCCGAGGCGTTCGAGGTGCTGGCCATGAACCTCGTGCGCGCGGGGCTGCACGAGGCGGCGGCGCGCATGCTCGAGTTCGAGGGCCGCATGTGGCCCGGCCGCCCGCGCCTGATGTGGATGGAGGCGGTGGCGCTGCAGCGCTCGGGCGAGCACGGCCGCGCGATGACCGTGCTGCGCCGGCTGGTGCGGACCGCCCCGGACGACGCGCTGGCCGGTTCGGCCCGCGACGTCCTCGGCTCCGCGGCGGCCGACCCGCTCGTCGGGCAGTAGGGCTCCCCGGCCGCCCGGGCCCGGCGCCCGCGGCTGCGCGGCCCGGCGACGTGCGGTAGATTGCGGGCCGCCATGTTCCGCAAGGTCCTGATCGCCAACCGCGGCGAGATCGCCTGCCGCGTCGCCTCGACGCTGCACGAGATGGGCATCCGCTCGGTCGCCGTCTTCTCCGAGGCCGACCGCGGCGCGATGCACACGCGCGTGTGCGACGAGGCGTTCCTGGTCGGGCCGGCCGAGGCGCGGGCGTCCTACCTCAACGTCGCCGCGATCCTCGAGGCCGCGCGCGTCTCGGGCGCGCAGGCGATCCATCCCGGCTTCGGTTTCCTCGCCGAGAACGCCGCGTTCGCCGAGGCCGTCGAGGCGGCGGGGCTCGTGTTCATCGGCCCGACCGCGGCGCAGATCCGCGCCATGGGCGACAAGCGCGCGGCCCGCGCGCTCGCCGCGCAGGCGGGGGTGCCGGTCGTGCCGGGGGCGGAGGGCGCGGACGCCGAGGCGCTCGCGGCCGCGGCGCGCTCGATCGGCTACCCCGTCATGGTCAAGGCCGCCCTCGGCGGCGGCGGCAAGGGCATGCGCGCGGTCGCGAACGAGGCCGATCTGCGCGAGGCGGTCGAGTCCGCGCGGCGGCTCGCCGAGGCCGCGTTCGGCGACGCGGGCGTCTACCTCGAGAAGCGCCTCGAACGCGCGCGCCACGTCGAGGTGCAGGTGGTGGGCGACGGGCAGGGCAACGCCGTGCACCTGTTCGAGCGCGAGTGCTCGCTGCAGCGGCGCCACCAGAAGGTGATCGAGGAGGCGCCCTCGGCCGCGATCACGACCCGGCAGCGCGCCGAGATGACCGCGGCCGCCGTGCGGCTGGCCGAGGCGGTGAGCTACCGCGGCGCGGGCACGATCGAGATGCTGCTCGCCGCGGACGGCACGTTCTACTTCCTCGAGATGAACACGCGCCTGCAGGTCGAGCATCCGGTGACCGAGTTCGTGACCGGGGTGGATCTGGTGCGCGCCCAGGTGCACGTGGCGGCCACGAACACGCTGCCGTTCGGGCAGGACAAGCTGCGCCACCGCGGGCACGCGATCGAAGCGCGCGTCTACGCCGAGGACGCCGCACGCGGCTTCCTGCCGCAGTCCGGCCGCGCCGCGCGCGTGCGCTGGCCGCACGGGCCGTTCGCGCGCGTGGACCGCGGCATCGAGGCGGGCGACGAGGTCACGGTCCACTACGACCCGATGCTGGCGAAGATCGTGTGCTACGGCCCGACCCGCGAGGCGGCGCTCGCGCGGCTGGCCGGGGCGCTCGACGCGACGCGCGTGCACGGCGTGGTCACGAACCTCACGTTCCTGCGCGCGCTGGTGCGCTCCGACGCAATGGCGAAGGCGGCGTTCGACACCGAGTGGATCGAGCGCGAGTTCCTCGGCGGCTTCGAGGAGATGCTGCGCGCGCCGGCGCCGGACATCGCGGTCGCGGCCGCGGCGCTCGCCGAGGCCATGGGTCTGGGGCGCGAGGCGGCCGGGAACGGCGGGCCGGGGCCCGAGGCCCCGCGCGATCCGTTCGCGACGCTCGGGCGCTGGCGCGCGCCGGGGACGGACGCGTGAAGAGCGCCTGGCGCGACGGCGACCGCGTGCGCGCGGTCGAGCTCGAGCCGCGCGGCGGCGCGATCTGGCGCGTGCGCGTGGACGGCATCGAGTTCGACGTCGCGGCCGAGGCGCTCGCCGACGGACGCATGCGCCTGCGCACCGAGAACGGCGACACGATCGCCGAGGTCACCGCGGCCGGCGCGCGGCGGTTCGTGCGGGTCGGCACGCTCGAGTTCGTGCTCGACCGCGAGGCGGCCGCGCGCGGCGGCGCGACGCGGCTGCAGCACGGCATGAGCGCGCCCATGACGGGCGTGGTGACGCGGGTGCTGGTCGAGGCGGGCGAGGCGGTCGGGAAGGGCCAGCCGCTCGTCGCGCTCGAGGCGATGAAGATGGAGCACATGATCCGCGCGCCGCGCGACGGCCGCGTCCGGGCCGTGCTCGCGAAGCCGGGCGCCATGGTGCAGGGCGGCGCCGAACTGGTGCAGCTCGACCCCGAGGACGGCGCGTAGGCGGCTGCGCGCGAGCGCGTTGCCGCCGCGCTCCGGGAGCGCCCTGCCCCGCGCCGGATCGGGGGCTGAAACGCCGGCGCCCGGTGCGGGCGCGGAATCGGCCCTCAGCGCCGCGCGCGGCCTTGCCGATACCTTGCACGCGGAGATCCGCTCGGGCGCAGGAAACCGTGGTACGGCCCCCCCGCGCTTTGATACGTTCCCGGCGCCGAAGGAACACCACGGCGTCGAGACGCCCATCCTCGCGAAGGAGGCGGCGTCCGTTGAGCAGAGAACCAGGGCACCCGGAGTTGGTCCATCCACTCGCCGTCACAAGCCCGAAGCGACTCGAGCTCTTGACCGCGTTCCCAGGACGGGAGCGATTCGGTCAGGAGTTTCGTGCTTTTCGGGGCCGGAGAACCGCAGCGTGATCGTCCGCAAGTTTCCCATCGAGCATCTCGATCCCATCTCCCTGCTGGGGCACAACGACTCCAACCTCCGCCAGATCGAGCGGGCCATCCCCGTGCGCATCACCCTGCGCGACGGGACGCTCACCGTGTCCGGGGAGGAAGGCGACGTGACGCCCGCGGCGACCGCGCTCGGCGAGCTCGTGCAGCTCGTGGAACGCGGACGAGTCATCGAGGAGGCTGACGTGGCGACGGCTCTCGGACAGACGCGGCGCGACCGCGACGACGAACACGGGCGGCACGGCAACGGCCACGGCCGGCCGAGCCTGGTCGAGGCCTACGAGGGCGCGCCCGGCTACACGTTCGACCGCAAGGCGGTGCGCCCGCGCACCCCCACGCAGGCGCTCTACCTCAAGGCGCTCGAGTCGAGCGACGTCGTCTTCGGCATCGGCCCCGCCGGCACCGGCAAGACCTACCTCGCGGTCGCGGCCGCCGTCGCGGCGCTGCGCGGCAAGAAGGTGGACCGCATCGTCCTCGTGCGCCCCGCGGTGGAGGCGGGCGAGAGCCTCGGCTTCCTGCCCGGCGACATGCAGGAGAAGGTGGACCCGTACCTGCGCCCGATGTACGACGCGCTCGCCGACCTGATGTCGTACGACAAGATGCGCCGGTTCCTCGAGCTGGGCGTCATCGAGATCGCGCCGCTCGCGTTCATGCGCGGGCGCACGCTCAGCAACGCGTTCGTCATCCTCGACGAGGCGCAGAACACGACCGTGCGGCAGATGAAGATGTTCCTGACCCGCATGGGCGTGAACTCTCGCGCCGTCATCACCGGCGACCTGACGCAGATCGACCTGCGCAATCCCGACACCTCGGGGCTCGTGAAGATCCAGGCGATCCTCGGGCACGTGCCCGAGATCAAGTTCGTCTACTTCCATCCCGAGGACGTGGTCCGCCACCGGCTCGTGCGCGACATCATCCATGCGTTCGACACCTGGCACGCCCGCGCCGGGGCCGACGCCGACGACGGCGTCGGCACGACGCTGGACCCGCAGGCGCCGGCCGCGAAGCCGGCCGCCCCGGCCGCGGAAGCCGCGGCGGACGCGGCGGATGACGCGGGCGCGGCGAGCGCGTAGAGTCCCCGCGGCCACTCCACTCCCGGGGGTCACCATCTGAGCACTCAGGATCCGGGGTCCGTTCCCGCGCTGCCCGACCGCGCGAGGCCGATCCGCTGGGGCTACTACGCCGCCCGATTCGGGCTGCTCGTGGCGCTGCTCGCGGCCGCCGCCGCGCTGCCCACCGGCCGCGGGCAGTGGGAGCGGCTGCGGCTGCGCGAGGGCGAGATCGCCCGCGAGCGCGTCGTGGCGCCCTACGACTTCCCCGTCCAGAAGGACGAGGCCACGCTGCGCCGCGAGCAGGAGGAGGCCGGCACCGCGGTGCCGCCCGTGCTCGTGGTGGACGCCAAGGCGCAGGCCGAGGTGCTGAACCGCTGGGCGACCTTCCAGGAGCGCGCGCTCGCGACCGTCGGCGATTCGCGCCTGAGCCCCGACGACCGGGTCGCGCGCGTCAAGGCACTCGGCGTCCCGCTCGAGGGCGAGGCCGCCGAGGCGTTCTCCGCCCCGGGCCGCGCTCGCAAGGCCCTGAACGAACTGGGGCCGTGGATCAGCGATCTCGTGAAGGCCGGCATCGTCGGCGAGAAGAAGAACGGCTTCGTGCTCGGCTACCGCACGGTCACCCTGCGCGAGGGCGAGACCGAGGCCCCCGCCTCGTCGGGCCGGTTCTTCGAGAAGCGCGAGGCGCTCGACCGCATCGGCGCGCGCGCGCGCAGCACGTTCATCGGCGACCCGCGCGCGGTCCAGCTCGCGGTCGCGCTCGCCCAGCCGTTCGTCCAGCCGACGGTCATCTACGACCGCGCCGAGACGGAGTGGCGGCGCGTGCAGGCGCAGAGCACCGTCCGCGGCGTCATCGGCACGGTCAAGAAGGACGAGCTGATCGTGGACGCGAACCAGCGCGTCACGCACGACGCCGTGCTCAAGCTGCGCTCGCTGCGGAACCTCGAGCTCGCGAACAGCAACCAGAGCGAGTTCCTGTACCCGCCGTTCGCCCGCATCCTGCTCATGCTGCTGTTCGTGGCCGCGTTCCTGACCTACCTGCGCATGGAGCTGCCGGGGGTCTACCGCGACAACGGCATGCTGGCCATGTTCACGCTGCTCACCCTGACCGTGCTCGGCTCGGTGGTCGCGCTGGTCAACTGGGGCGGGCAGTCCGAGTTCACGGTGCCGCTCGCGCTGGCGCCGCTCGTCGTGGCGTCGCTGCTCGAGAAGCGGCCGGCGCTGGTGTTCACGCTGATGCTGTCCGTGCTCGCCACCGCGGTCGCCGAGCTGCGGGCGCCGTTCGTCCCGGTCGCCATGATGGGCGGCGTCACCGCCACGTACTCGGTCGCGCGGCTGCGCCACCGCTGGCACTTCGTGCGCGCGTTCTTCGCCATCGCGCTCGCGAACCTCGCGGCGATCATGGCCTGGGACCTCGCGCGGCTCGCGCCCACCCAGACGCTGCTCGTGGACGCGCTCGCCGGGACGCTCAACGCGTTCATGGCGACGCTGGTGGCGTTCCTGCTGCTGCCGCTGGTCGAGACCGTCTTCCGCCTGACGAGCGACGTCACGCTGCTCGAGCTGTCGGACCTCAACCGCCCGCTGCTGCGGCGCATGCAGCTCGAGGCGCCCGGCACCTACCACCACAGCATGGTCGTGGGCTCGCTCGCCGAGGCGGCCGCCGAGGCGATCGGCGCGAACTCGCTGCTCGCGCGCGTGTCGGCCTACTACCACGACATCGGCAAGCTGGCGAAGCCCGAGTACTACGCCGAGAACGAGCCGGCCTCGTCGCGCTCGCGGCACGAGAAGCTCACCCCCAGCATGAGCGCGCTGGTGGTGAAGTCGCACATCACCGAGGGCCTCGAGCTGGCGCGCCAGCAGCGGCTGCCGCGCGCGGTGCGCAACGCCATCCCCGAGCACCACGGCACGATGGTGATGGCGTTCTTCTACCACAAGGCGCTCGAGCTGGACGAGAGCGCGCGACGCGAGGACTACAGCTATCCCGGCCCGCGCCCGCGCTCGAAGGAGACCGCGATCCTGATGCTCGCCGACGGCGTCGAGGGCGCCTCGCGCGCGCTCGCCGAGCCGACGCCGAGCCGCATCCGCGGGCTCGTGCAGCGCATCATCGACGAGCGCGTGCGCGACGGGCAGCTCGACGACTGCGGCCTGACGCTGCAGGAGCTGGCGAAGATCCGCGAGGCGTTCATCCCCGTCCTGACCGCGATCTTCCACGTCCGCGCCCCGTATCCCGAGTTCGCCCGCCGCGGGGCCCGCGAGGACGCGCGGCGCGACGGCTGACGGCGGGGATTCCGCTGGCGGGCCGCGCCCGCCGCGCGGCATGATGCGCCCATGCCGGTTTCGCTCTCCGCATCGAAGCCCTACGCGAAGCTCGTCGCGCCGCTGCGCGCGGTCGTGCGGACGGTGCTCGCGCGCGAGAAGCGCCGCGCGGGCGAGATCGCGATCGTGCTGACCGACGACGCCGAACTGCGCGAGCTGAACCGCGGCTGGCGGCGGATCGACCGGGCGACCGACGTCATCAGCTTCGCCTACGACGAGCATGAGCCCGACGCCGCGACGCGCCCGGTGACCGGGGACCTCGTGGTCTCGCTCGACCGGGTGGCGGCCCAGGCGAAGCGGTTCCGCGTGTCGAACGGGGCCGAGCTCGCCCGGCTCGTGGTGCACGGCACGCTCCACCTGTGCGGGCACGACCACGTCCGGCCCGGGGAACGCGCGGCGATGCGCGCGCGCGAGGAGGCCGCGCTGCGCGCCGTGCGGGCGCAGGCCCGGAGCCTCGACCGCGCGTGGCCGCGGGCGGCGTCCGCGCCCCCGGCCGGCCGGCCGGCGCGCGCGGCGAGGCGGCCGTCGCGCCCGGCGTGACGCCCCGCGGCGCACCCGCTAGATTCCCGGCCGGTCCCGCGTCGCACCCCACCTGGAGCCCGTCCCCGGCATGACTCCCGCCACGCCGCAGCAACGTTCGTCCGTCTTCGGCCGGATCCGCACGTACCTCTTCACCGGACTGCTCGTGCTCGCCCCGACGGCGGTGACCGTGTTCGTGCTTTTCCGCCTGCTCAACTGGGTGGACAACCTGCTCGGGCGCTACCTGCGCTTCGAGTTCGTGGACTACCACCGCATCCCCGGCCTCGGGCTGGTCGCGACGCTGCTGCTGCTCGTCGTCGTCGGCTTCGTCGCCTCGCTCATCGGCCAGGGCCCGCTCGCGCGGCTGTGGGACAAGATGCTCTCGCGCATCCCGGGCGTCGGGCTCGTCTACGGCTCGACCAAGTCGCTCGGCGAGGCGTTCCTCACCCAGCGCGAGGGGCAGGCGTTCCGCAAGGTCGTGCTGCTGCAGTGGCCGCTGCCGGGCGTGTGGCGCGTGGGCTTCGTCACCGGGCACGTGGACCCGGCGCTCAAGGCGAAGCTCGGCGAGGACGTGGCGTGCGTGTTCGTGCCGCACACCCCGAACCCGGCGTCGGGCTTCGTGCACTACGTGCCCAAGAAGGACCTCGTGTATCTCGACTGGGCGGTCGAGGAGGGCCTCAAGGTCGTGGTCTCGGGCGGCGTCGTGCAGCCGGGCACGCTCGAGGAAGGCGCGAAGCCGCCCGCGAGCTGAGGCACGTCCCCGGCCGCGCGCCGCGCGGCCCCGCCGCATTCCATCCGCGGAGGTTCCCCATGGTCAGCAGCCGCGCCCTCACCGTCCGCCGGTACCTCGCCGAACTCCCGCCCGACCGCCGCGCCGTGATCTCGGCGGTCCGGGACCTGGTCAACGCGAACCTGCCGCCGGGCTACGTCGAGACGATGAACTGGGGAATGATCTGCTGGGAGGTGCCGCTGTCGCGGTATCCGGACACCTACAACGGGCACCCGCTCGCCTATCTGGCGCTCGCGGCCCAGAAGCACAACTACGCGTTCTACAGCATGGGCGCGTACGGGGGGCCGGAGCTGCTCGCCCGGCTGAGGGAAGAGTTCCGCAAGGCGGGCGTGCGGCTCGACATGGGGAAGTCCTGCATCCGGTTCCGCTCGCGTGAGGGGCTCCCGCCCGGGGCCGTCGCCCTGCTCGCGTCGTACGCCACGGTGGACCAGTTCATCGGGCACCACGAGCGCGGCCGCCACGGGCGGACGAAGCCGGCGAAGAAGCCGGCGGCGCGCAGGACCGCGCGCGCGACCGCGCCGCCCGAGGCGAGGCCGGCCGCGAAGGCGAGGCCCGCCGCCAGGGCGAAGCGCACCGCGAAGCCGGAGAGGGCCGCGAAGCCGGAGCGCGCCGCGAAGCCGGAGCGCACCGTGAAGCCGAAGCGCACCGCGAAGCCGAAGCGCGCCGCGAAGCCGAAGGCCGCCAAGCCGCGCCGCTGAGCCGGCGGCGCGCCGTTCCGCGCCGCCCCTGCGCTACACTGCCGCGCGGCATGGCCATCGTCTCCACCGAAGGCGTCGTCCTCAAGATCCACGCGCTCGGCGACACGAGCCGCATCGTGACCGCCTACACGCGCGATTTCGGGCTGCGCAAGTTCGTCGCCAAGGGCGCGCGCAAGACCCCGAGCCGGTTCGGCTTCGCGCTCGAGCCGCTGTCGCGCTCGCGGTTCGTCTACTACGAGAAGCCCGACCGCGACCTGCACCTGCTCTCCAAGGCCGAGGTCATCGACCCGCTGGGCGGCCGGCTCGCCGATCTCACCCGCCTCTCGCACGCGCAGGCCGCGCTCGAACTGGTGGACCGCCTCGTGTGGGGCGAGGAGCCGCACGGCGAGCTGTACGACCTGCTGCTCGCGACGCTGGACGGCTGCGCGGGCGCGCCGGTGGCGTCGCTACCGGCGGTGACGCTCGCGTTCCAGCTCCAGCTCGCGGCCGAACTGGGCTACCGCCCGCGGCTCGACGCCTGCGCGGTGGACGGCCGCCCGGTCTCGCAGCGGCGGCTCTTCTCGCCCGGGCGCGGCGGGCTCGTGTGCGAGGGCTGCGCGGGCCGCGAGGGCGGCGTCGTCGTGCTCTCGGCCGAGGCGCTCGCCAGCTTCGCGCTGCTGCTCGGCCGCCCGGTCAGCGAGGCGGGGGAGTACCTCGAGGTGCCGCGCTCGGCCGAGCTGCTGCGCGTGGTCGAGGACTTCCTGCGCGCGCACTTCCACCGCTTCCAGGGCCTGCGTTCGCTCGAGGTGCTGAGGGCGCTCGAGCACGATCCCCCGGAGCGGACTTCGTGAGCCTCCGGCGCGCCGCCTTCCGCTTCCACCGCGTGATGTCCTACTTCGTCTTCGCGCAGGTGCTCGCGTGGGTGAGCGGCGGTGTGGTGTGCGCGCTTTCGGGCGCGGTGCTCACCGCTTCCGCCGCGCGGCGCGCGTGGCGCGGGCGTGCCCGGGCGGAAGGCTGAAGAGCCGCCGCAGGGACGCCCGCGACTTGCCGGCCACGGGGAGGCGCGGCGCGAGCGGCGCGGCCGCGGACGTCCCCAGTACGACGAGCGCCGCCGCGGTGCGGTTTTCGACGCCGAGCTTGCCGAGGATTTTCTCCACGTGCTTCTCGACCGTGCGCGGTCTCGTCCGCAGCAGCGCCGCGATGTCGGCGTTCGACTTGCCGGCGGCGAGCCAGGTGGCGACGTCCGACTCGCGCGCCGTGAGCCCCAGACGTCCGAGCACGTCCTGGGACGCCGAGCGGTGGACCGACACCAGCGATGCGATCTCGAGTGCCTGTGCACAGTGCGGCGCCAGCAGGCGGAGCATCCTCCGGTCACGCTCACTGAAGTCGGGCTCCGAGAACGGGCGGGCCAGCGTGATCGTCCCGGCGTGGCGGCCGTACGCCACGGCGACGCCCAGGAGGCGGCCGATGCCGACGTGCCGGAAGACCTGGCGGTGCAGTTCCGAGCGCAGCTGCTCGCGACGGCTCCAGAAGTCCGAGAGCCGCAGGGGCCCGGTGTCGCCGGTCGCCCGAACGTGCAGCGTGAACGGGTGCCGGTCCATCAGCCCGGCCGCCCGGCGCAGCAGGGCGCGGCTCATCCGCCGGGGAGACTCCCAGTACACGCCGTCCTCCGTGAGGTCGCTGAGATGCCCGCCAGAGGTCGAGAACCACGAAATGTACGGCGCCGGGATGACCCGCCGGAACGTCGCGCCGACCGCGGCCCGGAGTCCGTCGATGTCCTGCAGCTCGTGGAGCTCCAGCATCGCCTGCTGGAACAGCGCGAGGTCGCGTGCGGAGGGTGCGCGTTCCGGCACTCGCCGGGAGCGAGCGGGACGCCCGGTCGCGGCATTCATGGTTTCCGCCTTCTGCTGCGGGATTTCCCCGGCGGCGCCGGCGGAATCCCGAACAGTCGGCGGACCGCGTCCGTCGACCCGGTGTGCGCTCCTCGCCGGGCCGCGGCCGGCACGCCCGCCGACGTGCCGAGTACCATCATTGCCGCCGCGGTTCGGTTCTCGACGCCAAGCTTGCCGAGGATGTTCTCGACGTGCTTCTCGACCGTGCGCGGGCTCCGGCGGAGGATCGCGGCGATCTCGCCGTTCGACTTGCCCGCCGAGATCCACGTGGCGACGTCCGACTCACTGTGGGTGAGCCCGAGCCGGGCCAGCACGTCCTTCGCGGCCGAACGGTGCGACGTGGCGAGTTCGGCGAGGCGAAGCGCCTGCACGAAGTGCGGTGCGAGCAGCCGCAGCATGACCCG
The DNA here is from genome assembly GCA_964619155.1 of uncultured bacterium. Taxonomy (GTDB): domain Bacteria; phylum Eisenbacteria; class RBG-16-71-46; order RBG-16-71-46; family RBG-16-71-46; genus CAIXRL01. The sequence continues at coordinate 17,640 of CAZUEM010000016.1, forward strand.
GTCCCGCTCGCCGAAATCGCGTGCGGCGAGCGGCCGGGCGAGCGAGATCGTGCCGGCGAGGTCGCCGTCACCGACCGCGATGCCGAGGAGCCGGCCGACGCCCATCGGCCGCATGGCCCTCTGGTACAGCTCCGAACTCAGTTGCTCGCGCCGCGTCCAGAAGTCCGAGAGCCGGAGAGGCCCGAGTTCCCCGGTCGCACGGATGTGGATCGTGAACGGGTGCTGCGACTCCATCTCGACGAAGCGGCGCAGCACCGCGCGCGTCGCGCGCGGCGGCGACTCCCAGAGGAGGCCGTCGCGCGCGAGGTCGGAGACGTGGCCGCTCGAGCTTCCGAACCAGGCGAAGTAGTCGGCCGGGATCGCCCGCCGGAAGAGCGGCCCGGCGACGGCTCGCAGGCCCCCGAGGTCGCGCAGTTCATGCAGTTCGAGCGTGGCCGCCTGCAGCAACTGGAGATCGCTGGCCGAAAGCCCCCGCTCCGGTCGTGCGGTGTCGTTCATGGTCGTACGCAAGCCCAGTGGATCCACGCAGGCCGTCCGGCCGCCGGCAGGGGCTCGCGGCCGAGACCCCCTGCAGCGCTGTTGCCGATGCGGTCCGGACCACATGGAAGAAGCCGGACATCCGTGCGGAGCCAATCGGGGGCTGGATCCGAGTTGCCGAGGATCCGGACGTTCCGCGCCGGCCGCGGGGGATGGCCGGTGGGGGGGAAGTCGCCTCTGGGCGCCGAGCGCTCCGGATCGCCGGCAAGCTAGCACGCCGGGCAAGTTCCGGCACGCGGCCGGTCCCGGAAGCGGCTCCGCCCTCTACGTAGGTCCACGTATTTCGTATGTGGCGCGACGGGCTTATCGTCCGAAGCGCAGTCGAGTGGTGCCGCCGCATTCGGGCCAGTGTGAATCACGAAGCCAATCGCGTCCTGAGCCGTTGGGGGGTGGGTCCGGCGCCGGGGGAGCGGATTGGAACGCGGAGCCTCGCGGGCGAGGCTCGTGAGCGCTCCGGCCGCCGTCGGCGAGGCCCAGGTGACTTCGGTGCGAAGCCGGCGGCGGGGCAGGCCGGTCCTCGGGGCCTGCCGACGGCCACGCAGGAAGGCCCGACCCGGATCGGGCCGACGAAGCCACGGACGGGCAGGTGGCGGGGTGATGCCTTCGGGGGAAGCTCACTTCGTCCTACCGCCGTCCGTGGTTTCGCCGTTCCCGGCCGGACCGGGGCTTCGGCCCGCCGCGTTGGCGGGCCGCCGGGGCAGCCGCTAACATGCGCGGCCCGAATCCCGCCACACGCGACCCCGAGCCCCGCCGCACCCGAGGCCCCGTCATGTCCTCCGATCCCCGCCAGTCCCTGCAGGCGATGATCCTCGCGCTCGAGCAGTTCTGGGCCGAGCGCGGCTGCGTCATCCAGCAGCCCTATCCCAGCGAAGTCGGCGCGGGCACGTTCAACCCCGCGACCTTCCTGCGCTCGCTCGGCCCCGAGCCCTGGCGCGTGGCCTACGTGGAGCCGTCCCGCCGTCCCAAGGACGGCCGCTACGGCGAGAACCCGAACCGCTTCCAGCAGTTCTTCCAGTACCAGGTGCTCCTGAAGCCCGCGCCGGCCGACGTGGTGGATGCCTATTTCCAGTCGCTGCGCGCGATGGGCCTCGACCTGAACGAGCACGACCCGCGGCTGGTGGAGGACGACTGGGAGTCGCCGACGCTCGGCGCCGCGGGACTCGGCTGGCAGGTGCTCATGGACGGCACCGAGATCTCGCAGTTCACCTACTTCCAGCAGTGCGGCGGCCTCGAGCTGCCGGTCGTCTCGGCCGAGCTGACCTACGGCCTCGACCGCATCGGGATGATGCTGCAGAAGAAGGACCGCGTGCAGGACCTCGCGTGGGCGCCCGGCGTCACCTGGGGCGACCTGTGGGTGCGCAACGAGTGGGAGTGGTCGCACTACAACTTCGAGCAGTCGCCGGTGCCCGAGCTGTTCGAGATGTTCCGCGTCTGGGAGGGCGAGGCGAACCGCCTGCTCGACCTGAAGCTCGTCAATCCCGGCTACGACGCCGTCATCAAGTGCTCGCACGCGTTCAACCTGCTCGACGCGCGCGGCGCGATCTCGGTCTCCGAGCGCGTCGGCTACATCGGCCGCGTGCGCAAGATCGCGCGCAAGGCGGCGGTCGCGTACGTGAAGCTGCGCGAGGAACTGGGCTGGCCCCTGCTCAAGGACGAGGCCGAGCGCGCGAAGTGGGTGAAGCCGGCGCCGGCCGACGCGGGCGAGGGCGCCGCAGGCGCCGCGGCGTCAGCCGCGAAGGCTCCGAAGAAAAGAGAGGTCACGAAGTGACCGTGGACCTGCTGTTCGAGATCGGCGTCGAGGAGGTGCCGGCCGGCTACGTGCCGCCGGCGCTCGAGCAGCTCGAGCGCGGCGTGCGCGCCGGGCTGCAGGAGTTGCGGCTCGGCTTCGACGACGTGGTCACCTACGGCACGCCGCGGCGGCTGGCGGTGTTCGTCGCCGACGTGGGCGCGCGCCAGGCCGACCACGAGGAAGAGGCCATGGGGCCCGCGGCGAAGGTCGCGTTCGACGCCGAGGGCAAGCCGACGAAGGCGCTGCTCGGCTTCTGCGCCGGCAAGGGCGTGGAGGCTTCCGCGGTGCGCCGGGTCGAGACCCCGAAGGGCGAGTACGTCGCGGTCACCGTGAAGCACGTGGGCCGGCCCGCGGCCGAGGTGCTGCCCGGGCTGCTGGGCGCGCTGGCGCCGAAGCTCCAGTTCCCGAAGACCATGCGCTGGGACGGCGGCGACTACCGCTTCGGCCGGCCCGTGCGCTGGCTGGTCGCGCTGCTCGGAGACCAGGTGCTGCCCGTGCGGGCGTTCGGCCTCACGGCCGGCCGCGCGAGCTTCGGGCACCGCTTCCTGCACCCGGGCACGGTCGAGATCCCGTCGCCGCGGCGCTACGTCGAGGCGCTTCAGGGCGTGTACGTGCTCGCCGACCAGCGGGCGCGCCGGCTCGCGATCGAGGAGCAGGTCGAGAAGGTCGCCGCCGCACGCGGCGGCCGCGTGGTGGCCGACGAGGAGCTGGTGGACATCAACAACTTCCTGGTCGAGTGGCCGACCGCCGTGGACGGCGCGTTCGGGGCGCACTACCTCGACCTGCCGCGCGAGGTCATCGTCACCGCGCTGCGCGAGCACCAGCGCTTCTTCGCCATCGAGAAGTCCGACGGCACGCTGCTTCCCGGCTTCATCACCGTGCGCAACGGCGACGACCGGGGACTCGCGGGCGTGCGCCGGGGCAACGAGATCGTGCTGGTCGCCCGGCTCGAGGACGCGAAGTTCTACTGGGAAAGCGACCTCAAGCACCCGCCCGCGGAGATCGTCGAGAAGCTCGCGAGCGTCGTCTGGATGGAGGGCCTGGGCTCGTTGCGCGAGAAGGCGGCGCGGCTCGAGGCGCTCGCCGGCTGGCTCGCCGAGCGCCTCGCGCCCGCAGCCGGGGTTGCCGCCCGGATGGCGGCGCTGCTCTCGAAGACCGACCTGCTCGGCGAGATGATCGGCTCGGGCAAGGAGTACGCGAGCCTGGAAGGCGTGATGGGCGGGCACTACGCCCGCCGCGCCGGCGAGCCGGAGGACGTCGCCGCGGCGATCGCCGAGCACTACCGGCCGCGCGGCGCGGGCGACGACCTGCCCGCGACGGACGCGGGCGCGCTGCTCTCGCTCGCGGACAAGCTCGACCACGTGGCCGGCGCGTTCGTGGCCGGCAAGTCGCCGAGCGGCTCCGAGGACCCCTACGGCGTGCGGCGCGCGGCCAACGGCGCGGTGCGCATCGTGCTCGAGAAGGGCTGGTCGCTCGACCTGCGCGCGGCGGCCATGGAGATGACGCGCGCGTTCTTCGCCGCCGACCCCGACCTGCCCCAGGCCGAGATCATGAAGAAGCTCGGCGAGTTCCTGCGCTCGCGCGTGGACACGGCGCTCGAGGACCGCGGCGTGCCGTACGACTCGCGCGAGGCCGCGCTCGAGGCGCGCATCCGCCTGGGCGGCGCGACGCGGCCGGGCTGGTGCGACGCGGCGGACGCGCTCGTGCGCGGCCGCGCGCTCGAGGCGTTCCGCGGCGACCCGCGCTTCGCGCCGCTCGTGGTGCTCGACAAGCGCGTCGCCAACATCCTGCGGGCCGCGACCGAGACGCTGCCGCCGGCGCTCGATCGCGCGCGGCTCGCCGAGCCGGCCGAGCAGGCGCTGCTCGCCGCGCTCGAGGCCGCGCGCGCGAGCACGGAGCCGCTGTGGGAAGCCCGCGCGTACGCCGAAATCATCCCGGCGCTGCTCGGGATGGAGACGGCGATCCACGGGTTCTTCGACAAGGTCCTGGTCAACGCCGAGGACCCGGCGGTGCGGCTCAACCGGCTGCGGCTGCTGTCCGAGGTGCGCGAACTGTTCGTCCGCGGCTGGGACCTCTCGAAGGTCGTCGTCGAGGGCGAGAAGGGCTGAACGCGGGGCGGCCGCGCCCTTGCCGGGTGCGCGGCCGCCCGCTAAGGTCGCCGCGATTTTCCGGACCCCCACACGGTGCGAAGGACGAGGACCCCATGACCCTGCGTGAGAAGGCCGAGATCGTCGACGCGGACGGGCTGCGCCGCATCGTGACGCGCATCGCGCACGAGATCGTCGAGCGGAACAAGGGCATCGACGACCTCGTGCTGGTCGGCATCCGCCGCCGCGGCGTGCCGCTCGCCAGCCGGATCGCCGCCAAGATCAAGGAGTTCGAGGGCACCGCCCCGGTCGAGGGCAGCCTCGACATCACGCTCTACCGCGACGACCTCTCGACCGTCTCCGCCCATCCCGTGGTCGGCGCGACCGAGATCCCGGTGGACATCAACGGCAAGACCGCGGTCCTGATCGACGACGTGCTGTTCACCGGCCGCACCGTCCGCGCCGCCATGGACGCGCTCATCGACTTCGGCCGCCCGCGCTCGATCCAGCTCGCGGTCGTCATCGACCGCGGCCACCGCGAGCTGCCGATCCGCGCCGACTTCGTCGGCAAGAACGTCCCGACCTCGCGCAAGGAGGTCATCGGGGTGAAGCTGCTCGAGATCGACGGCGTGGACAGCGTGGTGATCAAGGAAATGGACGACTGACGGCCGTTCCGGCCCGGCGGTCCGCGCGGCGCCCTTCCCTCGGGAGGGGCGCCGCGCCGCATTCCGGCCCGGTGGCCGGGCCCCTGCCCGGAGCGGCCGATGGAGCCACCACTCCCCGCCAGGCCTCGCGTGCGCTTCGCGGGCCCAGGCGCGTTGCTGTTATCGCGTGCATTCCGGCGGGTGAGTTCGCGAAACTGTCACACGGCCGCTCCACGGGCGACATGGAGTTTCGCGTGGACTTCCCCCGGCGCCGCATGGTTCCGCCGTGGGAGTCGTCGCGCCCGCGACCGCACGCACCTCGCTCGAAAGGCCGGCCCCGTGAACTCCTCCTCCCGCTTTCTCGCCGTCATCCTCGCGATCCTCGTCCTGCTCGCGACCGCGCTGTTCGAAGTGGACCGCCAGAGCCGCGGTTCGGCACGCGCCCACGTCGCCTCGGAGGCCCCCCGCTGACGAACGTTCGTCGGCTTGTGAGGGCTGGAACTAGCAGAAACTTCGCTTGAGCGGCGCATCGCGCGAACTATTATCCGGGCCCAACCCGGAGGCCCGCGATGCTCGACGAGACCGACCGCAAGCTCCTCGAAATCCTGCAGACGGAAGGCCGCACCACGAACGTGGAGCTCGCGCGCCGCGTCGGCATGGCTCCCTCGGCCGTCTTCGAACGTGTGCGCCGGCTCGAGCAGCGCGGCGTCATCACCGGGTACGCCGCGCGCGTGGACCCCAAGGCCGTCGACCGGCCGCTGCTGGCGTACGTGCTCGTCCGCAGCGACGAGCGCATCGGCACCAGTTCGGCGGGCGAGGCGCTCGCCCAGCTGCCCGAGGTCCTCGAGGTGCACCACGTCGCCGGCCAGGACAGCTACCTCGTCAAGGTGCGGGTGCGCGATCCCGAGGCGCTCGGCAAGCTGCTGCGCGACCGCTTCGGCGCCATCGACTCGGTGCGCTCGACGCAGAGCATCATCGCGCTCGACACCTTCAAGGACACCTGGGCGCTGTCCATCGAGCCCGACACCCGCCCGGCGCGCGTCCGTGGTTGAGCGGCTCCGCGAGCGCGGCATCCTCGCGAAGGTGCTGGTGGCCTTCGCGTGCGTCTACTTCATCTGGGGCTCGACGTTCCTGGCGATCCGCATCGCCATCGAGACGCTGCCGCCGCTCCTGATGTGCGCGGCGCGGCTGCTCTCGGCCGGCCTCGTGCTGCTCGCTTGGGCGCGCGTCACCGGCGCGCCGTGGCCGAAGGGGGCCGAGCTGCGCAATGCCGCGGCGGTCGGCGTGCTGCTGCCGGCGATCGGCAACGGCGCGGTGACGCTCGGCACGACGCACGTGCCCTCGGGCCTGGTGGCGCTGCTCGTCGCCACCATCCCGCTGTGGATGGCGCTGCTGGCCTCGTTCGGGCGCGACGCGGTGCGGCCCTCGGCGCGCGCGGTCTCGGGGCTGGCGCTCGGCTTCGGCGGCATCGCGCTGCTGCTCGGGCCCTCGCTGGCCAACGCCGCGAAGGCCGAGTTCCCGGCTCTGTGGGCGCTGATCCCGATCGCCGGCTCGCTGTCGTGGTCGTGGGGCTCGCTGTGGTCGCGCCGGGTGCGCATGCCCGCTTCACCGCTCGCCTCGACCGGCGTGGGCATGCTCGCGGGCGGCGCGTTCCTGCTCGTCGCGAGCGCGGCGTTCGGGGAGTTCGCGCGCTTCGAGCCCGCGCAGGTCACCTGGGGCTCGGTCGCCGCGCTCGCGTACCTGTCGGTGTTCGGCTCGGTCGTGGGCTTCTCGGCCTACCTCTACCTGCTGCGCTACGTGCCGCCGGGGCTGGTCGCGACCTACGCGTTCGTGAACCCGGTCGTGGCGATGGCGCTCGGCTGGGCGTTCGCGGGCGAGGCGCTCTCGGGCCGCTCGCTGGCGGCGGCGGCGCTCGTCATCGTCGCGGTCGCGCTGATCACGACGGCGCGCGCGGGCGCACCGGCGCGCGAGGGCGCCGCCGCCCCCGCGGTCGCGCGCGAGCCCTGACGGGAGCGCGCGCGGCAAAACGGTGGACGCGCGCGCGCGCCAGCGGTTAGGTTGCGCCGGAACCCCGACGCCAACGCGGGACGCCGTCCCGCCGTTCCGGAGCGCCTCGTGACCTCACTGCGCAACGAAGCCGAGAGCGAAGCCGGCCTCGCGGTCGACGACCTCCAGGAGACCTGGCGGATCCTCGCCCCGGAGGACCGGCTGGAGGCGTTCTTCGACCTGCCGCGCGCCGAGGCCGAGGACTTCTTCCTCGACCTCTCGGCGCTCGACGAGTACCAGCTCATCTCGCTGATGCCGGCCGGACAGCGCCGCTCGTGGCTGCGGCTGCTGCCGCCCGACGACGCGGCCGACGTGCTGCAGCAGTGCGAGGACCCGAAGGAGCGCGACGAGTTCCTGGCGCTGCTCGACGAGCAGACACGGGCCGAAGTGACCGCGCTGCTCGCCTACGCCGAGGACGACGCCGGCGGGCTCATGAACACCCGCTACGCCCGGGTGCGGCCCGACGTCACGGTGGACGAGGCGATCGCCTACCTGCGCCGGCAGGGCCGCGACAAGCTCGAGATCGTCAACTACATCTACGTGCTCGAGGCCGACCAGACGCTGGTGGGCGTGGCGTCGCTTCGCGACCTGTTCACCGCCCCCCCGGGCAAGACCGTGCGCGAGCTCATGACGACCGAGGTCCACTCGGCGCGCGCCGACATGGACCAGGAGGCGCTCGGCCGGCTGTTCCAGCAGCACGACCTGCAGGTCATCCCGGTCGTGGACGAGGCCGGCCGCATGCAGGGCATCGTGACGGTGGACGACATCGTCGACGTGATCCAGGAAGAGGCCACCGAGGACATCCAGAAGATCGGCGGTACCCAGGCCCTCGACGCGCCGTACCTGCAGGTCGGCTTCCGCGAGATGCTGAGCAAGCGCGTCGTCTGGCTGGCCGTGCTGTTCGTGGGCGAGACGCTCACCGCCGCCGCCATGGGCCGCTTCGAGGACGAGATCGCGAAGGCGGTGATCCTGACGCTGTTCATCCCGCTCATCATCTCGAGCGGAGGCAACTCGGGCTCGCAGGCCTCGACGCTGGTCATCCGCGCGATGGCGCTGGGCGAGGTGACGCTCGCGGACTGGTGGCGCGTGGTGAGCCGCGAGCTGGTGCAGGGCCTGTCCATGGGCGCCATCCTCGGGGTGATCGGGTTCACGCGCGTGGTGCTCTGGGAGTGGGCGCTGCATTCCTACGGCCCGCACTACGTGCTGGTCGGCCTGACGGTGGCCGGCAGCGTGATCGGCGTCGTCACGTTCGGCACCGTCGCGGGCTCGATGCTGCCGTTCGCCCTGCGCCGAGTCGGGCTCGACCCCGCGAGCGCCTCGGCGCCGTTCGTCGCGACGCTCGTGGACCTCATGGGCATCGTCATCTACTTCACGCTCGCGAGCCTGGTCCTGCGCGGGACGCTGCTGTAGCAACGGCGGGGGAGGCGTCGCGGCGGAAGCGCCGGCGGCGCCCCGCTCAACGCACGCGCACGAGCCGCGCGGTCGCGACCGCGCCCGGAGTGACGAGCCGCGCGAGGTAGACGCCCGGGGGCGCGCGGCGCCCGGCGTCGTCGCGCCCGTCCCACGCTCGCGCGTGTGCGCCCGCGGGCAACTCGCCGTCGTGCAGCGTCGCGACACGGCGGCCGGAGAGGTCCAGCACCTCGAGCCGCGCGCGGCCCGCGGCGGGCAGCGTCCAGGCGAGCCGCGAGGGGCCGGCGGCCGGGTTCGGCGAGATCGCGAGCCGCAACGCGGGCGGCGGGGCCGGCGCCGCGTCGAGCGTCCACTCGGTCTGGGAGTTGAACTTCCGCCACAGCGAGTCGAGCGTCGCGGTGTCGCCCGTCACGGTCGAGAACGCGATCATCACCCGCGTGGTCACGTCCTGGTCGTGCAGGCCGGCGGGCGCGATGGGCGAGACCCAGCCGGCCAGCGATTCGGGCCCGGAGCCGCGCGCGAGCATCGTGCCGGGCGGCAGGGTATCGGGGTAGATCTGCGCGACCGAGAAGTCGCCGGTGCTGGTGGACAGGCTGATGTGCTCGAGCCAGCGACCGTCCCAGCTCGGCGTCGCGCAGCCGCCGAAGCAGTAGCCGCGCTGCAGGTAGGCGCCCGTCACGTCCCGCCAGCGCAGCGCGCGGTAGTAGTTGAGGAAGCTCACCCGCGGTGCGTACGCCTGGTACGAGGCGGTGTCCGGCAGTTCGGAGAAGTGGATCGTGCGCTCGACGACGAACCACGGGAACAGGCCGTTGAAGTAGTAGGTCGTCGTCACGGAGGGCTGGTTCGTCGTCCGGCTCCAGATCCGCACCGCCGCGTCCTGCCCGCTCGACTGCAGGACCTGCCAGCTGTGTTCCTCGATCTGGTCGTTGCGGATGAAGCCGGGGGAGTCCACGCCGCGCCGGTCCTGCCCCCAGCACTCGAGGCCGCGGCCGTCCTCGCCGGCCAGGTCGCGCGAGGGGTGGTAGTCCTTGAATACGACCGTGCGCACCCACTCGGGGCGGTCGTAGTCGAACACCAGCCGCAGCCTCGGCGTGTCGACCGTCTGGAGATCGGGGTCGATCACGACCGGTCCGGCTGCCACCGGGGGAACCGCGAGCGCGGCGAGGAGCAGGATCGAGAGTTGGAGGCGCATGCAGTCGGGCGAAAAGTCTAAGCCACGCCGGGGCGCGGGCGCGAGCCGCCGGATGCTCCGGCCGGGCTGAAACACCAGAAAACGCCGGCCCGCCCGGCGCCGGGCGGCCGCGACGGACGGCCGCGCGAGGCTTGCCTCCGGCCGCGCGCTTCACTACTCTCCCGCGCGGTTCGTGCCAGCAGTCCTCCACCTTTAAAGGGGCCCCGAGAGGTCCCGAAGGGAGAACCGGGTTGAACATGTCCGCTCCATCCCTGCCCGCCCCGGCGCCCGTGAGCGCTGGGATTTTTTCTACCCCTCCCGTCGCGTCCTGCGCCCGCCACCTGCTCGGGCTCGAAGGCATGTCGCGCGACGCGCTCGAGGACCTGCTCGAGGAGTCCGCCGCCGAGCGCGAGTGGCTGCGCCGCGGCGAGCCGAACCGGGACGACCTGGCCGGCTGCTCGGTGATGCTCACCTTCATCGAGGACTCGACCCGTACGCGCACCTCGTTCGAGGTGGCCGCGCGCCGGCTCGGCGCCAACGTGCTCACGTTCAGCGCCTCGGCCTCCTCGCTCAACAAGGGCGAGACGCTGCTCGACACGATGAAGGTGTTCGAGGCGATGGGCGCCCAGCTCGTGGTCATCCGCCACTCGCAGTCGGGATCGCCCGCGTACCTCGCGCGCCACCTGCCGCGCACCGGGATCATCAACGCCGGCGACGGCATGCACGAGCACCCGACCCAGGGGCTGCTCGACCTGCTGACGCTGCGCGACGCCTGGAACGGCCGCTTCGAGGGCCGCCGCCTCGCCATCGTCGGCGACATCGCCCACTCGCGCGTGGCGCGCTCGGCGATCACGGGCCTCAACACGCTCGGCGCGCTCGTCACGGTGTGCGGCCCCGGCACGCTGATGCCGGCCGAGGTCGAGTCGCTCGGCTGCACGCTCGCCGAGACGATCGAGGAGGCCATGGAGGGGGCCGACGGCGTCATGGCGCTGCGCATCCAGAAGGAGCGCATGGAGAAGGGCCTGCTGCCCTCGCTCGTCGAGTACGCGCGGGTCTGGGGCGTGGACATGGCCCGCGTCGAACGCATGAAGGAGGACGCGGTGGTCATGCACCCGGGCCCGGTCAACCAGGGCGTCGAGGTGGACTCGACCATCGCCGACTTCGGCCGCAACGTCATCCTGCAGCAGGTCGCGAACGGCGTCGCCGCGCGCTGCGCCGTGCTCAAGCGCTGCTGGGCCGGCTGGAAGGAGGAGCTGTCGTGAGCACCCTGACGCTCTTCAAGAACGCCACGCACTGGAAGACGGGCGGGACGGTGACGGTCGCGGTCGAGGACGGCGTGATCGTGCCGGTGCCGCACCGCGGCCACGAGCACGCGCGCGTGCTCGACGCGAAGGGCGCCGTGCTGGCGCCGGGCCTCGTGGACCTGCACGTCCACCTGCGCGAGCCGGGCCAGTCGGCGAAGGAGACGATCGAGACCGGCACCCGCGCCGCCGCGGCCGGCGGCTTCACCGCGGTCGCCTGCATGCCCAACACCGTGCCGGTCGTGGACTCGCCGGCCTGGGTGGAGTGGATCCGCCACCGCACGGGCAACGCCGCGCACGCGCGCGTCTACCCGATCGCCGCCGTCACGGTGGGGCAGAAGGGCGAGCAGCTCGCGCCGCTCATGGCCATGGCGCGCGCCGGCGCGGTCGCGTTCTCGGACGACGGACACCCGGTCGCGAGCGCGGCGATGATGCGCCGCGCGCTCGAGTACGCGAAGCCCACCGGGCTGCCCATCGTCTGCCACGAGGAGGACCCGGAGCTGCGCGGCGAGGGCGTGATGAACGAGGGCTTCACCGCCACCCGCCTCGGCCTGCGTGGGCTTCCGGGCGCGGCCGAGAGCGTCATGTGCCGCCGCGACGCCGACCTCGCCGAACTGACGGGGGCGCGCGTGCACCTCGCGCACCTCTCGACCGCCCAGTCGTTCGACGCGCTGCGCGACGCCAAGCGCCGCGGGCTGCCGGTGACGGGCGAGACCTGCCCGCACTACTGGATCCTCACCGACGAGGCGGTCGGCGACTACGACACGAACACCAAGATGAACCCGCCGCTGCGCTCGGCCGACGACGTGCGCGCCTGTATCGAGGCCATCGTGGACGGCACGATCGACTGCCTGGTGACCGACCACGCGCCGCACACCGCCGACGAGAAGAACCGGCCGTTCTCCGAGGCCCCCTTCGGCATCGTCGGGCTCGAGACCGCGCTGGCGCTGACGATCACGTTCCTCGTCCAGCCCGGCCACCTCACGCTCGCGCGCGCGATCGAGCTGTGGACCGACGCGCCCCGCCGCATCTTCGACCTGCCCGAGGTGGACCTCGACCCGGGCTCGGTCGCCGACCTCGTGCTGTTCGACCCCGACTCGGAGTGGGTGGTGGACCCGAAGACCTTCTACTCGAAGGGCCGCAACACGCCGTTCGGCGGCTGGACGGTGCGCGGTCGCGTGCTCGCGACCATGATGGGCGGCCGCTTCACCCACCTCGCGCCCGACGTCGAGTTCGAGCACCAGCTCGTGCTGCCCGCGGAGGCCGGACGGTGAGCCGGCGCCCGCCGGCGATGCTCGCGCTCGAGGACGGCCGCGTGTTCCGCGGCGAGGGCTTCGGCGCCGCCGCGGAGACGACCGGCGAGGTCGTCTTCAACACCGCCATGACCGGCTACCAGGAGGTCCTCTCGGACCCCTCGTACTGCGGCCAGATCCTGACGTTCACGTACCCGCTCATCGGCAACTACGGCGTCAACGACGAGGACTGGGAGAGCGAGAAGCTGCGCGCGCAGGGCGCGGTGGTGCGCGACCTGTGCGAGCTGCCGAGCAGCTGGCGCTCGACGGGCTCGCTGCACGGGCTGCTCGAGGCGCGCGGCGTGCCCGGCATCAGCGGCATCGACACGCGCGCGCTGACGCGCCACCTGCGCGACCGCGGCACCATGCGCGGCTGCCTCTCGACGGTCTCGACCGACGCCGGCGAGCTCGTGGACAAGGCGCGCCGGAGCCCGAAGATGCAGGGCCTCGCTCTCGCCGACGTGGTGACCTGCGTCGAGCCCTACTGGTGGGGCGAGCACGGGCCGGTCGAGCACGAGCCCGGCCCCGACCGCGGCAAACCGCTGTGCGTGGCGTTCGACTTCGGCGTCAAGTGGAACATCCTTCGGCGCCTGCGCGCCGAGGGCTTCCGCGTGCGCGTGGTGCCCGGCCGCACGAAGGCCGCCGACGTGCTGGCGCTGGACCCCGACGGCGTGCTCCTCTCGAACGGCCCCGGCGACCCCGAGCCGCTCGACTTCGCGATCGACGCCGCGCGCGAGGTCTCGCAGCGCGTGCCGACGCTCGGCATCTGCCTCGGCCACCAGCTGCTCGGGCTCGCGTTCGGCGCGCGCACGAGCAAGCTCAAGTTCGGCCACCGCGGCGCGAACCACCCGGTGATCGACCGCCGCACCGGCGTGGTCGAGGTCTCGAGCCAGAACCACGGCTTCATGGTGGACGCCGAAACGCTCCCCGAGGGCGAGTTCGAGCTCACGCACTTCAGCGGCAACGACGGCACGCTCGAGGGCATGGTGCACCGGCGGCTGCCCGTCTTCAGCGTGCAGTACCACCCCGAGGCCGCGCCGGGCCCGCACGACTCGCGCCCCTGGTTCCGCGCCTTCGCCGACGCCGTCGAGCGCGCCCGCGGCCGCAAGCTCGTCCCGGTCGCGGCGGGAGGGCCCCGCTGATGCCGAAGCGCACCGACATCAGGAAGGTCATGGTGCTCGGCGCCGGACCGATCGTGATCGGGCAGGCGTGCGAGTTCGACTACTCCGGCACGCAGGGCTGCCGCTCGCTCAAGTCGCTCGGCCTCGAGGTGGTGCTGCTCAACTCGAACCCGGCGACGATCATGACCGACCCGGAGTTCGCGGACCGCACCTACGTCGAGCCGCTGCTCCCCGAGATCGCCGAGCGCATCATCGCGAAGGAGCGCCCGGACTCGCTGCTGCCCACGCTGGGCGGCCAGACCGCGCTCAACCTGGCCGTGGAGCTGTCGCGCCGCGGCGTGCTCGAGAAGTACGGCGTCAAGCTCATCGGCGCCTCGCTCGAGGCGATCGAGAAGGCCGAGGACCGCGACCTCTTCAAGCAGGCCATGCAGCGCGCCGGCATGCAGCTGCCGCGCAGCGGCTACGCGACCACGGTCGCCGACGCGGTGGCGCTCGGCGAGCAACTCGGCTACCCGCTCGTCATCCGCTCGTCGTTCACGCTCGGCGGGCAGGGCTCGGGCCTCGTCAAGGACCGCCGCACGCTGCGCGAGGCGGCGCGCATCGGCATCGCCGCGAGCCCCAACGGCAGCATCCTCATCGAGGAGTGCCTGCTCGGCTGGAAGGAGTTCGAGCTCGAGGTGATGCGCGACCGCGCGGACAACGTGGTCATCGTCTGCTCGATCGAGAACTTCGACCCGATGGGCGTGCACACGGGCGACTCGATCACCGTGGCGCCGGCCCAGACGCTGACCGACCGCTGCTACCAGGCGATGCGCGACGCGGCGCTGCGCATCATCCGCGAGATCAAGATCGAGGCGGGCGGCTGCAACATCCAGTTCGCCGTGCACCCCGACACCGGCGACCTGCGCGTCATCGAGATGAACCCGCGCGTCTCGCGCAGCTCGGCGCTGGCGAGCAAGGCGACGGGCTTCCCGATCGCCAAGATCTCGGCGCTGCTCGCGGCGGGGCTCACGCTCGACGAAATCCCGAACGACATCACGAGGAAGACCCCGGCCTGCTTCGAGCCCTCGCTCGACTACTGCGTGGTCAAGATCCCGCGCTGGGCGTTCGAGAAGTTCCGCGCCACCGAGCGCCGGCTGGGCACGCGCATGAAGTCGGTGGGCGAGGTCATGGCCATCGGCCGCACGTTCCCCGAGGCGCTGCTCAAGGGCTGGCGGGCGCTCGAGACGGGAATCGGCGACCTGCTGCCCGGCGCCGCGGCGCCCGACCAGCTCGAGGAGCTGCAGCTCACGCTGCGCGAGCCGCACCCCGACCGGCTGCGCGACCTGTTCCGCGCGCTGGCGGCGGGCGAGGAGCCCGCGGCGCTCTCGCGGCTCACCGGCATCGACCCGTGGTTCCTGAACCAGATGCGCCGCATCACCGACTTCGACCGCCTGCTCGCCGACACCGGCTGGGACGAGGAGCGCGTGCGGCAGGCCAAGCGGCTCGGCTTCTCGGACCGCCAGCTCGCGTTCCACCTCGGGCTCACCGAGCCGCAGGTGCGCGCGAAGCGCATCGCCGCGGGCATCGTCCCGGTGATGAAGGCGGTGGACACCTGCGGCGCGGAGTTCGAGGCCGAGACGCCGTACTTCTACTCGACCTACGAGGAGGAGAGCGAGATCCCGGCGCCGCGGCGCCCGCGCGTGCTCATCCTCGGCTCGGGCCCGAACCGCATCGGGCAGGGGCTCGAGTTCGACTACTGCTGCGTGCAGGCGGCGCTCGAACTCAAGGCTCGCGGCTTCGACGTGCTCATGGCGAACTCGAACCCCGAGACCGTCAGCACCGACTACGACGTCTCGAGCCGGCTCTATTTCGAGCCGCTCACGGCCGAGGACGTGCTCAACATCGTGGACGCCGAGCAGCCGATCGGCGTCATCGTCCAGCTCGGCGGGCAGACGCCGCTCAAGCTCGCGAAGGCCCTGCACGAGGCGGAGGTGCCGCTGCTCGGCACGCCGTTCGACGGGCTCGACCTGGCCGAGAACCGCTCGCGGTTCCGCGAGCTGCTCGAGCAGCTCGGCCTGCGACAGCCCGAGAGCCGCATCGCGCACTCGCGCGACGAGGCGCTGGCGTTCGCCGAGGCGCTCGGCTACCCGGTGCTCGTGCGGCCCTCGTACGTGCTCGGCGGGCGCGGCATGATGGTCGCGTACGCGCCCGGGGACCTCGAGGACTGGCTGCTGCGCGAGGCGCTCATCTCGGACGAGGAGCCGGTGCTGCTCGACAAGTTCCTCGAGGGCGCGCTCGAGATCGACGTGGACGCGGTGGCCGACGGCGAGACCGTCATGGTCGGCGCGGTGATGGAGCACATCGAGGAGGCCGGCGTGCATTCCGGCGACTCGACCTGCGTCATCCCGCCGTTCACGCTCGGCGACCACACCGTGCACGAGGTGCGCCGCATGACCGGCGTGCTCGCGCGCGCGCTCGGCGTGCGCGGCCTGCTCAACGTGCAGTACGCGGTCCGCCACGACCAGGTCTACGTGCTCGAGGCCAATCCGCGCGCCTCGCGCACGGTGCCGTTCGTCTCGAAGGCGGTGGGGCTGCCGCTCGCGCGGCTCGCCGCGCGCGTCATGACCGGCGAGCGGCTGTCCGACATCCGCCCGCCCGAGCCCGACGTCACCATGGTCAGCGTCAAGAAGCCCGTGCTGCCGTTCAGCCGCTTCCCGGGCGAGGACGCCCTGCTCGGGCCCGAGATGAAGTCCACGGGCGAGGTCATGGGCCGCGACCTCGACTTCGGCCGCGCCCTCGCCAAGGCGCACCTGGGCTCGGGCGAGCCGCTGCCCTCCGGCGGCACGGTGTTCCTGAGCGTCCGCGACGACGACAAGCGCGCGATCACGTTCATGGCGAAGAAACTGGTGGAACTGGGGTATGGACTGGTGGCGACCCGGGGCACCGCCCGGTTCCTCGCCCGCAACGGCGTCCCGTGCCGCGAGATCTTCAAGGTTCACGAGGGGCGGCCGCACGTGGTGGACCTGATGGAGAACGGGGGCATCCAGCTCGTGCTCAACACCCCGCTCGGCCGCCAGACCGAGTACGACGAGAAGGCCATCCGCGAGCGCGCGGTGGCGCTGGGCATCCCGGTGATCACGACGGTGGCGGGCGCCATCGCCGCGGTCTCCGGGATCGAGGCGCTCACCCGCGGCCCGCTCGACGTGACGAGCCTGCAGGAGGCGCTCTGATCCGCCCGCGCTTCGCCGCACGGCTGGTCGCGCTCGCCGCGCTCGCGGCGGTCGCGGGCTCGTGCGCGTACTACAACACCTTCTACCTCGCCCGGAAGTACTACGACCGTGCCACCGACGGGAAGCCCTACGAGGTCGGCAAGGCCAACGCCGCGGGCATGCAGAACTACGGCAAGGCCATCGACTACTCGAAGAAGGTCCTGGCGACCTACCCGAAGTCCAAGTGGGTGGACGACGCCTTCCTGATGTGGGCGAAGGCCCTGGTCGGCCGCGACGACCCGCTGCAGACCATCAACATGCTGCAGGACTTCCCGCGCGACTTCCCGAACAGCGACCTCAGGGCCGAGGCCGAGTTCTATCTCGGGCTCGCGTACCGCAACGCGCGCCGCTACCCGCAGGCGCTCGCGTCGTTCGACGAGTTCCTCGCCCAGGCGCCGAAGCACGTGCTGACGCCGTACGCCCACTACGAGCGCTCGCTGACCCTGACGGCCATGCAGCGCCACGGCGAGGCGGCCGCCGCGGCGGGTGTCATCCTCGAGCGCTACCCCAGGCACCTGCTCCAGGGCCGGGCGCTGCGCCAGCGCGCCGAGGCGCGCTTCCAGCAGGGCGACTTCGACGGCGCGCGCGCCGACTACGCCACGATCGGGGGCAGCGCGCTCAACGACGAGGAGCGCTTCCAGTTCCTGCTGCGCGAGGTGGACTGCCTCGAGTCGGCGCGCCGCTTCGACGACCAGCTCGAGGTGCTGCGCGGCGAGCTGTCGCACACCTCGCCGCCGCCCCCGCCGCAGCCGGGCCAGCTCCCGCAGGCGGGCTCGGACCACTACGGCCGCCTGCGCATGCGCGTCGGCACCGCGCAGCTGCTGGCCGGGCGGACGAAGGAGGCGCTCGAGGAGTACGCGGCCGTGCTCGAGGACTACCCGAAGACCGCGCTCTCGGCCGAAGCGCAGTACCGCATCGGCTTCACGTACGAAACCGGCCTCGACGACTTCAAGCGCGCGCTCGAGGAGTACGGCCGCGTGAAGGAGCAGTTCGGCACCTCGTCGTTCGCGCAGCTCGCCCAGCAGCGCGCCGACAACCTCTCGCGCATCGAGCAGTTCCGCAGCGGCGGCGGCGCCGACTCGCTCGAGAAGAAAGCCGAGGCGGCGTTCCTGACCGCCGAGCTGTACCTGTTCCAGCTCCAGCGCCCCGAGCGCGCCATCGAGGAGTACGCGAAGGTGGCGCGCGAGTACGCCGGCACCGCGGTCGCCGGCCGCGCGCTCAACGCCGAGGCCTGGGTGCTGTCGCGCCGGCTCGACCGCCGGGCCGAGGCCGACTCGCTCTTCTGGGAGGTCGTGCGCCGCTACCCGGCGACCGAGGCCCAGCTCGCGGCGCGCGACTACCTCGAGCAGGCGGGTCACGCCGTGCCCGAGAGCCTGATCGTCGCGCCCCTGCCGCCGGCGCCCGACACGACGAAGGCCGCGCGCGACACCGCGCTCGCCGCGCCGCCCGCGACGACGCCGCCGATCGGCACGGGCGCGTTCGCGCCCGCCGACTCGCTGCGCCGCCGCGCGCTGGGGCCCGGCGGCGAGCGGCGCCCCGACCTGATGGAGCCCGGCGAGCGCCGGCGCGGGTTGTTCGCGCCCGGCGCGGGCGACTCGCTGGCGCGGCGCGCCGACTCGCTGCGCGTCCTGCGAGCCGACACCTCGCGCGCCGCGCGTCCCGACACCTCGCGCACGACGCGGCCCGATTCGCTCGCCGCGCCGCCGCCCGCGAGTCCGCCGGCCGACACCACCCGAAAGGGCTCCGGGAAATGAGCGCCGCGAGCGTGCGGACCTGGCGGCAATGCGAAGCGCGCGTGCGCGTCCAGCGCGACTACGGCGGCGGCTTCCGCTGGCTCGAGCTGGACGTGCCCGCGGACTTCGAGACCCCCGTGGCCGGGCAGTTCGTGCAGCTGCTGCTCGAGCCGCCCTCGGCCGTGCTGCTGCCGCGGCCCATGAGCATCGCCGGGGTCACGCGCCGCGCGCGCGTCATGACGCTCGGCTTCCTCTACGCTCCGGTCGGCGTCGGCACGCGCGCGCTCGCCGCGCTCGAGCCCGGCGCGGCGGTCGAGGTGACCGGCCCGCTCGGCCGTGGCTACCCGCTCGAGCGCCCCGGCACGCCCGTGCTGATGGCGGGCGGCCGCGGCGTCGCGCCGCTCCTGATGGCCGCGGACGCGCTCGCGAAGCAGCGCCGCGCCGCCGAGTTCGTCTTCGGCGCGCGCACGCGCTCGCTGCTCGTCGGCCTCGCCGAGGCGCGCGAGCGCATCGCCCGGCGCGGCGGGCGGCTGCACCTGGCGACCGACGACGGCTCGCGCGGCTTCCACGGCAACGTGGTCGCGCTCCTCGACCGGATCGCGCCGAAGCTCGAAGCCCCGCTCGTCATCCACGCCTGCGGCCCGCACGGCATGCTGTCGGCCATCGCGCGCTGGGCGATGGCGAACGGCGCCGAGGCCTGGCTCGCCATGGAGAGCGTGATGGCGTGCGGCACCGGCGTCTGCCGCGGCTGCCCGCTGCCGCGCTCGGCCGCCTCGCGCGAGCGCGTCCTCGCCGAGGGCGCCGCGTCCGGCGCCGCCGCGCTCCGGGGCAACCCCGAGTGGGCCATGTGCTGCACCGACGGGCCGGTGTTCGAGGCCCGCGACCTCGACTGGGACCGAGTCGAATGAGCCACGGACGCGAGTGGGGCAAGCCCGTCCCGCCGAAGCGCGTGGACCTCTCCGTGCGCATCGGTTCGCTCGAGCTGCGCAACCCCGTGCTCACCGCCTCGGGCACGTTCGGTTACGGCGACGAGTACGCGCACGTCGTGGACCTGCGCCTGCTGGGCGGCGTGGTCACCAAGACCGTCACCGTGAAGCCGCGCCCCGGCAACGCGCCCACGCGCGTCGCCGAGACCGCGAGCGGCATGCTCAACTCGATCGGGCTCGAGAACGTCGGCCTCGCGCGCTTCCGGGACGAGAAGCTGCCGCGCCTGCGCGAGCTGCAGGCCACGGTCATCGCCTCGGTGGGCGGCGAGACGGAGGAGGAGCTGGTCGAGCTGCTCCGCGCGCTCGGGGAAGAGCCGGGCGTCGGCGCGTTCGAGATCAACTTCTCCTGTCCGAACGTCGCCGCGGGCGGAGCCCGCTACTGGGCGAGCCCCGCACGGCTCGAGGCCACCATGAAGCGCCTGCGCCCGCTGTCGGCGCGGCCGCTCATCGCCAAGCTCTCGCCCGACGTGACCGACATCCGCGAGACCGCGCGCGCCTGCGAGGCCGGCGGCGCCGACGCGCTCACGGCGGTCAATACCTTCGTCGGCATGTCCATCGACCTCGAGCGCATGCGCAGCCGCCTCGGCAAGGCGACCGGCGGGCTCTCCGGTCCGGCCATCAAGCCGCTCGCGCTCGCGCGCTGCCACGAGGCCGCGCACGCCGTGGGCATCCCGGTCATCGGCTCGGGGGGCATGGCGAGCGGCCGCGACGCGCTCGAGTTCATCGCCGCCGGCGCGACGGCCGTGCAGATCGGCACCGCGACGTTCGTCGAGCCCGGCGCTTCGGTGCGCGTGGTGAACGAGATGCGGGAGTGGCTCGCCGCCCACGGCGTGGCGCGCGTCGCCGACTTCCGCGGCCTCTTCCAGGCCCCGGCCGCGCAGGCCTGCGCGCCGGAGGCCGTCCCGGAGAAAGCGTGACCGTGAACCGAGCCGACTTCGCCATCGCCTTCGACGTGCCCACGCTGGCCGGGGCGCTGGCGCTTCACGAGCAGCTGGGAGCGGGCGAGGAGTTCGCCAAGATCGGCCTCGAGCTGTTCGCGGCCGAGGGCCCGGCGGCGGTGCGCGAACTGAAGGCGCGCGGCCGGCGGGTGTTCCTGGACCTCAAGCTCCACGACATCCCGAACACGGTGAAGGGCGCGGCGGCCTCGGCCGCGCGGCTGGGCGCCGACCTGCTCACCGTGCACGCCACCGGCGGCGCGGCGATGGTCGCGGCGGCGGTCGAGGGCATCCGCGAGGCGGGCGGCGCGACGCGCGTCGTGGCGGTTACGATCCTGACGAGCCACGACCCCGCGAACATGCCGCCCGGCTTCGCGAAGCCCTTCGACCTGCCGGGCACGGCGCTGGCGCTGACGCGCGAAGCGATCGCCGCGGGCGCGGCCGGCATCGTCTGCGCGGCGCCGGACCTCAAGGCGCTGCGCGCGGCGCTGGGCCCGGACTTCTACGCGGTGACGCCGGGCATCCGCATGTCGGGCGGCGAGTCGCACGACCAGAAGCGCGTCGCCACGGTCGAGGGCGCGGTGCGCGACGGCGCGAGCCTGCTGGTGCTCGGCCGCGCGGTGACCGCGGCGGCCGACCCGCGCGCGGCGCTCGAAGCGGCGCGAGCGGAGCGGGACCGGGTCGCGGTGGCGGGGTAGGCGCTTCTCTTCGTGCATGCTGGCGGCCCGCATCAAGCCGCCGGCGCGGGGCGGCGTGAGGCCGGTGGCGCGAGGTATCGCAGCGCGGCGCGCACGCGTTGCTCGAGCGGGGCGTCGGGGGCGAGTTCGCACGCCGGCAGCGCCGAGCGGGCCTCGCGGTCCCGGAACCCGAGGCTCTTGAGCGCGGCGAGCACGTCGCGCTGCCAGGCGGGCTCGGGTGACGTCGCGCGGGCGGCGGCGCGTTCGCGCTTCGCCCTCATGAACGCCGCGCCGAACACACGCTCCGCCTCGAGCCGGTTGTGCGTGCGGCAGCGCAGCCGCAGGTTGTCCGCGGTCGTGAGGC
>CAZUEM010000017.1:0-5829 GCA_964619155.1 uncultured bacterium
CGCGGCCCTGGCCGGAGCGGCAGCCGCGGGCGCGGCCGGCGCGGGCGTCGCGGCCGTCTCGCCGGCGGCGGCGATCGAGCCGATCTCGGTGCCGACCAGCACGGTCGTGCCCTCGGCGACGACGATCGCGGCCAGCGTGCCCTCGGCGGGAGACGGGATCTCGACGTTGATCTTGTCCGTCTGGATCTCCACCAGGGGCTCTTCCTTGCGCACCTTGTCGCCCACGGCCTTCAGCCACTTGGCGACGGTCCCCTCGGCGACGCTCTCACCGAGCTGCGGCACCACGATCGAGATGGCCATGTCGTTCCTCCGTTGCGCCGCCCGCGTCGCGCGGTCCGGCCGTTCTCCTTCGTCGATTTCGTTCGCGCGGGACGCCGCCCGGCGCGTCAGTCGCTCTCGTGTGCCCTGCGCCGTTCCAGCCGCAGCCGCCGGCGCTCCAGCGCCTTCGCGTGCTCGGCCCGCTCCGCGTCCGTCTCGAGGACGAGCCGCGGCACCGGGGTCGGACGCCGCGTCACCGGGTCGAGCGCCACGAACGTCACGAAGGCCGTGCCCGTCCGGCGCCGTTCCCCGGTGATGACGTCCTCGGACTCGACGTCCACCCGGATCTCCATGCTGCTGCGGTCCACCAGCGTCAGCCGCGCCCGAATGAGCGCGACCTGGCCGACCATCACCGGGGCGTGGAACGCCATGTCGTCGAACGCGGCCGTCACGACCGGGCGGCGGCTGTGCCGGTTCGCCACGACGGCGGCGGCCAGGTCCACCCAGTGCATGACCGTCCCGCCCAGCAGCGTGCCGTGCACGTTGGCGTGCTGCGGCAGCACCAGCTGCGTCATCTCGGTGGCCGACTCGGCCACGGTGCGGCCGTCTCGCTGGGCTTCGGGACTCACGGAGGCGTCGTTCCCCGGGTAAACGTTCGGCCGCGCCCCCCAACGGGGCGGCCGGAAAAGAGGGCGGCAGTATAGGGGCCGCCCCGGAGGGCCGCAAAGACGCGGCCGGCCGCCCCCGAAGGGACGGCCGGCCGCGGAACTACAGGACCCGGCGTCAGTTGCCGCCGAGGATCACCGCACGGCTCTGGCGCACTTCGTTGCCCGCCTTCAGGCGCACGAAGTAGACGCCCGCGCCGACCGGACGGCCGCTGTCGTCGCGCGCCGCCCACTGGCGGGTGTACTCGCCGGCGGGCAGGCGGCCCTTGGCGAGCATCGCGACCTGGCGGCCCGTCACGTCGTACACGCCCAGCTCGACCTGCTCTTCCTGCGGCAGGGCGAACGAGAGCGTCGCGACGCGGGCCGGGTTCGGGAACACCGAGAACCGCAGCGCCGCCGGCGCCTTCGGCACGTCCACGTTCATGCCGTGACGGACGATATCCGCCGCGTTGCGCGGGGCGATGCGGAAGCTGCCGTTGTCGTAGTGGAGCACGCCCGTCACCGACACGGTCATGCCGGCCGGCGGGTAGTTGGCGTTGAGGCTGTCGTACACGCCGAGGGCATTGCTGAAGTTCTGCACGTAGATCGTGTCGCCCTTGAAGCCGGTCGCCAGCGCGTGGACGTGGAAGCCGCCCGTCGGCGCCGGCACGAAGCGCTGGAACACGCGCACGTACGGCAGGCGGATCAGCATGGACTCGTAGTCCTCGCCCGTCGTCAGCACCTGGTTCACGTCGCAGGTGTCCTTCGACGCGATGTACACGGGCAGGTCGATCGGCGGCGGGATGACGCCCGGGCCGTCGTCGCGCAGGTACTGGATGGCCGCGTACTCGGTCTCGCTGATGTACTCCTGAGCCGCGCCGGCGATCGTGTAGCGGCGGCCCTTCACCATCGGGGCGGGAGGCGCGAACACCGTGATGGCCCCGCGCTGCGGCGTGTTCTCGTCCACCAGGTAGAACAGGCTGCCGAAGGTCGCGACCACCGTACCCGTCACCGTGGAACGCGGGCCGAAGGCGCCGTTCGCGAACCGGCCGCCACCGCCGGCGTACACCGACATGTCGAAGCAGTCCGCGCCGGCGAGCGTGTCGGGGTCCGGCGCCGACATCTCGGCGCAGGTGAGCACGCCGTAGACGAAGTTGCGGCTGGCCGGCGACGTCATCGCCACGCCGTTCGCGGTGCCGGCGACGCCGTTGATCGTCAGCTGCTCGGTCTCGAAGCCGTGCGCGGCCGCGCCGCTCACAGTCAGGATGACGTTGCTCGTGCCGTCCATCACCGCCGCGTCCACGTTGCCGCCGGAGCCGAGCGAGTAGTTGTTCACGTCCGTCGCCGTGGCCGGGGTGACGTTGCGGTCGTAGACGACGCGGATCTGGTTCTCGGTGACGTTGTACGCGTCGTTCACGCCGGGCGGGGTGTTCGTGACGATGTCGTTGCCGTCACGCAGCTCGATGCGGTAGCCGCCGTTGCGCTGCCCGAGGACGCCCTGCACGAGCGTGACCGGCGTGTTCACGGCCGGCGGCGCGTAGGCGAACATCTTGGCGCCTTCCACGAGCACGGAGTCGCTCGGCGCGGCGTTGTCCACGACGTAGAACGTGCCGAACGGCAGGTTCGTGGCGCCGCCCGTGACGTTCTGCAGGTAGGTGCGGGCGACGTGCATCGTGCCGGTGATGCGCACGAGGCAGGCCTCGTAGGCCTCGCCGTTCGTGTTGGTCGGCAGCACGTTCAGCGACGTCGTCGTGCCGTCGTAGAACGGCGGCAGCGGGTTGCCCGACGACACCTTGCGCAGAATGATGTTCGGCGCCGAGAAGAAGTTGTTGGGCGCGAGGATCTCGGTGCCGTTCTGGAACTCGGCGGTCCTCGACCACTCGACGACGACCGAGTCGCCGAGCTCGAGGCCCATGATCGGCTTGTAGTTGACGCCGTGCGTGAACACCTCGATGCCGCTGAAGGGCCCGCCCTGGGAGTTCTGGAGGTAGAAGCCGAAGCCGGTCGGGATGGCGTCGAAGCCGGTGATGATGCCGCCGACGCCGAGGACCGTGTCGCCCGTCGCCGGGTGGCAGGGCGCGAGGATGTCCTGGATCTGGACGATCGTCACCGAGTCGACGCAGGTGCCGTCCGGGCCCGGCGGGTAGATGGCGGCCGACGCGCTGCCGGCCGCGCACAGGGCGACGGCCGCCGCGACGGCGATTCGGGTGAACAACTTGTGCATGGGTGCACCCCTCGGTGGAAGTGTGGACGCGAAATGCGAGCTGCGATCGGGGTCACGTTGAAGCCACTGCGCACCGGCCGAGCAGACCGGCGTGACGGCGTCGAGGCCAGCCGGGGTTCACACGCCATGAACAGCCGCGCGCGGCCCGGGGCCCTCAGCCAGGTGCCTGGAACGTGTCCGAGGATAGCACCGACCGTCCGTGACGGGCGAGCCAAATTGCGCTTTTCGATGAGGTTACGGTCGCGTAACCGGTTCGCCCGCAGCAAACAGGCCCGGCCCGGAGCACGCTCCGGCCGGGCCCGACGAGGTGCGCCTGGCGGCCCGCTCAGGGCCCCGTGAGGCCGAGCTGGGCGAAGACCTTGGCCAGGAACCGCGGCGCCGTGCTCGAGCCCGAGGGCGTCGAGTTCCCGACCGGCACCGCCATCACGACCGCCCGCCCGCCGCTCGGCTGCGGCACCGAGACCCCCACGACCAGGCTCTCGGGCGAGGCCGGGGTGAGCGCGCCGGGCTGCGCGCGCAGCGCGACGATGGCGTTGCTGCGCGGCTTGAACACCCGGAACCCGCCGGCCTCGTTCTGGATGACGCCCTGCAGGTTCAGGCGCAGGGAGTCGGAGAACATGGCGCTGCGATAGACCGAGCCGTTCACGTTGCCCCACCCGAGCGTCGAGTCCGTGAAGCTGCCCGACACCTGCTGGAAGCACTTCCGGAACCCGTCGCAGTCGAGGTACGTGCGCGCGAAATCCTCGTCCAGCGCCCCGGAGGCGTTCAGGCCCGAGAAGAGGTAGAGCCCGTCGAGGTAGAAGCGGCCGCCGGCCTCGAGGTACGCCCCGACGCCGTCCTGGTAGCTGCGCAGCGTCGTCGCGACGCTGGTCGTCACGTTGGCCCGGTACCAGATCACGGCTTCGAACTGCTTGAACGTCTGCTCGATGTCCTTCGCGGACGCGAACGGCTGGTTGAAGTCGAGCCGCAGCACCGTGTACGAGTCGGACGGCAGGTTGCGCGCCGCGGTGTTCGAGTAGAGCGTGTCGATCACCGGGTTGGACGCGTGCGTGCGGGGCACGTCGTCCACGATCAGCAGCCGCGCCCGGCTGCCCGCGACCGGTTTCTTCACCTGCCAGACGATGCTGTCCACCGGGCCGGCCATGCCGCCGTCGTCGATGCCCCGCACGTACAGCGTACGTGGCCCCGACGTGTACTGGCCGTTCACCAGGAAACGCTCGGACGGCACGGTGAAAGTGGATTGCGTGGTCTGGTCGGGGCTGTCCTGCCGCCCGTCCAGCCAGACGAGGTAGCGCACCTTCGTCGCGTCGCCGTCCGGGTCCGACACGCTCCAGCCCACCGTGACCGACGCGAACGTCGAGTCGCGCGGCCCGGGCCGCTGCGTGATGCGCACGACCGGCGGTTCGTTGCGGAACTGGAACTCCTGCCGGGCGGGGCTCGGGTCGCGGGCGCCGTCGTCGTCCACCGCGCGCACCTCGAGCACGGGCGCCGTGTAGCCGGCCGGCGTGAAGACCGTCAGCACGGAATCGGTGCGGGTCGTCCACGTCCACTGCGTGTCGGCCGGCGCCGCCGGATTCAGCAGGCGGAGTTCGAAGCCGGTGACGAAGCCGTTGGGGTCGGAACCGAACCAGTAGACGTGCACGATGTGGTTCACCGTGTCGACCGGGCCCGAGACGAAGATCGTCGTCTCGGGAAGCGTGTGCGGCTTGAGCGTGCCGGTGAGCTTGCCGCACGAGAGGCCCGCGAAGGCGAGCAGCAGCGCGGCGAACGGGGCGAGCAGGCGCAGGAGCGGGCGGCGCACGATCAGAAGTCCTCCCGGTCCGACTTCACGATCAGGAACTTGCCGGTCTGCCGCGAGCCGTCGCGCTTGTCCTCGACCGCCCACAGGTAGAGGCCCGTCGCCACCGCCTGGCCCTGTCGCGTGATCATGTCCCAGCCGAACATCGTGCCCGAGAGGTTCGGGCGCAGGTCCGACGCGGGGCGGTAGATGCCGCGGGCGTTGCGGCCGTCGTAGCCGGCGCCGTCGAAGTCGGTCTCGTAGATGAGGTCGCCGGACAGCGTGTAGATCTTGAGCCGGGACTGCTCGGGCAGGTTCGCGAACCACAGGTAGTGGTCGCGCGCCTGGCCGCCCTGGTCCCAGCGCGCCTCGACCCGGTACGGGTTCGGGAACACGGTGACGCCCGAGCCTTCGCCCGCGGCCGGGCCGGGCACGACCATGCGCTTGTTCTGGTCCTGCCCGCTCTCGAGCGACTCGATGTCGCTCGTGCCGAGGTCGTAGGCCGTCACCGCCACCCAGTACTTGAAGCCGTCGCGCAGGTTGCCGACGCTGAACTTGTAGTGGTACGTGACGCCGTCGATGACCTCGCCGCCGGGGATCCGCACGGCCTCGAAGCCCGTGTTGAAGCCGGTGCTGTCGTTCGGCGCCATCGCCTTGTCGAACTGCGCGACCAGCCGCAGGTCTTCGCGGCTCTCGCCGAGGTACAGGCGATAGCCCTCGAAGTCGAGCTGGTTGATGCTCGTGCGGTCGAGAAAGCTCTCGGGCGAATCGTCCCAGTAGAAGTCGAGCGAGTTGCCGCGCACCTCGACGTGGAACCGGGGCGAGGGCGGCGGCACCGGCACGAGGTAGTCGAGGTCGTACGCCTTCTGGGCGATCGCCGCGCGCTTGTGCATCTCCTCGTGCGTGAGCGCGCCGATGTACGCGAA
>CAZUEM010000017.1:5929-38684 GCA_964619155.1 uncultured bacterium
GTCTGGCAGTAGCGCTCGGTGATCAGGCTGAGCGAGTCCACCCAGCCCGTCTCCTTCTTGCTGAACCAGCCGCTCGGCGGGAGCTGGTTCGCCAGGTTCAGGTTGCCGCTCGCCAGTTCGGCGTACATGCCCAGCCAGACGTTCCGCAGCGGCGGCCCGTCGTTCTTGACGATGTAGTGGAAGATGTTCAGGTGGGCGTAGTTCGAGAACGACCAGCCGAAGTTGTACTGCGTGACGATGACGCCGAGCGGGCGGTGGTCCTCGTTGCTGTCGTCGGCTCGCTTGGCCGGGCGGTCGCTGTAGCGCGAGATGAGGTCCAGTTCGCTGATGGCGCCGGTGCTGTAGTAGCGGCTGTTGGGCAGCGTCGAGCGGCGGGCGATGTAACCCATCGCCGGCGTGAACTCGGTCGCCCCGGCGCTGGCGCTGCCGGCGTAGCCGTCGATCGCCGCGGTCGAGACGCCGGTGAACACGCCCTCGTCGTCGAGCGCGATCGCGCCGATCCACGGGCCGCCGCGGGTCAGGTGCTGGTGTCCCGAGCCGAGCGGGTACTCGAACGACGGCGAGCGCGAGGTCAGGTTCGTGCCGATGAAGCCGTAGTTGCTCAGCACCAGCCCGAGCTTGTTGATGTCGTAGATGAGCACGGCGTTCGTCGTCGAGTCGGACGCCGCGGCGAGCGCCTGCCGCGCCGCGAAAGGCTCCACGCCGCCGGGCCGCAGGTGGTCCTGCGCGGCGGCCGCCGCGGGCGCGAGGAGCGCGGCGGCGAGCGCCGCCGGGAGGACGGAACGGAAGATCACGGGCGCCTCTTGTATCGGATCACCTGTCCGCGGCCGCGGTCGGCGACGTACGCGACGGAGTCGTCCACGCCCACCGACAGGGGGTCGAGCAACGGAAGTCCGTCGGAGTTGGGTTCGAGGTTGACGATCCGCTCGTACTCGCCCGCCGGCGTGTAGCGCACGACGCGGCGGTTCGGCTGGTCCACGACGTACAGGTAGCCGGCGAGGTCCATCGCCACGTCGGTCGGGTGGTCGAACAGCGAGCCGGTCTCGTTGCCGTCGATCGAGCGGTAGCCGACGCCGACCGCCGACGTCGAGATGAGCTTCGCCTTGTTGTTGCCGGCGTCGGCCACGAACAGCGCCGGCGGGCCGGTGCTCGTCCAGACCATGCCGCGCGGATCCGAAACGGACGACGCGCCGGTGCCGTCGAACACGAGCCAGGTGGTGTCGCGGTGCCAGTTCGAGCCGGGCATGTTGCGGTCGCGGTTCAGCTCGTCGGGCACCAGGCCGGCGTAGCGCGGGCCCGGCTGGTAGCGGTAGATGCGGTAGACGAACTTGCGCGTGCGGATGCGCTGGTCGGTCGCGTTCGTGTCGAGCACCGCGGCCACGCCCGAGACGTACACGCGCCCCTGCTCGTCCGCCGCGACGCCGTACACCATCGCGAACGTGGTGTCGGTGAACGTGGACACGGTGTCGCCGCCGCCGATCGAGAACTGGCGGACGCGCCACCAGGCGTTCAGGTCGCGGATCGGGTTGTTGTGCGTCGGCTCGGCGAGGCAGTTGCCGAACGCCGGGTTGTAGCGGGCGAGGCACGTGTCGCCCTGGTCGAGCACGTACAGGTGGTTCCGGGTCGCGGTGAGCGCGACGGGGTTGAAGAGCCCGGTCGGCGGCGTGAAGTACGGCGGGCCGATGGGGTCCGGCCGCGTGAACCGGTAGAGCTGCACGTCCCCGCGCGAGACCTCGGGGCCCTCGGTGCCGCCCCGGTTGAAGAGCAGGAACAGCTGCGATCCCGAGCCCTGCGTGAGCAGCACGTCCTGGATGCCGTCGAGGCCCTTCCAGGTCGCGAGCATCGCGTAGCTGCCGTCGGCGGGCACCGGCTCGGGCCCCTGCACCTCGTTGGGCAGTTCGTAGCGGCTGCCGCAGCCGAACGCGAACGCGATCGCGAGGATCGCGGCGAAAGCGAAGAGCCGGCGCATCAGAACTGCACCCCCAGCGTCATGCGGTGGATCGCCCCGAGGTAGCCGCCGTCGGTGAAGGCGTAGTCCACGGTGCCGCGCATGCCGCGCACGGCTCCGGCGAAGCCGGCGCCGCCGCTGTACTTGAGTTCGTCCGATCGGAAGTTGTAGCCCGAGCGCAGGGCGAACGTCCGGCGCCAGGACCACTCGACGCCGGCCTTCACGAGCTGTTCGTTGTCCGCGGGCTGGTTGACCTCGAACGCGGTGGTGACCCGCTGCTGCGGCGTCTCGATGGGCTCGAACGCCACGCCGTAGCGGAACATGAGCGGCGGGTCGAACCCGTCGTACTCGCGCACCTCGCCCGTGACCGGCGACGTCCAGCGCCCCTCGGGCTTGAGCGCGGAGCCGAAGTTCGAGAGCGACGTCGCGATGCGCACGCTGCCGAGGCCGAGGTAGAAGATCGAGCCCATGTCGTAGAGCACCGCGCTCAGCTTCGGGCCGCCGACCTGCGAGCCGAGGTCCTCGTGCAGGTACTTCGCGCCCACACCGACGAGGAGCTTGTCGGTCCAGCGCCGGGCGTAGGCGACGCCCGCCACGAAGTCGGAGTACGTGAACGTGCGCCCGGTGCCGAAGGGCTGCAGTTCGGTCGTCTCGTTCATCTCGGCCGACAGCACGCCGACCTGGAAGGCCACCGAGCCGCCCAGCTTGCTCCACGGCATCACCAGCGTGACGTGCTCGAAGTCCACCTCGGCCGGCCAGTCCACGTGCGAGGCGGCGAACTCGCGCCGCTGCATCGAGGCGAGGCCCGCCGGGTTCCAGTAGATGGCGCTCGGGTCGTTCGCCACGGCGACGAACGTCTCGCCCAGGCCGACGGCGCGCGCGCCGACGCCGATGCGCAGGAACGTGCCGGACGAGGTGCCCGCGCGCTGGCCGCCGAGCGAGGCCTGCGCGTCCGCGCGCCCGGGCGCGGCCGCCAGCGCGAGCGCGGCGAGCGCCAGCAGGGCGAGCCTAGAAGTCCACATCGAGACTCATCCTCCACTGGGCGCCCGGGCCGTAGTTCGACGGGTCGTTCACCTGGCTGATGCGGGTGTACTCCGAGAGCCCGCCGACGTGCGCGGGATCGAACTCGCCCTCGCCCCACACGTATCCGCGGCCGGTGATCTGGTCCACGCGATAGACGAGGTGGTTGTTGAAGATGTTCGTGCCCTGCAGGCTGACGTCCATGCGCCGGCCCATCAGGCGGAACCAGCGGTTCACCTTGAGGTCGGTCGTGAACTGGACGGGCGCGTTGCGCGAGTTCGGCAGGCCGACCGACGACGTGCCGGAGCGGTCGATCGGCGTGTAGGCGCGGCCGGACTGGCCCTGCATGAACACGTTGAGGCCGCAGCGGCGCATCCAGCGCCAGCCGGCCGGCGCCTCGTCCTCGAACCGCAGGTCGAAACTGGCGGACAGCTTCTGCGGGCGGTTCCAGCGCACGAACACCTCGGAGAGCCGCGTCTCGGTGCTGCCGCCGATCTCCTGAAGCGCGCGCTCCTCGTTCGGGTCGCTGCTCTTGCCCTTCGTCTGCTGGTACGAGTACGAGAGCTTGCCGGCCCAGTGGTTCGAGCGGCGCTTCTCGATCTCGATCTCGAAGCCCTTCGAGCGGGCGAAGTGGCCGTTCAGGTAGATGAAGTACGACTCGAGGTTCGTGCCCGAGACCGGGTCCACGCGGGTCGAGCCCGGGTAGTCGTAGATGTCGCGCACGAAGAACGTCACGTTCGCGGCGGCGCGCGGGTGGAACTGGTGCTTGCCGCCGACTTCGTAGTTCACCGAGACCTGCGGGTTCAGGTTCGGGTTGCCCTGCAGCGGGAACGACTCGCTCGAGATCGAGTTCAGCTTCGAGTAGACGTAGCGGTAGGAGGGGATCTGCGTGAACTCGCCGTAGTTGAAGAAGAAGCTGCTGTTCTCGGTGATCGGGTGCGACACGATCACGCGCGGCGAGATGTGCATCTTGACCCGGCGGCCGAAGAACGACTTCGTCTCGTCGTAGAAGCCCGAGCGCGTCGTGGCCGCGATGTTGCGGCGGGTGGTGTCGGCCAGCGCCTCCTCGGCCTCGCGCCCGATGAACCAGTAGTCCATGCGCACGCCGACGTTGGCCGTGAAGCCCTCGAACTCGATCTTGTCGCGCGCGTAGAAGTCGCCGACCCACGGGTGCACGCGCCACAGGTCGTGCGACTGCCCGAGGCCGTCGCGGTCGAACACCCACGGGTTCTCGATCGTCAGGTACTGCACGGTCTGCCACTGGTGCTCGAAGCCGAACTCGATCTCGTTGTGGCGGTAGCGCTGCGTCAGGCTCCAGGACAGGCCCCAGCTCGTGGTGCGGCGGTCCTGCCAGGTGTTGTCGTCGCCGGTGTCCCAGAAGTAGTCGTCGCGGCGCGGGTCGCCGACCGGGAAGGCCGAGCGGTCGTCGGGCTCGTCGTACTCGCTCCAGTGCTTGCCGTTCACGTCCTGGCGCTGGGCGAAGAAGTAGCGCGAGAGCTGCGCCTCGGTGTAGCCCGTCGTCGAGAGCGTGCGCCGCCACTGCAGCGAGGTCTGGACGTTATCCTCGAAGATCGTCGAGGCGTTGCCGATCCGGTGGTGCCAGCGCCACGGGTAGGCCGGGTCGCCCTGATCGCCCTGCGCGGTGATGAACGAGCGGCTGAAGCCCTGGTCGATGGCGATGCGCTTGGAGAAGTTGAAGCTCCACTTGTCGCGCGCCGAGGGCCGCCAGAACAGGCCGTAGCGCGCGGCCCAGCGGTTGTCGGCGGCCGGCGACCACATGTCGGGGTACTTGAACCTGTAGCCGAGGAACGAGTCCTCGTAGCCCGACCTGAGGCGCGGGCGGACCGGCGGCAGCAGCGTGCGCTCGGCGAGGCTCGCGTTCCGGTCGTCGAGGTAGCGGAAGCGCGTCTCGAACAGCGCGCCGGAGAGGTCCACGATGCTCGTGACGGTGCCCGCCGGCCGGATGCCCATGGCCCGCAGCATCGGGCTCCACACCGGGTCGGGACCGCTGGCGACGAGCTGCCAGGAGCGGCCGCCGTACGAGCCGGCGGTCGTCGTGACGCCCGCCTCGTACTTGTCGCCGCCTTCCTTGAGCTTGATCTCGACCACGCCCGAGAGCGCGTTGCCGTAACGCACGTCGTAGGCGCCGGTCGCGACGTTGACCTCGGCGACGGAGCGGGCGTTCAGCTGGCCGGCCGTGGACTGCCCGGTCACGAGGTCGCGGTTGGCGACGCCGTTGACCACGAACACCGTCTCGTCGGCGCGGCCGCCGCGCACGTGGATCTGCTCGGCGTCGGTGCTGATGCCCGCCTGCTGCTGGAGCACGTCGCCGACGGTGGCGACGGGCAGGTTGCGGATCTCGCTGGCGCCGACGCTGCGGACGGTGGCGCCCTGCTTCACCTCGACCAGCCGGCGCTCGGCGGTGACCTCGACCACCTTCTCCTGGCGGACGACGACGTCCTCGAGCGCGAAGTTCACGGTCACCGACCGGCCGCCGGTCACGACCACGCCGGCCTGGCTGCCGGGCCGGTAGCCGAGGTACTGGACCTTGACCTCCCAGGTGCCCGCCGGCACGCCCGAGAGCGTGAACTGGCCTTCGGAGTCGGTCAGGCCGCCGCGCTTGACCTCGGGGATCGTGACGCTGGCGAACGGGATGGCTCGCCCGGTCTTCTTGTCCACCACGCGCCCGACCACCGAACCCGCTTCGGCGGCGAGGGCGGCGTCCACGGCGAGGGACGGCAGGAGAAGCGCGAAGAGAAGGAGGGTTCGGAGGATTCTCATGAGTTGCGCCGGTGGAAGTGTGGAGGGCGGACCCTAGTCGCGGCCCGCCGGGGGGTCAAGCTTCCCGTTCGGAACGGCTTGCGCCGACGCGGAGCGCGCCGCCCGCGATCGGCCGGCCGGTTTGGTGACGCTGATCCGTGTCGGCCACCGGCGAACGCGCGGCGGTCCCGCCGCCGCGCCGCGCGTCAGTAGCTGCCGCGCAGGTCGTACTCGTGCGGGAACGCGTCCATGAAGACGCGGTCGATCTCGAGGTTGACCTCGCGGAGCATGCGCGCCTTCTGCGGGTACGGCATGAAGGCGCTCTTGAAGCCGTTGATCACGATGCGCTTGATCTCGTAGGGGCTGAGCCGGAACGCCCGCGCCGCGAGGTCGATCTCCTGCGACGAGGTCGTGGCCGACATCAGCCGGTTGTCGGTGTTGAGCGTCACGCGCAGGCCCATGCGGAAGTACTGGCCGAACGGGTGCACCTTGATCGTGCGCGCCACGCGCGTCTGGACGTTCGACGACAGGCACATCTCGAGCGGCACGCGGTGGTCGCGCACGTAGCGCAGCAGGTCCGGGTCCTCCACGAGCCGCGTGCCGTGGCCGATGCGGTGCGCGCCGCAGTAGTGCAGCGCCTGCGCGATGCTCTCGGGCCCGAACGCCTCGCCGCCGTGCACGGTCGAGTTGATGTTGTGCTTCGCGACGAGCTGGAACGCGTCGCGGTGGGCCTTGGCCGGGTAGTCCTTCTCCTGCCCCGCCAGGTCGAACGCCAGCACGCCGCGGCCCTTGTAGGCGACCGCCAGCTCGGCCAGCGCCATCGAGACCTGCGGCGACATCGAGCGGATGCCGCAGATGATGACGCCCGTCGAGATGTTCAGCTTGGCGCCCGCGTCGCGCAGCCCGGCGATCACCGGGTCCACGATGTCCTCGAACGACAGCCGGCGCTTGCGGTGCAGGATCGGCGAGTAGCGCACCTCGAGGTGGCGCACCCGCTCGGCGGCGCAGTCCTCGACGAGCTCGTAGGCGATGCGGTAGAGCGCGTCCTTCTCCTGCATCACCGACAGCGTGATGTCGAAGATCTTGAGGTAGTCGGCGAGGTTGCGGGTGCGCTTGCCGGCCTGCAGCAGGCGCGTCAGCCGCGGGAGGTTCGTGGTCGGGAGCTTGACCCGCTGCTCGGCCGCCAGTTCGAGGACGGTCCGGGGCCGCACGCTGCCGTCGAGGTGGCAGTGCAGCTCGGCCTTCGGGATCTTGCGGATGACGTCGAGCGTGAGCTTCATGGAATGCGATCCCTCGCGCGCCGGGCCGCGCCGCGTCAGCGGCCGCCCTCGAGCGCCATGATCTTGCGGACGCGCCGCTCGTGGCGGCCCCCCGCGAATTCGGTGGTCAGGAAGAGCCGCGCGAGCCGCACCGCCGCGCCGCGATGGACGACGCCGGCGCCCAGGGCCAGCACGTTGGCGTCGTTGTGCTCGCGCGCGTTGAGCGTGGTGCGGTCGTCGTGGCAGAGCGCGCAGCGCACGCCCGCGATCTTGTTGGCCGCCATGGTCGAGCCGATGCCAGCCGAGTCCACGACGATGCCGCGCGCCGCGCGGCCGGAAGCCACTTCGCGCGCCACGGCGGCGGCGAAGTCGGGGTAGTCCACGGCGTCGGTCGAATGCGTGCCGCAGTCGAGGACCTCCCAGCCCATCTCCTCGGCGATCGCCCGCTTGAGCACTTCCTTGAGCGCGTAGCCGCCGTGGTCCGACCCGATCGCGACGCGCCGCGGCGAGACCACCCGCGGCGGCGCCGGCGCGGCCGCGGGAGCGGGAGCGGCGCCGGGCTCGGGTCCGAGCGCACGGTCGACCGCCTCCTTCACGAGCCTGCGGACGGTGGTTTCGTCGGGCGGGTGCATGGGTCCGGCAGGATAGTCGCGCGCGAGCGGGCGCGCCAACGGCCCGGCCGCGCGCACCGCCGGCCGGCCGGGACGGGCTTTCACAACGGCTGTACGCGGCTGGGGGCGGGTCGCGTGCTAGACTTCCCCGCCGAATTCGCGCCCGCACGCGGCGCGCCAGCCCCCCACCCGCCACGGGAGCCATCGTGATCCGTCGCCTGCCCGTCCTCGCCGCCGTTTGCCTCGGCCTCGCGCTCGCGCCGCCCGGCGCGACCGCCGCCGTGGTGCTGCCCGACAGCACGTTCGCCGACGGCTGGCGGCTCGACAACGGCCTCGAAGTGCGCGTCCGCCACATCCCCGGGGCGGCCGGCGTCGTGGTCACGGCGGCCTACCGGTCGGGGTCGCTCGACGACCCGGCGGGCCGCGAGGGCCTGGCCGAACTGCTCTCGGACCTGCAGTACTACTCCCCGGCCGGCGAGGCCCCCGAGCGCACGCGCGAGGAGATGGAGAGCCTGCGCCCGCTGGGCTGGCAGGCTACGACGACCCCGCGGCTCACGCTGCACACCGAGGTGGCCGCGCTGCCGCAGTTCCCGGGCGTGCTGCGCCAGGTCGCGACCCGCATGCGCGGAGTGACGCTGACGCCGGCGGCCCTCGCGGCGTCGCTGGCGTCGGTGCGCCGGGACATGGGCGCCCGCACGTTCGGCCAGCCGGACCGGGGCCTGCACTGGCGCGTGCGCGCGCTCGCCGCGGGGGTCTCCGACGAGGCGCTGGTCGCCCGCGCGGCGGCCCGCGGGCTGTCGGGGCTCAAGGGCGACGAGGCGGCGGCGCTGCTGCGCGAGCGGTTCGCGCCGGCCAACGCCTGCCTGGTGCTGGCGGGCGACCTCTCGAACCTCAACGTGCGCACGCTGGTCGAGCAGCAGTTCGGCGCGATTCCCGGCGGCCGCGCGCGCGAGACCGCCGCGGACCCGAAGCTCGCGGGCGGCAGCCGCGTCTCGGTGTGGCAGGGCCTCGAGCGGCCGCTGGGCGTGATCGGCATCGTCTCCCCGGCGCTCGACGACTCGCTGCACCCGCGCTTCTACCTCGCGGCGCTGGTGCTCGGTCACGACCTGCGGCGGGTGCAGGGCGCCCCGCCGGCGCCGCTTTCGGCGCGCTACCAGTTCTCGCCCTACGAGGAGCCGGAGCTGATGCGGCTCTACCCGGACGTGCCCGGAGACCGGGCGACCGCCGAGCAGCTCGGGCTGGTGCTGGACGACCTCACCGAGGCGCTGGGCCGCAAGATCGTGACGCTCGAGTCGCTCAACGAGATCAAGCGCACGCGCGCCTGGCTGCTGGGCGGACCGCTGCCTCCGGGCCTGCTGCAGCAGTCCTCGCGGGCGCCGGGCCTGCTGCTGCCGCTGGCGACGGGCATGGCGACGCGCGCGCTCTGGCGCGGCGACGCGTTCTGGGACCGCTACCGCGCGTCGTTCGAGGCGGCGGACGCGGGGCCGACGGTCTTCTACAACTGGATCCTCGACCCGGCGCACCAGGCGCGGCTGGTCCTCGTCCCGAAGCGCTGACGACGCGCCCGCGTGGCGCGTGGACGCGGCCCCGCGGGCGCTGCTAACTTCCGGCCGGCATGTCGCGACGCATCCTCATCGGCATCGCCGGCGGATCCGGCTCCGGCAAGACCCTCGTCGCCCGCACGATCGTGCGCGAACTGGGGTCGCAGAAGGTCGTGGTCATCGACCAGGACTCCTACTACAAGGACCTGGAGCAGATCCCGTTCCGCGACCGCGAGGCGCGCAACTTCGACCACCCGGACGCGTTCGACAACGAGCTGCTGGCGGCGCACCTGCGCGAGCTGCTCGACGGCAAGCCGATCGACCAGCCGGTCTACGACTACACGAACCACTGCCGCTCGCACGAGACGCGCCGCATCAGCGACCACCTGATCGTGGTGCTCGAGGGCATCCTGATCTTCCACGAGCCGGAGCTGCGCGCGCTCATGGACATCAAGCTGTTCGTGGACGCGGACGCGGACGTGCGGCTGACGCGCCGCCTGCGCCGCGACCTGGTCGAGCGCGGGCGCGCGGTGGACTCGATCCTGCGCCAGTACGAAGAGAGCGTGCGGCCGATGCACCTGCAGTTCGTGGAGCCGAGCAAGCGGTTCGCGGACGTGATCATCCCGGGCGGGGGCCACAACAAGGTGGCGATCGACCTGGTGAAGACGAAGATCCGCGAACTGCTACGCGAGCGCGGGGTGGACGTCAACGCGACGGCGGTGGCGTAGCGCGGCGATCGTCGCACGTGATCGTCGAGGCGGCGTGACTGCGCGAGAAGCCGCCGGCGGCGGCCCGGTCGGCTCGCGATCGTCGCACGTGATCGTCGAGGCGGCGCGACTGCGCAAGGCGTCGCCGATGGCGGCCCGCTCGGCTCGACCTCCTGCCTCGCCTCGCTGCATGCATTCGCCGCTCTCGCCATCCATGGCTCCGCGGCTCATCGCACGCACCGCCATCGGCGACACCTTGCTCCGCGCGCCGGGCGGGATGTCGCACTCGGGGCGGAGGACACTTCCGCCGTGCGCGGGGCGTCACCTCAGGATGAGTAGTCTTCGCGAGGCCGTGAACGCGGGGGTGCGGAGGCGGACGAAGTAGACGCCGGCTCGCAGGGCCGATGTGTCGAGGGAGAGCGTGTGGCGGCCGGGCTCGAAGGCGCGGGCGGCCAGCGTGCGGACGCGCTGGCCGGTCACGTCGAAGAGTTCGAGCTCGACGTGCGCGGCGCGCGGGAGGTCGAACGAGACGCGGGCGCGGGCGCCGGCGAGGAGCGGCGAGGGCGCGACGGGCGCGAGCGCGGGCGCGACCGGGCGCTCGTCGCCGACGGCGAGGACGGCGGTGATGGTGAAGGGCGCGTTCGCGGCGTCGAGCGGGCCGCCGTCCCACGCGTCGAGCACGCGCAGCTCGGCGGTCGTGGTGGGCACGGGCGGGACGGTCCAGGGGTAGGCGCCGAGGTGGCCGTCCACCTCGGCGACGAGCTGCCAGGCGGAGGCGGCGTCGGGGCGCCACTCGATGCGCGCGGTGGCGACGTTCGCGGCGGTCCAGGTCACCTCGTGCACGCTGCCGGCGTCCCACGTCTCGCCGCCGTTGGGCGCGGTGACGGCCAGCGCCTGCGCGCCGGCGGCGGGCGCGTAGGCGTACGTGGCGCGCAGCTTGTAGACGCCGCCGCTCTGCAGCGCGAACAGGCTGCCGCGGTCGCGCAGCAGCAGGCCGTAGTTCGAGCCGGAGAGCGGGATCGGCGCGAACGTGACGCCGCCGTCCAGCGACAGGTACGACGTGGCGCCGGAGTAGGCGCCGGCCAGCACGACGTTGGGGTCGTCGCGCGCGACGTCCACGCCCCACGTCGCGGCGACGTCCTGCCCGGGGCGGTTCAGGTCGGCGACCTCGGCCCACGTGAGCCCGCCGTCGGCCGAGAACTTCGCGCCCGTGGCCGACCAGCACATGCCGAACACGGTCTGGTTGCGCTGCCGCGAGGAGCCGAGCATCGGCACCTCGGAGCCGGAGACGCTGTCGCGCAGGACGAAGTTCGCGCCCGCGTCGGTCGAGCGCCACAGCTTGCCCAGGCCGAGGCTGGTGACGCCGTCGGCGACCACGACGCGGTCGGGCTCGCCGGGCGCGATGGCGAGGTCGCACGGGCTGCGGAACTTCGTCTCGCCCCAGTCGGTCCAGGTGACGCCGCCGTCCACCGAGCGCTGCAGCACGTCGTTGTCGCCGCCGAAGAGCAGCGTGTCGGGCCGGTCGGGGTCCTGTTCGATCGGCACGCCGTACTCGCCGAAGACGTGGCTGTGGCGCGGCACCCACGAGCCGCCGCCGTTCACGCTGCGCAGGATCGTGCGCTGCCCGGTCGTGCTCACGGAGGCCATCAGGAACACGTTCGTGTCCTTCGGCGAGATGAGGAACGCGTTGGCGCGGTTCTGCCCGCCCACGGTCCCGGCGGCCGTCCACGTCTCGCCGTCGTCGCGCGAGCGGTGCATCGCGCTGCCGATCACCGCCCACAGCGTCGAGCGCAGGAGCGGGTTCACGGCGAGCGTGTTGCCGCGGATGGACGCGCCGCTGCTCACGAGCTGTCGCGTCCAGCTGCGCGCGACCGTGGCGCCCGCGGGCAGGCGCAGCGTGTCGTCGCCGGCCGTCCAGCGCGCCGCGATGCGCGCCGGGCGCAGCGCGACGATGCCCCGGCCGTTCGCGAACGCGATGCCGCCCACGGGCCCGTGCAGCGGGTGCACGGCCCAGGTCCACGTCGCGCCGCCGTCGTCGCTGCGGCGCACGAAGCCGCCGCCGCCCGCGACCCAGACCGTGTCGCCGCCGCTCAGCGCGAGGGCCGACACCTCGGCCAGCAGGTCCATGCCGAGGTCGAACCACGCGAACGACGCGCCGGCGTTCGTGCTGCGCCAGCAGCCGGCCTCGGCGCCGCCCACCCAGACGTGCGCTCCCGAGGCGGCCACCGCGAACAGTTCGACGCCCGTGCCGAGCGGGACCGGCGTCCAGGTCGCGCCGCCGTCGCCGGTGCGGAGCAGCGTGCCCGCCGCGCCGGCGGCCCAGCCGTGGTCGGCGTCGGTGAACGCGAGCGCGTTCAGGCGCGCCGTCGTTCCGCTCGGTTGCGGCGACCAGGTGTCGCCGCCGTCGTCGCTGCGCAGGATCATGCCGCCGTCGCCGGCCAGGTACGCGCGCCCGGCCTCGGGCAGCGCGAGCGCGCGGACCGCGGCCAGCGCGGGACTCGTGCGCAGCGTCCACGTCCCGCCGTTGTCGGCGCTTCGCCAGACCTGGCCCGAGTCGCCGGCCAGCAGCACCGTGAAGCCGCGCGCCGCGGCCGCGCGCAGCGGCTTGCCGCCGAGCGCGCGCGGGGCCCAGGTCGCGCCGCCGTCGAGCGAGCGCCACACGGCGCCCGAGTCGCCGGCCACCCAGGCGTCCACGCCGTCCTTGGTGGCGGCCGCGCGGAAGCCCTGCGCGGGCGCGGCGGGCGCCAGCACGGCGAGGAGCGCGCCCGCGAACAGGGCGCCACGGAGCGGTCGAAGTCTCGGCAAGCGGGGGCTCAGTCTCCGGCGATTCGGGCGATGGTCTCGATCTCGGCGAGCGCGGCGAGCGCGCGCCCGCGAAATTTACCCTCGACGGCGAGCGGCCGGAACTCCAAAGCGTCGATCCGCGCGTCGCCCAGCTCGACGCGCGTGCCCCCGGGTGAAATGCCCCGCGGCACGGGGACCCGGCGCAGCTCGCGACCGCCCGCGAACAGCACCAGCTCGGCCCGCTTCACGGCCAGCGGGCCCCCCTCCTTCGTGCGGCCGCGCATGCCGTGGAGCACCGCGGCGCGCGCCTCGATCGCGACCGGAAACTCGAGCCGCAGCCACTCCCCCTCGGCGCCGTCGGCGATCCACATCACCTGGTCGGGCTCGCCCGCCGTGCGCCGGTCCACCGCCGCGGCGGCGCCGGGGGTGCCGCGCTGCTCGCTCGAGGCGATCGCCCGCGCGCCGGGCGCGACGTTGGTCCACTGGGCGAGCCCGCCCGACTCGGGCACCGCGATGGCCGAGTGCCCGGCGTGACAGCCGACGCACTTCGTGCCCGCCCCGGGCCGCGTGTAGTTGTAGCCGGGCACGTGCGCGGGGCCGTGCGCCGAGCGCAGCACGCGGCCGTCCGCGTCCACGAGCTGCTCGAACATCGGCAGGTCGGCGGGCACCGCGTCCACGTGCACCGCGCCCTGCGGGTCCACCGGCGCCTCGTGCACCAGCACGAGCGAATCGCCGCCCTCGGCGAGCGGGCGCGGCAGCGCGGCGAAGAAGCGGATGCGCACGCCGGAGCGGATCGCGGGCGCGTTCGCGAACGGCGCGTCCAGCGGCGCGTTCGCGAACACGTTGAGGCAGTCGAAGCGCGCCGTGCGCGCGTCGGCGAGGATCGCCTCGAGCGTGACGTGCGGCAGCGGGTCGGCCGGGTCGGGCCAGCCGGGCCCGTAGAGCGGCGGCGGCGGCAGCGGGCGCGGCGCGAGCACCGCGGCGTCCAGTTCGAGCGAGTTCATGTCCTGCGTGACCGGCAGCAGCCCGCGGCCGTCGGCGCCGACCACGTAGAGGTCGAAGTTGCCGGTGCCCGCGTCGTCGATGGAGACCAGCACGCGTCCGTCGGGCAGCGCCGCCGGGGC
Source organism: uncultured bacterium (assembly GCA_964619155.1). Taxonomy (GTDB): domain Bacteria; phylum Eisenbacteria; class RBG-16-71-46; order RBG-16-71-46; family RBG-16-71-46; genus CAIXRL01. The sequence continues at coordinate 19,684 of CAZUEM010000017.1, forward strand.
GCACGCCGACCAGCCGTTCGGCGAGCCGAGGCCGGCGAGCGGCCGCGCGCGGCCGAAGCGCTTCGGGTACGCCCACACGCCGAGCCGGGTGGGGCGCGCGAGGTCGCGCCGCTCGGCGACCACGCCCACGAACGTCGTGTCGGCGAGCACGACCGGCTGGTAGCCCATCTGCCCGTCGCGCGTGCGCGGATCGCCGCCCGCGAGCCGCAGGTGGTCGCCGTCGAACTCGATCGAGCCCGCGTGCCACAGGCTCACCGTGTCGGCCGGGATCGCCCCCTCGAAGCCGGCGACGACGCCCGCGGCGTTGTCGGCCGCGCGGTGGCGGTTGAAGAACCAGCGCGCGTAGAGGAGCCGGCCGGTCACCGGGTCCATCGAGGGCGCCTCGCCGCCGTCGCGCTCGGCGGTGATGCGGCGAGCGTTCGTGCCGTCGGCATTCACGACCCACAGGTTGGTGGCGAGCCCGCCGCCTTGCGCCACCAGCGGGTAGCGCGTGCTCGCGAAAACGATCCGGCCGTCCGGCAGCCAGCAGGGCGTGAAGTCGTCGTAGCGCGCGAAGCGCTTCGCGGCCTCCGCGCCGTAGGCGCCGGCGGGGTCGGCCGCGCGGTCGTCGAACGTCACGCGCGCGAGCTCGCGGCCGCTCGAGGTGCACTTCCAGATGCGCCAGGCGCTGTCGCGCGCGGTCACGGCCGCGAACGCGATCCAGCGGCCGTCGTACGAGACGGCGGGCCGGGCCACGTCCACGAAACGCCCCTCGGGCAGCAGCGGCACGAAGCGCCCGTCGCGCTCGCGCACCACGAGCCGCCCGCCGGCGACGACCGCGCGGCCCGCGGGCCCGACGCCGAGCGCGAGCGCGGCGCCCGGCAGGCGCATGCGCTGGGCGAAGACGATCGGCGGGAGCACGAGCTTCTCGCGCGCCCCGAGCGAGGCGAGCGCGGGCGCGACGACCGCGGCGGCGAGGAGCGCCGCGGCGAGGCGCGATCGGAAGCGAAGCGGGAGGCTCTTCATGTGCGGCGCACTATCCGCGAAACGCGGCCGCGGGGAAAGCCCCGCGGCCGCGTTCCACGCCGCCCGCGCGCCTCGCGCCTCACTCGCGGTTCAGCATCGTGCGCACGTTGGTGACCACCTCGATGGGGCGCGCGACCGTGTTGCGCGGCGGCTTCATGCCGAAGAAGCGCTGCCCGTCGGCGCTCACGGTCCAGTAGCACGTGTTCACGTCGGCGAGCGACTGCGGCACGTCGAACAGCCGCACGGGCGTGCCCACGTGGAAGCCCGCCCGGGTGTCCACGTCCACCGCCATGAGCGCGTTCGAGGTCTCGAAGACCAGCTCCGCGCCGCCCTTCGTCCAGCGCGGCATGAAGCCGCCGTTCGCCGTGACCTGCCAGCGGCCGGGCGTGCCCGTGAGGCTCTGCACGTAGACCTGCACCGCGCCGCCGCCCTCGTTCGAGGCGTATGCGATCCAGCGGCCGTCCGGCGAGATGACGGACTGCGCCATGAGTCCCGAGATGCCGGGGAGCGTCCGGAACGCCGCGCCCGCGGAGTCTCCGCTCGCGGTCATGGACGGCGCGAAGCCCGGGGGCACGACGACGAGGCGCGAGCCGGCCTCGGCCCACTGCGTGAGCGCGGCCGAGGCCCCGCCGGGCGCGGCGATCGTGTCGGGCTGGCCGAGCCCGTCGGCGGACCCGATCCGCACCGTGCCCCGGCCCTCGTTCGTGACGAGGCAGGCGAACCGCCGGCCGTCCGGCGACCAGCGCGGCATCATGGCCGAGCCGCCGCGGAAGGTCAGCTTGGTCTCGGTGCCGCGCGCGAGGTCGCGCACCAGGATCTCGCGATCGGATCCCGGGCTCGGGACGCGTTCGAACAGGATGCGGCCGCCGTCGGGCGAGAGCGCCGGGTTGGCGATGAACCCCGAGGTGATCGGCCCACCCACCGGGCGGCCCGAGCGGTCGAACTCCTGCAGCGTGTTGACCGGGAGCTGGGCGCCGCGCGACCAGGCCAGCACGCCGGAGGGCGACGAGCTGAAGCTGCCGGCGCCGGCGCCGATGCGGAGGTTCTCGGCCAGCGTGAGCGGCTGGCCGGTGAGCTTGCCCGCCCCGAGGTCCAGCTTCTGGGCGAGCATCGTCGTGCCCTTGAGGTAGATCACCCAGTCGCCGGGCGCGTACTCGGCGCGGCCGTCCGACGCCCCGAGCAGCTTCGAGTCCAGCGAGCCCAGCTTGCCGAGCCGGATGTTGCCGCCGCCGATCGCACCCTGCTTGTTGCCGATGAACAGGAAGTGCTCGCCGTCCGGCAGGAAGTGCGGCCAGGCGCTGCCGGTCTCGCCGGCGGCACGGTCGATGCGGGACGCCGGCCGCAGCTCGCCGCCGCGCGCGGGCACCATCATGAGCGAGTCGGTCGCGCGGCCGTCCATGAGGATGGTGCCCTTCGGGCTCCAGCACAGGTCGGCGCCGCCCTGCGTCTCGCACACCACCACCGCGGTTCCGCCGGTGACGGGGAGCCGCTGGATCTTGCCCGAGGAGACGAACGCGATCTCGCGGCCGTCGGGGGACCAGTACATGCGGCGCACGCCCTCGCTGCCGACGATCGGCACCGCCTTCGACTGGTCGAGCGGGCGCAGCCACGCGCGCGTGCCGCCGGCCGAATCCACGCCCACGTAGACGAGCAGCCGCCCGTCGGGAGAGACCCGCGGCCAGTAGTAGTCCGTGGCGCCCTCGGGCATCTCGGTCACGAACCGGTAGGACGGCAGCGGCGCGTTCGCCTTCGGCCACAGCCACGCGGCGGCCCCCGCGCCCGCGAGCAGCGCGACCGCGGCGACGGCCCACGCGATCGCGGATCCGCCGCGCTTCACGACCACCGGCGCCGCCGTCGCGCCCGGCACCGGCGTCGCCACGCCCACGCTCGAGAGCCCCGCCCCTTCGGCGATCCACTGCAGCTGCTGCTTGACCGCGTGCGCCGTCTGCACGCGGTCCTCCGGGTCCTTCGCCAGGCAGGCGCGGATCAGCCGGTCGAGCCCCGCCGGCGGCGCGTCGCCCGCGGGCGCGCCCGAGGGCGCCTCGGTGATCGGCGCGGGCTGCGAGCCGATGATGGCGGCGATGAGCGTCGCCTGGCTGCGGCCCTCGAACGCGCGCTTGCCGCTCGCCATCTCGTACAGCACGCAGCCCATCGCCCAGATGTCGCTGCGCGCGTCGGCCTCGTGGCCTTCGAGCTGCTCGGGCGCCATGTACTGGTAGGTGCCGACGATCGTCCCTTCGGTCGTCAGCGCCTGCGCCACCGTCGGCGACTGCGTCAGCGCCGACCCCGACGTGCCGCTGCCCGGCCGCTTCGCCGCGTCCGCCGCGCGCGCGAGGCCGAAGTCCATCAGCTTCGCGCCCGAGCGCGTCAGCATGATGTTCCCGGGCTTCAAGTCCCGGTGGATCACCCCGGCGCGGTGCGCGCGGTCCAGCGCGTCCGCCACCTGCGCGCCGATCCGCAGCAGCTCCGGCCCCGCCAGCGGGCCGCGCCGCAGCCGCTGGGCCAGCGTCTCGCCCTCGATCAGCTCCATGACGAGGTAGTCGATCTCGCCTTCGCGGCCCACGTCGAACAGCGTGCAGATGTTCGGGTGGTTGAGGCTCGAGACCGTCTTCGCCTCGCGCTCGAAGCGCGCGCGCACTTCCGGGTTCGCGGAGAGGTGCTCGGGCAGCACCTTGACCGCCACTTCGCGGCCCAGCCGCGTGTCCTTCGCGCGATACACCTCGCCCATCCCGCCCGCGCCGAGGGCGCTGAGGATTTCGTAGGGGCCGAGCTTCGTGCCGGGCTGCAGGCTCATGCGCTCACTTCTCCGTCAGTTCGGCGGGCCAGTTCAGGAGCACCTGGAGCGAGCCGTCCTCGCCCGAGCTGCGCTGCTGCAGCACGAGAAAGCGCTGCAGGTCGGGGCTCGCTTCCATTTCGTAGCAACCCGAGGGGATCTGGAAGAGCGTCCGCGCGGGGCCGAAACGCGGGGCGCCGTCGTACTCGACCGGCACGGAGAGGACGCTGAGCCCGTCGCCGCCGACGTACACCAGCTCGCGCCCGTCGGCGCGCCAGAACGGCCGGCCGAACAGGCTCCGGACCTGCGTTCCCGCCCCGTCGCGCGAGACTCGGATCCGCGCCTCGGGCTCGGGATACGACTGCACGTAAAGCTCCGGACGGCCCGATTCGTCCGACCGGTACGCCAGCCAGCGGCCGTCGGGCGAGAGCGTCGCGTCCTCCTCGTGGAAGCGGGTCTTCAGCACGGCGCGCAGCGCCGAGTCGGGCTCGACGCGAAGAGCCCAGACGTCCTCGCCCGTCACCGCGTCGAGTTCCCGCACCAGCAGTTCGGCGCCGTCGGCGGACCACCACGCGGGGTCGGCGAAGGTGGTGAAGCCCCGGAAGACCAGCTCCGGCGGGCCGGCGCCGTCCGAGCGCCTGCGGTAGACGCTCCGCTGCGGGGCCTCGAGCGCCGAATAAGCGACCCACCGGCCGTCCCGTGACCACACGGGCTTCTCGACCCAGGCCTGGTCCACGCTCAGGCGTGCCGCGACGCCCGTTTCGAGCTGGATCGTCCAGATGTCCACCTGGTCTCCCGCCCCCTGGCGGGCGGCCGCGGCACGGGTCCCGTCGGGCGAGAGGGCCAGGCCGCTGAATGCGCCCGGCGCGGTGGGGACCCTCCCGATCATGCGCCCGGAGCGGTCGAGCCACGCGATGTCGGCGCTGCCCTGCGTGCGGCGGCGCTGGACGAGCGCGCCGGTCTCCGACACCGAGGCGGCCGGCGCCCCGCCGTAGCGGCTCGAGAACGGCGCCGCGCCCAGCACGCGCGGCTCGCCGCGAAGGCGGCCGCTTCCGGGATCGAAACGCTGAGCCATGAGCGCGCCCTCGCGCGGAAAGACGAGGTAGTCGCCCGGCGCCCAGACGGGGCTGCCCGAGAGCGTCACGTCGAGCCGCACGCTGGAGCCGCCAGGCCCGCCGACGCGGGCGCCGAAGGAGTCCCCGAGCGCGACGTACACGAACCGCTCGCCGTCCGCGAGCAGCGACGGAAAGCGGTGCGCCCGCTCGCCGAGGGTCGTGTCGAGCGTCGTCGCCTCCGTGACCCGGCCGCCGTTCACGCCCACGCGCATGAGCGGCCCGACCGAGGCCGGGGCGAAGACGATGAACCCCTTCCGGCTCCAGGCCCCGCCGCGCCCGTCGGGGGCGTCGGCCACGATCTGCACCGTGCGACCCGCGACGTCGGTCTTCTTGAGCCGGCCCTCGGCGAAGAAACCGATGAAGCGGCTGTCCGGCGACCAGAAGGGCACGATCGCGTTCTGGGTGTTCGGAAGCGGGCGGGCCTCGGCGTTCGCCAGCTCGCGCACCCAGAGCTGCGAGGTGCCCGCGGAGTCCGTGGCCACGAATGCCAGCATCGTCCCGTCGGGCGAGACGGCGACGTGCGCCTGCTCGTCGTCGATGATCGCCCCGCCCGGCGGCAGCACCGAGACGCGCATCGCCTTCGCGGGCCCGCCGCGCGGCGCGAGGAGCAGCGCCGCCGCGACGCCCAGCGCGACCAGCGCGACGGCTCCGAGCGCCAGCGCCCACGCGGGCGCGCCGCGCTTCGCGGCCGGCGCCGCCGCGGCCGCCGCGACGCCCGTGTCCCCCGCGGCGATCGCCTCCAGCTCGAGCCGCGCGTCGCCGATGTCGCGCAGGCGCTGCTTCGCGTCCTTCACCAGGCAGCGCTTGAGCAGCGTCACCAGCCGCGGCGGCGTCGTGGGAGGCAGCGCCGACCAGTCCGGCTCGCGCTCGAGGATGCGCGCCACCATGTCCGACACCGTCTCGCCGTCGTACACCCGCCGCCCGGCCAGCATCTCGTACAGCACGCAGCCGAACGACCAGATGTCCGTCCGCCGGTCCACCGCCTTGCCGCGCGCCTGCTCGGGGCTCATGTACGCCGCGGTGCCGAGGATCACGCCGGCTTCGGTGCCCTGGTAGGTCATCGTCGGCGAGGCCGAGAGCTGCGGGTCGGAGGACGAAGCGGTCCGCCCGGCGCCGCCCTTGGCGAGGCCGAAGTCGAGCACCTTCACGGCGCCCGCGGGCGTGATCATGACGTTGCCCGGCTTCAAGTCCCGGTGCACGACCCCCGCTTCGTGCGCGGCCTCGACGCCCGCCGCCACCTGCCGCGCGATGTCGAGCACCTCGGCCGGCGACGGCGTCGCGCGCCGCAGGTGCGCCTCGAGCGTCTCGCCGTCCACGAACTCGAGCACCAGGTAGCGCGTGCCGCCGGCCTCCTCGAGGCCGTGGATGCCGGCGACGTTCGGGTGGCTGAGCGACGCGAGCAGCTTGGCCTCGCGCTCGAAGCGTGCCAGCCGTTCGGCGTCCTGCGCGAAGACCGCCGGCAGCGCCTTGATCGCCACGTCGCGCGAAAGTCGCGAGTCGCGCGCGCGGAAGACCTCGCCCATGCCGCCCGCGCCGAGCGCGGACAGGACGTCGTAGGGGCCCAGCTTCGTTCCGGGGGCGAGGGGCATGCGGCGCGGGTCTCGGGGAGGAGGGCGAGACGGCGAATGGACCGGCGCAAGGTAGCAGCGCCGCCCCCCCGCGGCCCACGGAAAAAGAGAGTCCGCTCGCGGCAGGGACCGCGCCGCCCGGGCCCTGCGTCGGCGGTCCCGGCCCTCACGGCCGCGGCCGCACGGAACGCGACGGGCGGGCCGGCCGCGAGGACCGCCCGCCCGCCGTTCGTGCGCCGGACCTACGGCAGCTTCACCGCCAGGCGCCGCATCGGCCGTCGCACCGCCGCGCGCGCGTTGCGCGGCGAGGCCGCCTCCAGTTCGTGCCAGACGCGCAGCGTCTCGGCCACCGTCCACGCCTGCGCGATGCAGCCGCGAGGCGCGTGCGGCGGGTCGCCGTCGGCCACCTCGGGCAGCGTGCCCAGCGCCATCGCCTGCTGCAGGTCCTGCAGCGGGGCGAGCACGCGCAGCGCGGCCTCGCGGTCGCCGAACGCCCGCCAGTGGGCGCGTGCGTAGTGCGGAAGCAGCCAGGTCCAGACCGTGCCCTGGTGGTAGGCGCCGTCGCGCGTGCGCCGGTCGCCCGTCATGCGCCCGCGGTACTCCGGGTGCTCCGGGACGAGGCTGCGCAGCCCGTACGACGTGAGCAGCGAGCGGCCCACCCCCTCGACCACCGCGCGGCGGCGCGAGGGCTCGAGCGGAGAGTCGGGCAGCGAGACCGCGAACACCTGGTTGGGGCGGATCGCCGCGTCCGGTCCGTCGGGACCGTCGAGCACGTCGAAGAGGCAGTGCGTGTCCGGGTTCCAGAAGCGCTCGAAAGACAGCCCCACGCGCCGCGCCATGTCGGCGTAGGGCGAGCCGGGCACGCCGAGCGTGCGGCCGAAGCGCGCGAGCACGTTGAGCGCGCCGTACCAGAGCGCGTTGATCTCGACCGCCTTGCCCTTGCGCGGCGTCACCACCCAGTCGTCCACGCGCGCGTCCATCCACGTGAGCGCGACGCCCGCGGCGCCCTGCGTGACCAGCCCGTCGTGCGGGTCCACGCGGATGCCGTAGCGCGTGCCGCGCTCGTACCAGGCGCCCACGTCCTCGAGCGCCGGGTAGACCTCCTCGAGCAGCGTCAGGTCGCCGGTCGCCTCGACGTACGCCTCGACCGCCTGGAAGTACCAGAGCGCCGCGTCCACCGTGTTGTAGATGGGCGCCGAGCCGTCGTCGGGGAAGCAGTTGGGCAGCATGCCCTGGTCGAGGTGCCGGCCGAACGTCGCGAGCACCGCGCGCGCCAGCTCGGCCCGGCCCGTGGTCAGCAGCAGGCCCGGCAGCGCGATCATGGTGTCGCGGCCCCAGTCGGTGAACCACGGGTAGCCCGCCAGCACCGTGCGCGGCGCGCCCGGGCCGCGCGAGGCCGCGTCGTCGATCGAGCCGCGCTCGACCACGAACGCGTCGGCCGCGAGCACCAGGCGGCGGATCCACTCCGGCGCCTCGCGCGCGACCTTGCCCTGCTTCGCGGTCCAGGCGTCGAGCAGCGACTTGTCGTGCGTGCGCCGCCGCTGCAGCGCCCCGGCCAGCGACAGCGCGCCGCGCGCCGCGTCGTGCCGCGTGCTGGCGACGACGGTGAGCGCCTCGCCCGGCGCGAGCGTGCGCGCGATCTCGGCGGCCATCAGGTGGTCCTCGCGGTCGTCGAGGCCGCGCTCGGTCTCGACGTGCAGCTTGAACGCGCGGTACCAGACGTGCGCGAGCTTCACCTCGGCGCCGTCGGCGAGCAGGAACAGCGGCAGGTCGTCGGGCACGACCTCGACGCGCACGCCGCCCGTGACCGGCTCGATGCGCGCCTGGCGCTCGCCCTTGCTCATGGTCGCGTGGTGGTCGCGGTGGTTGGCCAGCGCCTGCAGCGCGAGCTTCACGGGCCCGGGCGCCGCGGCGAGGCGGTACTGCACGTAGGTGGTGTTCTCGCCCTGCTCCATCCACACGCGCTTCTCGAGCCGCACGTGCCCGACGGCCCACGTCCAGCACGGCACCGAACCCTCGAGGGTGAACGACTCGAGGTGCAGGCTGCCGAGCGGGCTCGAGGTGCCGCCGGCCCAGTGGTTCAGGTCGAGGTCCACCCAGTGGCCGTCGACCTGGATGCGCTCGGCCAGCTTCGCGAGCAGCAGCACGCGTTCGACGGGTGGTTTCTTCGCGGCGACCAGCAGTCCGTGGTAGCGGCGCGTGAGGGCGCCGCCGGCCGTGCCGCAGGCGTAGCCACCGATTCCGTTCGTGACCAGCCACTCGAGGCGGGAGGCGTCTTCGAGGCTGCCGAGTCGTTCGCGTCCGATGCGAAGCTCGCTCATGTGCGCTCCTTGACCGAGGGGGAGGAGGACAGGGCGCAGCATACGCCCGCCCGCGCGAGGAGCGCGAACAGGTTCGCGTCAAGAAACGTACGGTCCCGCCCTCGGCACACCCCGGGGCCGCGAATGCGCCGCGGGCGCGACCGCCGGGGTCGCGCCCGCGCTGTGCCTCCGGAGTCCGCCGGCTACAGCCAGCGCGCGGCGGCCATGAGCACGACCGTCAGCAGCAGCAGCACGCCGCCGCGGGCGGTGCCGCGCGCGAGCTTCGCCTGCAGCGCCTGCATCTGCTGCGCCTGCTCCGGCGTCGGGCCCTTGCCCGAGGCCGCGATCGCCTGGCCGATCTCGCCGATCTTCTTCGCCGAGGGCGCGTTGACGAGCAGCCCCTCGAGGAACGCGCCGATGCCGAGCAGCGCGCCGACGGTGAGCGCGATGCCGCGCGGCGAGCGCATCATGCTCGGGTGCAGGATGCCCATCTGGGGCGCGAACATGACGACGCCGCAGATCACCGTGACCCACGAGGCGGTCATCATCCAGAGCGGCAGGCGGGCGGGCCCGGTGAGCTGCTGCATGAACCGCCCGCTCTCGGGGCGCGTGGCGAGCACCGCGGGCGTGACGAAGAAGCCCATCAGCATGGCCCCGCCGGCCCAGACGACGCCGGCGGTGATGTGCAGAACGTGGAGCGCGAGGTTGAGGAAGTCCATGTTCTCCGTCCTCTGCGTGGGGGCAGCGGGGCGCGGCGCGCGGGATGGATGCGGCCGGGACGCGGCCCGTGGATTCCGGACGCCCGCGCGCGGGCGCGGCGGGGTCGCCGATGCGGGCAGCATTCTGCCGCAGCGCGGGCGGGAGCGCATCCGGCAAGGTGCGCCCGGCGCGCCTTCCGGCCGTTTGCTTGCAGTTCCGGAACACGCCGGGCTAGCCTGCCCGCCCTATGGACGAGCACATTCCGCCCCGCGCGGGCAGCGGCTGGATCGAAGTCATCGTCGGCAGCATGTACAGCGGCAAGACCGAGGAGCTGATCCGGCGGCTGCGCCGCGCGCAGATCGCGCGCCAGCGGGTCGAGATCTTCAAGCCGGCGATCGACGACCGCTACGCGAAGGACCAGATCGTCTCGCACAGCGAACTCAAGATCCCCTCGCGGGCCGTCAAGACCGCGAAGGACGTGCTGCGCTGGGCGCACGAGGCGCAGGTCATCGGCATCGACGAGGGCCAGTTCCTCGGGCCCGCCCTGATCGAGGTGTGCGAGCGGCTCGCGCGGCAGGGCAAGCGCGTGATCGTCGCGGGGCTCGACCAGGACTACATGGGCCAGCCGTTCGAGCCCATGCCGCAGCTGCTCGCCATCGCCGAGTACATCACCAAGACGCTCGCCATCTGCATGGTGTGCGGCGCGCCGGCCAACCGCACCTACCGCAAGGTCGCGAAGGGCGGCCGCGTGGTCGTGGGCGGCGCCGACCTGTACGAGGCGCGCTGCCGCCGCTGCTTCGACCTCGGCCGCAAGGCGCAGGCCGCGGCCCCCATCCACGAGTTCCCCGAGGGATCCCATGACGCTCCGACGACTCGCCGCCGCCGCGCTGGCGCTGCTCGCGCTCGTTCCGTTCGCCGCCGGGTGCGGTAAGACCTCCCCTTCGGGCGGGGGCGCCGCGCCGGGCGAGCGGCCCATGCAGGTCGGCCTCGTCTTCGACGTCGGCGGCCGCGGCGACAAGAGCTTCAACGACGCCGCCTACGCGGGCCTCGAGGCCGCGCGGAAGGAACTGGGCATCGAGTTCACGACGCTCGAGACCAGCGAGGGCGCCGACCGCGAGGCGCAGATGCGCCAGCTGGCGGCAGGGCCCGCGGCGGTCATCTTCGGCGTCGGGTTCCTGTTCACCGACGACATCCGCGAGCTGGCGAAGGAGTTCCCCGACAAGTATTTCGCGTGCGTGGACTACACCGTGAACCCGGGCGACTCGCTGCCCCCCAACCTCGTCGCGCTCAAGTTCAAGGAGGAGGAAGGCAGCTACCTCGTGGGCGCGCTCGCCGCGCTGGTGTCGAAGACCGGCAAGATCGGCTTCGTCGGCGGCATGAGCATTCCGCTCATCAAGAAGTTCGAGGCCGGCTACGTCGCGGGCGCGAAGGCCGCGAACCCGAAGGTCGAGGTGCTCGTGAAGTACGCGGGCAACACCGGCAACGCGTTCAAGGACCCGACCAAGGGCAAGGAGCTGGCGCTGGCCGAGTACCACGCAGGCGCGGACGTCATCTTCCACGCCTCGGGCTCGACCGGGCTCGGAGTGTTCGAGGCCGCGCGCGAGCTGGACCGGCTCGCGATCGGCGTGGACTCGGACCAGTACGACGAGGCGCCGGGCCACATCCTGACCAGCATGGTCAAGCGCGTGGACACCGCGGTGCTCGAGACCATCCGCGACGTGAAGGAGAACCGCTTCCGCGGCGGCGTCCACACGTTCGGCCTCGCCGACGACGGCGTGAAGTGGGTGTACGACGACCGCAACAAGGCGCTCGTCCCCGACGCGGTGAAGGCCCGGGTGGACACGCTGCAGGCGAAGCTCGTCCGCGGCGAGATCGTCGCGCCGACGACGCCGTAGCACCGGACACGGCGAACGGGCGGGGGCCTGCGGGCTCCCGCCCGTTCGCGTTCGCGGGCGCGGCGAGAGCCACAGCGTGGCAGAGAAGGGCCGGTGGCCCGGAAATCCGACTAGCTGGCGCGACGGCGGCGGGGCGCTGTCATGCGGCGTGGGGCCGCGGCGGACGAGCGCAGACCAGCGCGCTCCCTCAGTCGCGCCAACGTGAGCCGGTCCACCAGAGGGTAGCGCTCCGGATGCTCGATCGACTCGAGCTCCAGGTCCACGTCGAGCCGTGGCCAGCGCAGGTGTTCCTCTTCCGGCCGCCGGACATCCGCAACTTCGGCCACGGTCGCGTAACGGAAGTACGGGAACTCCCGAAATCCGACGAAATGCTCCCGGTCGTCGACTCGGAGCCAGAAGCCCCGCGTGGAGAGCCGTGTGACTTCAGCGGCGGAAGTACGCCTTCCACGCTTCACGAATCGCTCGCTCATGTTGCCTCACCAGTCGGACAGCGACCGCCAGTTGCCTGCGGGTCGGGCCACGATTTTCGGCGACTTCGATGACGGGCTCAATCCATATCCTGGCCTTGCCCCCGCCAGCCTTGGCGTGAACGTGAATGCGCGGCTCTTCGCGTGCGAAGAAGTAGAGGCAACCCCCTCCGCCCGGACGATCGTCGGACTCATGACACCGGGATGGGCAAGAGCCGTACACGGTCTGCACCGGGGCCCGCCCGCGAGTTGCGCGAACCAGGGCGGAGCCGGATCGCCATCCCGGTGGACACTTCGGCACCCGCGGTTGCGGTCGGGCCACCGGCGGCCGGAGTATCCGCCGCGTGACCTCCTCCTGGACCGATCTCGGCGACGGCGTGCACGTGCGGCGGAGCCGCGCGTACGCGATGAACTCGGTCGTGCTCGCGCGCGACGGCCACGCGCTCGTCGTGGACCCGGGCGTGCTGCCCTCCGAGATGGCGGACCTCGCGGCGCCCGTCACCGGGTGACCGCGAACCTCCGGACGAGCGCGGCGCCGCCGGCGCTCAGCCGCGCGAAGTAGACGCCGGCGGGCCAGCCCGTCGTGTCCAGTCGCGACCGCCGCGATCCGGGCCCGAAGGCCCCGGCGGCGAGCACCGCGATCTCGCGGCCCTGCACGTCCAAGACCGCCAGCCGGGCATGGCCGGCGCGTGCCAGCGACCACGCGAAGCTCGTCCCTCCCCGCGCGGGGTTGGGCGCGGGCGGCGCAAGGTACGCCGGCCCGGCCGGCGCGGGCGCCGGCACGTCCGCGTACCCGTCGGTGAGGGTCAGCGCGACGGGGTTCATGGCCGAGGCGACCTGCCCCGCGTAGCCGTGGGCCTCGGCGCGCACGAACGCGCCGTGCACGGCGGGCGGGCCGGTCACGGTCCAGTCGAACGAGCCCGAGGCCGGCAGGCCCGTCGCGATCGTCTCCCACGGGCCGCCGGGCCCGGTGCGCGAGAGGAGCAGGTTCACGAAGTAGGGGGCCCCGTCCCCCACGTGCGACTCCCACTGCAGGGCGTGCTGCGTGCCGATGAGCAGCGGCGCCGACGCGTCCGGCGCGGTGAGCGAAACGGCGGGGAACGGCGGCAGTTCCGCCGGGAACCTCGCGAGGCAGAAGTGGTCCTCGCCGCCGGCCTTCTTGAAGTAACCGCCGACGTACACGGCGCCGGCGCTCGTCACGATGGTGTGCACGCTCGCGACGAGATCCATGTAGCCGTCGCTCACCGTTCCCGACCACCCGGAGGGCGCGCCGGTCACGGCGTCGAACGCCTCGAGCGGAACTTCGCCCGCCCCGGAGCCTCCGCCCACGTAGATCCGTCCGTGCGCGGCCTCGATGGCGCCGGCCGCCCCCGAGCGCGACGGGGCCCAGGGCAGCACCGCGCCGGTGCCGACGTCGATCGCCGCGACGCCCGGGCGGGGCAGGCCCGCGAACGACGTGAAGCCGCCGGCGACGTAGAGCGTCTCGCCGAGCCGGGCGCCGTCGAGGATGCTGCCCTGCGATCCCGCCTCGTACTCGTTCGGCAGCGGGAGCCCGCCGGCGGCGCCGAACCCGGTCAGCATCGAGTGCCAGTCCTGGTTGGCGTCCCGGAACCAGCGGTTCACCCAGACCGCCGTGTCCGCGACGGCGATGAGGCCGTAGACACCGCCCTCGACCGCCGGGTTCCAGGGCAGCAGCGCGCCGGTGACGCGGTCGAGCGCCGCGAATCGCGTGCGGGGCTGTCCGCCGACGCTGGTGAAGTCGCCGCAGATGTACACGCGGTCGCCGTCCACCAACAGGTCCGTCACGGGGCCCGACGGCGCGGCGCCCCAGCTCTGCACGACGCCGGTGCCGCGGTCGAACATGGCCAGGTACGGGCGCGACTGCCCGCCGATGACGGTGAAGTAGCCGCCGACGAAGACGCGCGGCCCGTCGAAGGCGATCGCGCTGACCGCGAAGTCGGGCACCGGGGCGGGCAGGGCGCGGCCCGTGTTCACGTCGATGGCCCCGAGGCGGCTGGTGGGGCTTCCTTCGATCTGCGTGAAGGCGCCTCCGATCATCACCGCCGATCCCCAGACGCCGAGCGAGAGGATCGAGTTCGCCCCGGGGTTCCAGGGCAGCAGCGCGCCGCTGGCCACGTCGAACGCCGCACCGGCGCCGCGCAGCTTGCCGCTGGCGCCCGCGAAGGTCCCGACGACGTAGAGCGCGGACCCGCGTCGGGCGAACGCCCGGCCCGGCGCCGTCAGCGTCGGTGTCCACGCGAGCGGCGCCCCGGTGAGCGTGTCGAGCGCGGCGATCCGCGTGCGCGTGAGGCCGTTGACGTTGCCGAACGAGCCGCTGGCGTAGACGCGCTCGCCGGCGGCGAAGACGGCCGTCACGCCGAGGTTCGGCACGGGCGCCCACGGCAGCAGCGCGCCGCTCGCGGCGTCGAATGCCGCGAGATGCGAACGGGGCTGCCCGGCGACGGATCCGAACGTGCCGCCGACGTAGACGCGACCCGCGTCGGCCGAGAGGCTGGAGACGAGGCCGCCCACGTCGAGCGCCCAGGGCAGCACGCCTCCGCCGGCGGCATCGATCACCGCGAGCCCGGCGTGCGGCTGGCCGCCGACGTTCGCGAAGTAGCCGCCGGCGACGACGTGCGCGCCGGCGCGCGCGAGGCAGTTCACGCGCTCGTCGGCCCCGGGGTTCCAGGCCAGGGCCGCACCGCTCGCCGCGTCGAGCGCGGCGAGGTTCGAGCGGCTCGCGCCGCCGGCGGCCGCGAATCGGCCGCCGGCGTACAGGGTCGCGCCGTCGAGCAAGAGCGCCGCGACGGTGTCGCTCGCTCCGGGGTTCCACGGCGACACCGAACGGTCCGCGAGCACGTGCGCGAGGTTCGCTCGCGCGAGGCCGCCGACCGTGGAGAACTTCCCGCCCACGTACCACCCGCCCGCGCCGTCGGAAGCGAGCGCGAACACCGTGCCGTCGATTCGTGGCCAGCCCTCGAGGACGGCGCCGGCGGCCGCTTCGACGGCCGCGAAGTTGCCCAGCGCGCTGTTGCCGTAGCCGTCGCGGTAGCCGATCCCCGTGAAGTCGCCGGCGACGTACAGCGTGTCGCCGACCAGGCACTGCACGACCACGGTTCCCGTGGGGGCGTGGTAGTAGGTGCCGCCGTATCGGCTCCCGGGCCAGACGGGGTCGGCGGTCTGGCCTCGCGCCGGACCGGCGGGCAGGAGCATCGCCATCGCGACGAGCACCGCGACGGGGACCGCGAGGCATCGCGGGACTCCACCGTCGATCCGACGGGGCCGGCGGAGGCCGGACATGAACGCCTCCTCGAGCGCTGGGGTGCGGAGCGAAGTGCGGGCCGGATCGCGGACCGGCTCGCCCGGACGGAGTTTCCCAGTGCGCGGCGGCGCACTTCAATACCTACGTCCGGACCATGGCCCGGGCGCGCTTGCCCGCCCGGGCGGGCTGGCGCAGGCTGGCGCGCCTCGCGCGCGGCCGGCAGGCGTCCGGCGGCGCCACCCCTTCCGGAGCGCAAGACCGCGATGTCCTCCTGGACCGATCTCGGCGACGGCGTGCACGTGCGGCGGAGCCGCGCGTACGCGATGAACTCGGTCGTGCTCGCGCGCGACGGCCACGCGCTCGTCGTGGACCCGGGCGTGCTGCCCTCCGAGATGGCGGACCTCGCGGCGTTCGTCGCCGAGCGCGCGCCGCGCTTCGAGCGGGTGGCGCTCGTGCTCACCCACCCGCACTGGGACCACGTGCTCGGCCGGCCGTACTTCCCCGCCGCGACGACCGTCGCGCACGTGGGCTTCGCCGACGAGGTCGAGCGCGACGCCGCCGCGCTCGAGAAGGACTCGAAGGCGTGGATCGAGGGCGCGGGCGAACCGTGGCCGCGGCCGTTCGCGCCGTTCACCCCGGACATCACCGTGCGCGGCACCGTGCCGCTGCGGCTCGGGCCGTTCGACGCGGTCGCCTACGACATCCCCGGGCACTGCTCGAGCCAGATCGCGCTCTTCTTCCCCGACACCGGTGTGTTCGTCGCCGCCGACATGCTGAGCGACATCGAGATCCCGTGGCTCGACGGCCCGCCGTGGGTCTACCGCCGGACGCTCAAGGAGCTGCACTGGGTGTTCGAGCAGGAGGACGTGCGCTGGCTGGTGCCCGGGCACGGGGGCATCGCCCGGGGGCGCGCCGACGCCTACCGGCGGCTGCTGCGCGACCTCGATTACCTGCTGGTGCTCGAGCAGCGCGTGACCGAGGCCCGCGCGCGCGGGCGCTCGCTCGCCGAGACGCAGGCCGAATGCGCCGCGATGGACTACCTCGGGAAGGACGCCGCCTACGCCATGAACGATGTGCACCGCGACAACGTGCGGTTCACCTGGAACGGCCTCGCCGAGCGCGACGGGGAGGCGGCGTCGTGAACGGGCCCGGGCGCATGCGGCGGTTCGCGCTCGCGGCCCTGCTGCTCGCCGTCGCCGCGGGCGCGGCGTCGGCGCAGGCGCCGACCGACGAGCAGATGGCGCGGCTGCGCGAGCGCCTCGGCCGCGGCTCCGCGGTGCGGCTGCGCACGCCCGAGGGCGCGTGGGTCGAGCGGCGCGTGACGCTCGGGCCCGAAGGCGTCGGGCTGCCCGGCTCGCCCGCGTACGGCGCCAACGACGTCTCGCCCCGGCAGCCGGGGCTCGTGCCGTGGTCGCGCGTCTCGGGCCTCGACCTCCGCAAGGGCGGCGGCGACCGGGGACTGCTCTACGGCGCGTTCCTCGGCGCGGTCGCGGCGGCGGCGCTCGCCATGCGCCTGCAGGACGAGCAGGACCTCGGCGGCGCGCAGGCGCTCGGGCTCTACCTCGTCACCGGCGCGGCGGGCGGCGCGGCGATCGGCGCGGCGCTGGGCGGCGCGGGCGACCCGTGGGTCACCGCGTGGCCGGAACCTCGCTGACACGCGTGGCGTGGCGCGGCGGGCGGCGGCTTCCCTTCCCGCGTCCGCGCGCGTAACGTCCCGCGCCCGTCCCCTCCGCCGCGTCCCCCATCCGCCGGTCCGCACGCCATGATCCAGTCCAAGAGTTTCTATCGCAGCCTCGAGAAGATCTTCGCCTCCGCCGAACGGGTGAAGTCCCCCGAGAAGTTCGCCGCCCGCATCGCGCCGCAACTGCTCGACGTCATGCGCGAGCCGCTCGTCGTCGTCGCCATCCACGTGTACGACCGCCGCAAGGACGGCTTCGCGGCGCCGAAGACCTTCGGCGAGCCGCGCCCCGACATCGGGCCCGACCTCGTGCGGCGCTTCGCCAGCACCGGCGACGACGCCATCCGCGAGCTGCCGTGGGTGGGCGACATGGGCCCGGGCCGCGTCGGGCTGCTCGCCGTCGGGAGCACCGACGGGCCGCTGCTCGCGCTGTTCGGGCCCGCGCGCGGTTCGCTCGAGCGCTCGCCGGGCAAGGCCGAGCTGATGTCGGCGCTCAACTCGCTGCTCTACGCCATGCGGCAGCACCTCGAGAAGAGCGCGCTCGCCGACCTGATCGAGCAGGCCCGCGCGATCCAGATGAGCCTGCTGCCGCCGGGCCAGTGCGCGTTCGACGGCTACGACATCTTCGCGCTGAGCGCGCCGGCCGCTTCGGTGGGCGGGGACCTCTACGACTACCTGCCGCTCGGTCCGGACACGCTCGGGATCGCGGTCGCGGACGCCTCCGGCCACGGCCTGCCCGCCGCGCTGCAGGCGCGCGACGTGGCGGTCGGGCTGCGCATGGGCGCGCACCTCGACCTCAAGATCGTGGCCACGATCGAGAAGCTGAACCGCGTCATTCACCGCAGCGGGCTCTCGTCGCGGTTCATCTCGCTCCTCTTCGGCGAGCTCGAGGTGAACGGCAACTTCCCCTACGTGAACGCCGGGCATCCGCCGGGCCTGCTCATGGACGAGCGCGGCATCCGCGAGCTGAGCGTCGGGGGGCTCGTGCTCGGGCCCGATCCCGAGTCGCGTTACAAGCTCGGCTACGCGCACGTGGACCGCGGCGCGACGCTCGCGCTCTACAGCGACGGCGTGATCGAGCGCGGCATCACCTGGGGCGAGCCGTTCGGCATGAAGCGCGTGAACAAGTGGCTCAAGGAGACCCGCAAGCTCTCCTCCGAGGCGGCGGTGAGCGACCTGTTCCGCCGGCTCGACGAGCACGCGCCCAGGCGTCCCTACGAGGACGACGTCACCGTGATGGTGGTGCGCCGGCTGCCGTAGCGCGGGGCCGGGCGGCGCCGTCGCGGCACGCCCGCGCGGGCCTCAGTCGTACGTCGCGTCCGTGATGCGACCGCGCCAGTACGTCCACGGGCCCGAGGGCAGGTCCCACGTGACCTCGCCGCGCATCGGCACGCGGACGTCGCCGCGCCAGTGCCAGTGCGTGAGCGTCACGCGCCACGGCGTGGGCACGGCCTCGCCGTTCACGTCCCGCATGCGGGCCGGGGTCTCGACGAAGCGGACCAGCGAGTCGGGCCGGAAGCGGAACGCCAGCGACACGGTCGTGCCGCCGGCGGTCGCGGTCGCGAGCGCGGTCGAGTCGTCCACGGCAGACCAGTGCAGGAACGCCGACGGCAGCAGCGCCGTCGGGAACCACACGGCCTCGGCCAGCCAGCGGTGCAGCGCCCCCGACGCGAGCGCCGGCGTGCCCGCCGCGTCCGCGACCGGCACGAGCCCCAGCAGCCGCGCGCGCATCGCGCCCGAGCCCGCGATCAACTCGTCGCGCACGTACACGGGCACGAGCGACGACATGCGGATGTCGGCCGCCCACACGAACCCGGGAGCGCGCGAGGTGAAGTGCTGCACCGAGCGGAACGGCGACCAGGCCGCCCTCGCCGAGTCGGCGCGGAAACCGCCCTCGTGGCGGACGACGACGCGCCGCGAGAGCGAGGCGCCGTCGCGGATCGCGGCGCGCAGGTAGCGCGCGACCGGCGCCGGCAGGCCCGCCAGCATCACCGGCTCGAAGCGCCCGGCGCCCGTGTCCGGCGCGGCGGCGTTGAGCCGGGCCACCGCGGTCGCGGTGCCCACGCGCCACTGCGCCTTCGCGACCGCGAGCGTGACGGCGGCGGCGAACACGACGAGCGCGACAGCCAGCAGGAGGGATTTCATGGCGGGATCCGGAAACGCCCCGAGGGTGCTCCCGGCCCCGCGGCGCCCGCCAGCCGCCGTTCTCCGGCGGAGCGTCGGGCGTCAGCGGCGGGGC